>CAZAOQ010000094.1:0-11680 GCA_964486795.1 uncultured Rhodocyclaceae bacterium
GTGATCGGCGCCGATCCGGCGACGGTGCTCGGTGCCGTGACGCCCGTACCGGATACGCTTTCGGAATACCAGTTCGCAGGTCTCCTGCGCGGCGCAAAAACAGAGTTGGTGAAGTGCATCGGCTCCGATCTGCAAGTGCCGGCCTCCGCAGAGATCGTCCTCGAAGGTGCGATTCATCCCGACGAAACGGCGCTGGAAGGCCCGTATGGCGATCACACCGGCTACTACAACGAGCAGGCGCCGTTTCCGGTATTCACCATCGAGCGCATCACCATGCGCCGCAATCCGATCTATCACAGCACCTACACCGGCAAGCCGCCCGATGAACCGGCGATGCTCGGCGTGGCACTCAACGAGGTGTTCGTACCGCTGCTGCAGAAGCAGTTTCCCGAGATCGTCGACTTCTATCTACCGCCGGAAGGCTGCTCCTACCGCTTGGCCGTAGTCAGCATCAAGAAGCAGTACCCCGGCCATGCCAAACGGGTGATGTTCGGCATTTGGAGTTTTCTACGTCAGTTCATGTACACCAAGTTCATCATCGTCACCGACGACGATGTCGACATTCGCGACTGGAAGGATGTGATCTGGGCAATGACGACGCGTGTCGATGCAGCGCGCGATACGCTGATCGCTGAGAATACGCCAATCGACTATCTCGATTTCGCCTCGCCCACCGCCAGCCTCGGCAGCAAGATGGGCATCGACGCCACCAACAAGTGGGCGGGTGAGACGACGCGTGAATGGGGCCGACCCATTGTCATGGATACGGCGGTGAAGCAGCGTGTCGATGAAATGTGGGCCAGGCTCGGACTCTGATTCTGGCGCTGGCACTCAACCCAGTGCTGGAGAAGAGTCCGCTCTTGTAAACCGTTCCATCACCGCGCCGCCTGTTGCGGCGGCGCCCGGTGATCTCAAGTCACGGCGTTGGCGGCTTGATTCACTTTATAGCCAAGCATGCGCTCCAGGCCGTGCATCACGACAAGGTTAGATTCTTCCATATGCGTCAGCGCTTCGAGCGCACCGCTGATGTCGCCGTCGCGATGACACTGGATGGCACGTCGGGCATAGTCGTGAACGGCCTTATGCGGCTGCTCCATCTCGCGGAAACCAGGGGTGCGTGAAAACTCGGTACGGCCCTCGCCCTCGTAATACCAGCGGCCGAGGCGACATTGCATCTCGGTCGGCACATCTTCCGCCCTGAGATTGGAGAGGCCAAGCAACACTTTGTAGACCTCGAGCTTCAGTGCCAGCTCCTGGATATTGGCCAGCTCGACATTGGCCAGATGCGCCGAAGTCGCGATGCTGTCCTGCATGGTGTTGGAAATGTCGAGCAGGTGTTGCATGCCGACCACGGCGACGCCGCTCTCAGCGCTTTGACTGGCGGCATCGCCGGCACCGAGTTCCATGATCTCGCGCGCTTTGCCAGTCTCATCCTGGATGCCACTGACGAGGCCACCGATTTCAGCCGTCGCCTTGGCGGTACGCTCGGCGAGCTTACGGACTTCGTCGGCCACCACGGCAAAGCCACGTCCGGTCTCGCCCGCACGCGCCGCCTCGATGGCCGCATTCAGCGCCAGCAGATTAGTCTGTTCGGCAATTTCACGGATCAGCTGGACGATGCCGCCGATTTCGCCAGCGCGCTTCGAAAGCCCCTCGACGCTGTGGCCCGCGGCCGTAATGCGCTCGAACATGGCCTGCAGATTATCGGCGATCTTCTGCAGCGTTCCGCGATTGTTGTTTGATTCATTGGCGGTGGTCAGTGCCGCCGCCTTGTCTTCATTGAGCCGTTCGGTAAGACTGGCGAAGGACTGGTGCATGCCTTCGAGCGACTCTGCGAAACGCGGCAGATTTCCCGTCACACCCTCGAACAGGAACAAACGAGTCTTTAATTGCGTCCTGCCGCCTTCCGCTTCATCCAGGCGGCGTTGCATATCTGCCAGCTGGGTATCAAGACCTTGCAGACGGCGATGCATGGCGGCGTTCTCTTCGAGCGCCGCACTCAACTCCCGTTTTGCTTTTCTGCCGAACATACAAAGCCCTCCATGTCAGTTATCCAGACGGTCGTGTCTTATGCCGGTTCCCGGATGTTCCTGAGTGCGACAGGATCAAGACAGGATTGCAGCAGGATCTACCGTGCCGGATTGTACCGAGTTATGCCTATCTGGATGATGTGGTCTTGCAAGATTATTGCGTGTCCCCCGGTATCATTCGACGTTTAACATCTTGCAAGAGAAGGGATTCTGGCCATGCCTCGCCGCTGCCACCTCCTGTCAGCCTTACTCTTTGGCCTCATCGCCACACTGACGCTATCGGGCCAGGAACTCCACGCAGGCGCCTTGCGTGATCGCCTGGCCGAGCGGCATGCACACCGCCAGGCACAGCCCGAAACCCCATCTGCAGCAGAAACCCGAGCGTCCACGCTTGAGGCAGAGACCGGAGCCGAAGCCGTCCACAACGCACCGGCTGCATTACCGGCCGGCGTTCAGGTGGTGCGTGACGTCCCCTACGGGGGCGACCCGCGACAGCGCTTCGACGTCTACAGCAATGGTCGCAACAAGAATTCGCCTACCATTTTCATGGTGCACGGCGGCGGCTGGCGAAACGGCAGCAAGTCGGAAAAGGCCGTTGTCGAGAACAAGGTGGCGCGCTGGGTGCCGAAAGGGTTTATCGTCATCTCGACCAACTACCGTCTGCTGCCGCAGACCGACCCGATCGAGCAGGCCCGCGATGTCGCACGCGCACTGGCGACGGCTCAAGACAAGGCGGCGGGTTGGGGTGGCGACCGTAACAAGTTCATCCTCATGGGCCACTCGGCCGGCGCGCATCTGGTCGCTTTGCTGACAACAGCACCGACCCTGATTGCCGGCGTCGAACATCCCCCCACACCCTGGCTCGGCACTATCGCACTCGATAGCGCGGCGTACAACATCGTCGAAATCATGACGCATCGTCATCTACGCCTCTACGATGATGCCTTCGGTAGCGACCATGACTACTGGAAAGCTGCCTCGCCTTTCTTCGCCGTGACGCACGCGAGCTGGCCGATACTCGCGGTCTGCTCCACTCGCCGCGAAGGTGCCTGCCGGCAAGCCCACCAGTTCGCAGCCAAAGCACGCACGCTGGGCGTGACGACCACCGTGCTCGAAAAGGACGACTCACACCGTGGGATCAATCTGCATCTCGGTGAAGAGCCGCGCTACACGGCTGAAGTCGAAGCCTTCATGGCGCAACTACTCACCAACACCGCACGCGATTCGCGATAAGTTGAGATGCGCAACAGGGGCAATCAATGACAACTCAAACGAATGCCAAAGGCTTTGGCAAGTTGATTGGTGTACAAGGACTGCGCGGACTGGCGGCGATGCTGGTGGTGTATTACCACGCCACACAAATGGTGCACGAGCGCCTCGACAAAAGCTTCGGCATATTTGAATCGGGTCAGGCTGGCGTCGATATCTTCTTCGCTATCAGCGGCTTTGTGATGATCGTCACCACGCATCGTCATTGGGGCAGTCGCGGACAGTGGCTGGATTTCCTGATGCGCCGGCTGATCCGTATCGTGCCGCTCTACTGGGCGGCAACGCTACTCAAGCTGCTGGCGACATTAGCGCTGCCGGCGCTGACCTCACACCCCGTACTCGATCCCTGGCACGTCACCGCATCTTTCCTGTTCATTCCCGCGTGGGATGCCGATCACCGGCCGCTGCCGCTGCTGCCGGTTGGCTGGACGCTGAATTTCGAAATGCTTTTCTATTTCATCTTCGCCTGGGCGCTGGGCCTGCGCATGCGTTCGGTGCTCGGCATCTCGCTACTGCTCGCGGCACTCTCGCTGGCCTCGCTACTGCATCCCGGCACTGCGGCCGCCAAGGTGCTGCCCGAACTCGGTGCCGTGGCGACGCTGATGAATCCCATCCTGCTCGAATTTGTCATGGGCATGGCGATTGGATGGTGTGCCGTGCGCGGCATCCGCCTGCCCATCGGGCTGGCTTGGCTGGCTCTGCTTTGCGGACTCGCGGCACTGGCGGCCAGCGAGTGGCTCAACGTCATGATGGGGACGTTCTTGCGGCCCCTGTACTGGGGCATGCCCGGCGCACTCCTGCTGCTTGCCGCCATTTCACTGGAACCGTGGGCACGCCGTTACCTGGGCGGATTGCCGGCACGGATCGGCGATGCTTCCTATGCCATCTATCTCGGCCACGGCTTCGTGCTGCCCCTGATCGGCGTCGCGATGATCAAGTTCGGCATGGATGCACCCGTCTGGCAACCCTTGGCACTGCTGCTCTGCTGCGTTGTTTCGGCACTCAGCGGCATGCTGGTGTATCGATACTTCGAGCAGCCGCTGACAACGCGGTTGAGCGGCCTGTGGCACAAGCGTCATGTGGCAACGAGTGCCAGAAAAAGCGGTTAAGGTGGTCGCCTTTTATTCTTCCGTCGTCAGGATGCCGCTTCACCAGCCAAGCCGCGCAAGGCGCGCATGTCGGCACCACTGGGATGCTGAAATACGCGCAGGCCAAATTCCGGCAGGATGGCCAGCATATGATCGAAGATGTTCGACTGATGACCCTCGTAGGCGACCCAGTCCGTGGTGTTGGTGAAACAGTACACTTCGAGCGGCAGACCGTCGGCAGTTGGCGAAAGAAGGCAAACCAGCAGCGTCATCTCCTGATGGATACCCGGGTGCGAGCGCAGATAACGTTCCATGTAGGCGCGGAAAACCCCGATATTGGTCAGGCGACGGTGATTCACCAAGTCGGCTTTTTCGCTCAGCAGATTCGTATTCCACGCCTTCAGCTCCGCTTCCTTGGCTGACAGATAGCCGTCGAGCAGCGCGAAACGGCTCAGCCGATGGCGCTCTTCGTCAGAGAGAAAATGTACGCTATTCTGGTCGAGGTAGAGGCTGCGCTTGATGCGTCGCCCACCGGATTCGCTCATACCCCGCCAGTTCTTGAACGAATCAGAAATCAAGCGCTTGGTCGGAATCATGGTGATAGTCTTGTCCCAGTTCTGTACCTTCACGGTATGCAGCGCGATATCGATCACACTACCGTCGACGTTGAGCTGAGGCATTGCGATCCAGTCACCGACCCGGATCATATCGTTGGAGCCAAGCTGCACACTGGCTACGAGAGAGAGTAGCGTGTCCTGGAAGATCAACATGAGCACGGCGGCCATGGCACCGAGTCCGGACAGCAAGATCAGTGGCGAACGATCGATCAAGCTGGCGATCATGAGAATGGCGGCGAGCGCGTAGACGGCCATCTTCACCACCTGGAGATAACCCTTGATCGGGCGCCGATAGGCATCCGGACGACGTTGATACAGATTGTTCGCCTGATTCAGGGCGCCGTTAACTGCCAGCGCAAGCGTCAGCACGATGAAAGCGCTGCAGACGTTTTGCACCACCGCGACGAGCGGTGCCGATAAATCCGGAATGGCGCCAATGCCCAGTGTCAGAACCAGTGCCGGAACGATATTGGCGAGGCGGGCGATGACGCCCATCGGCGTCAGCTCGGGATTTCCGGCCAATGCGGAAAGACTGATCAAGTGGCGCAGGCCACGCAGCAGAATGCGTTTAGTCAGCCAGTTGGCGACCCAGGCCAGCAGGCACAGGGCGGCGAGTGAGAGCAGGGTATAGGAAATCGGGTGTTGTTCCAGCCAGTCGATCAATTGGACGAATTTCTCGGACATTACTTCTCCTTGGATTTTTTGGATGGGAAGTAGAGGAGGCCAGCAAGTGGGACATAAAGTCCGCTGCAAGACCTGCCAGCCGGGCGATCATGGTGTTGGCTTGGAAATGCCAATCGGTGGCTCGGCTACAAGGGCAGGTTCGATAGTACCAAATGAGGGAAAACCTGCAGTACGGAGCCTTTGCTCTGGGCATTTTTACCTGCTTGCCCGGTCTTTAATTCTTCCGGACAAGCCGTTCAGATTCGCACGCCACCCTTGAACGTCGCCGCGACTTGTACTGCAGCAAGATCGCAGCGCGCTTTAGCCCAGGGGCGATCGAGCAGGCACAAGTCCGCAGCGGCGCCAACGGCAATATGGCGCGGTGGCCCACCCGGTGCACGCAGCGGTGCGAGGAACAGCCGCAGCGCCGCTTCCGGCGTCAAGGCTTCGTGTGCGCCGAGCGTCGCGCCATCGCGGCTGCGTCGATCCACCGCTGCCTGCATCGCCGTCCAGGGATTGACGTCACCAAAGGGTGCATCGGTACTGCCCGCGAGCGGGAGGCCGGCTTCTTGCAGGCCACGCAGTCGGTACAGCCAGGGCTGATCAACGGCATCGACGTCGCGCAAGTAGGCATCACCACGCTCCAGAATGAAGTTCGGCTGGGTCACAACGGCGACGGTCACAGCAGCCACACCGTGCTCGACAAGGAGCGGCAGCACGTCGTCTGGCACAACCGATGCGTGTTCAATACGGTCACCCGGCATGCCGCCGGCACTTTCGAGTGCGCCGAGGGCGAACACCAGTTCGGTGAGGGTCACGCAATGCACAGCGACCGGCCGGTCGACAGCATGGCTGCGGCGGATTTGCTCGATCATGACGTCGAACGGCGGCAGCGCGTGTTCATGCAGATGAAATTTGGTCGGCCCACGCCAGATGCCATTGGTATCTGGCGCGGTATCGAGGCTGGCATCGCCCATGACGAGGATGTCCTGCTTCAATTCGTGAGCCGCATGCGCGGCGACGAAATGTCTGAACTGCGTGAGATCGTTGTGCGGCGTCGTGTCGGTGACACCCGTCACGCCGTAGGCGGCGAGCAGCGCACCGACGCGCTGCAGCGATGGAAAAGCGCGCGGCAGACGTTCGCGCAGCCACAGATCAGCATCGAAGAGGCGGCCATTGGCTTGGCCTTGTCCTTGCCCTTGCTTTTGTCCATCAACGCATTCCATGCCGGCAGGTAGCGGCTCACCATCGCCAATGCCGAGCCGTTCGAGTGCGCATGAATTGAAGATCCACAACCGACCACTCCGTTGCTGGATGCGTACCGGATGATCGGAAACGATGCGGTCGAGCCAGGTGCGGTCGATATCGCCGGCAACCGATTCATGGTAGCCGATGCCGCGTATCCATTCGCCCTTTGCACAAGCAGCAGCGCATGCGCAAAGGGCAGCGGCGAGGGCGTCAGCATTTGTCACCTGCGGTGGCCCGCAATGCAGCGCATCAAGCGCGGCGGCAAGCGCGACGAGGTGCAGATGGTGGTCATGCAGGCCGGGCAGTAGCGCGTGCCCCTGCGCGTCCAGCACGTCTTCGTCGGGCAGTGGCCGCAGCGTGGGTTCGATGGCCGTGATGATGCCGCTTTCGATGCGCATATCGACGCGCCGCACGAAATCTATTTCGGCGTCGCGGATCAGCATGCAATGTCCAGTTCGCCAAGGATGGCCGCGGTGTCGGCACCGAGTGGGCGTGCGGCGCCCGGTGCCGTGCGTGCCTTGGGCGAGGCGACCTGCGCTGTATCGATGCGCGTGCTCCAGTCCCGCCAACGCGCGCGGCGTTCTTCTGCCGTCGCGGGCAGTGTGTGGTGCAGGCAATGGGCCACGACGTCATGCAGCGCCAGCGAGATGAGGCGACCGCAGCCACTGCGCCGGCTGGCCAACGCAACGAGTGCCGCATGCCAGCCGGTCAGCGGATCGGCGATGGCGTCACCACAGAACAAGGGTTCGTTCATTGACTCGTTCATCACCTCGAACAGCAATGCGGACAGTCCGGCGGCCACGCCAGCATCGTCGCCGTAGGCAATGCGGTTTTCATGCGCGGCATCGCGCCCGTAACCGGTGATGGAAATCCAGGTGAGTCCCGGCGTCGTTGCGACGAGTTCCTCGGCGGAGATGCCTAGCTGACGCAGACCACGCGGCCGTGCCGACTCGATGACGATATCGGCGCGGCCCAGCAGCTCGCGCAGCCGGGCGATGTCGTGCGGATCGGCAAAGTCGAAGGCAACGCTGGCCTTGCCGTGATTCATCAGATCGAAGAAAGCCGGCGGTCCGTTACGCGCACCATCGGGGCGCTGGCGGCTTTCAACCTTGACCACCCGCATGCCGGCGAGTTGCAGCAGATGGCTGGCGAGGGGCCCGGCCCAGAGTGCGGAGAGGTCGATGACCAGCGGCGCGGCGCCACGATCCTGATCCGGCTTGCGCGGCAGGCCTTCGGTGACCACGCGAAACCACGACTCGTCTTGTGCTGCACACGGCAACAGCGGCAACAATGGCGACAATGGCAACAATGGCGCGGCGGCGAGGCCCAGCAAGCCGGCGCGCTCGATCAGACGTTCACAGCGCTGCGCTGCAATCTGCAGGGTGAGGCCGTGCCAGTCATCGATAGCGAGGGCGACTCCTTCGAGCCAGGCGGGTACAAGTTGCCAGTCGTCCGGGCGCGTCAGATTGATGGCCAGCCAGCCATCGGCAGCGCGCAACAGGTGGCAGGCGCCACCGGGGGCGATGGCACCGTGGCGCGTGAGCCCGGACAAGGCGGCGCGTTCGCCGAGCGTCGTCACGCCGGGCAGCGCTAGAGACAGTGGCGGTGCGGCTTCAGTAAGCGCGAGGAAGGCTGCGCGCACACCCTCGACGCAGGATGCCAACGGTGCCGGACACATCAGTGGCGGACCGTCGCTGCGCCCCGTCAACGCCATCGCGCCGCTCTGTGCCCAGGCGATGGCCGGGGGCGTGTCGTCACGCACGCCGGCGCGATGCACGGCAGCACGCAGGGAATTCAGCAGTGCTGCGGCATAGTCGCTGGCGCAGCCTCGCCCATCGAGCGTCAAGGGGAGGCCCGCCAGCATGGTCTATTACGGTTGCTTAGCGTGAGGCTTGGTGCTTACTTGCCCGCCGCCAGCTTCATGTCCCGATACATCTGGATGTAATAGGGCAGGCATTCCTTGACGCCCTGCGCCGTGGTGTACAGCGGCTGGTAGCCAAGATCGCGACGGGCCTTTTCGATGCTGAAGAAGTTGTCGATGGCGACGCGCTCAACGGCAAGCGGCGGCACCGGTGGCTCCTGGATGCCGAACTTGAAGTGCAAGGTCTGCCAGATCGTCATGATGCCTTTCACCAATGCGGCGGGCACACGCATCTTTGGATACGGATAGCCGACGGCCTCGATGACGGGACGCGAGAACTCGAACATATTGACGGGGTCGCCGTCATTGATGAAATAGGCCTGGCCCGGCGCAGTGCCGCCTTCGGCGAGATGCTGGGCAGCGAGGATTTCGCCGTGAATCAGGTTATGTACGTAGCTGTTGTCGAGGCGGGCCTTGCCCGAGCCAACCCGGGCGCGCAGTAATCCACCGATCATCTGGACGAACATGTGGCGGAACATGGTCTGGTCGCCCGGGCCCCAGATGCCGCTGGGGCGGATGGCGCACGTCAGAATGCCCTTGACGCCATTCTGTTCGAGTACCCACTTTTCGGCGACGACCTTGGTTTCCGTATAGATATCGTTGAAGCGGGTGGTGTAGGGCAGCTCTTCGTTGCCATTGACGATGGGCTCGCCGCCGATCACCACGCTGTTGCTGGCGGTGTAGACGAAACGCTTGACGCCGGCGTCCCGGCCAAAGTTCAGCAGGTTTTTAGTGCCCTCGACATTGATGCCGTAGGAGCGGTCGCGGTATTCCTGGGTGACGGCAGCGCCACCCTTGAGGTCGATGATCGCGGCCGTATGAAAAATGGTATCGATGTCCTGGACGACCTTGCGCACCAATGCCTGATCGCAGATATTGCCCTGGACGATTTCCAGGTTTTCCTGTGCCGGCAGTGGCGAGGGTGCCATATCAAAGCTGCGCACCTTGTAGCCACGCTGCAGCAAGGTTTTGACAAAGTTGCAGCCAACGAAACCCGAACCACCGGTCACCAATACGCGGCCAAGCTCGGCCGTCTTGTTGATATCCCTGATGCTCATTACAAAAATTCCTTCTGTATTTTGCTGGATGACTGAACCGTCAGCGGTCCTGGACAAGGACACACAGCGGAACGCGACGCACGCCGCGTATCTCACCGATTTTTCGCCGGAACGTCCACTCGAGCGCTGGATTATGCCTTCAAGCACTGCCGCTGTGCAGCCTTCGTGCCCCATCCCGGGGCGATGGCGATGAGGGGTATATTGGCACTCCCGCATCGTAGTCCGTGTGGACGATGAGTTGAAAGCCCCCAGTACGGATACTGCCGCGCTTGATTGTTAATGAAAAATTGCCGGTTTCCAGCATAGTTCACCCCCGGTGCCGGCGCACTGATCCACAGGAGCCAACCATGAAAACCCTGAAATCCGGCGCCCGCCTGAAGAGCGCTGCCTGCGATACCGAAGTAATGGTGACCCGCGCTGCAGCCGATGAAATCCAGCTGACCTGCGGCGGCCTCGACATGATCGAAATGTCGGCTGCCAAGCCGGCCGATGCCCAGCTTGATGCCGCACATGCCGCCAGCACCCTGGTCGGCAAGCGCTATGTCGACGAAAGCGACCGCTTCGAACTGCTATGCACCAAGGGCGGCAAGGGCAGCCTCGCCATCAACGGCGCGGCGCTGCAGGTCAAGCAGGCCAAGGCTCTGCCTTCTTCCGACTAAGTCGGACTCTTAGTCTCACTCTTACTCTTACCGAGCGAGGATCGCTTCATGAATCTGGCCATGGCCCTGGAGATGTCGGCGGAGTGCTTCCCCGACCGTATCGCCGTCAGCTCCGACGGTAAGAATATGAGCTACGGCGAGCTGCTTGCTGCTGCCAAGCGCGCCGCTGCCGAAATCAAGGCCTCGGGCGTCAAGTATGTCGGCCTGCTCGACATCAGCAGCCTGGCAGTGCCGGTGGCAGTGTTTGCCTCGGCCTTTGCTGGCGTGCCCTACGTGCCGCTCAACTACCGGCTGACCAAGCCGGAGCTTGAAGAACTGCTTGAGCGCATCTCCCCGGCCTACCTCGTCACCGACACACCGGCAATCAGCCCGCTGACCGTACCGGCCGGCATCCAGATCGTGTTGCGCGAAGACTTCCTCAAGCTAGCCCGCTCAGCAGGCCCGCAGGTCGAAGCCGCACCCGGCGAGCCCGGCGACGTGGCGATTCAGCTATTCACCAGTGGCACCACCGGCAAGCCGAAGGCCGCCGTGCTGCGTCATGAAAACCTCATGTCGTACATTCTCGGCACCGTCGAGTTCGGCGCAGCCGATGAAAACGACGCCGTGCTGGTTTCCGTGCCGCCGTATCACATCGCCGGTATCTCGGCGGTACTCAGCTCCACCTACGCCTGCCGGCGCATGGTGCAGATGCCGAATTTCGATGCGAAGGGCTGGCTGCAGCTGTGCCGCGACGAGAAGATCAGCAATGCTTTTGTCGTGCCGACCATGTTCTCGCGCGTCATCGATCATCTGAACGAAAGCGGCGAAGAACCGAACGTGCCGAACCTGCGCGCCATCGCCTATGGCGGCGGCAAGATGCCGCTGTCGGTCATCGAACGCGCCATGAAGCTGCTGCCGAACGCCGATTACACCAACGCCTACGGCCTCACCGAGACCAGCTCGACGGTCTGCCTGCTGACGCCGGACGATCACCGCAGCGGCGCGGCCAGCAGCGACCCGGAAGTTCACAAGCGCCTCACCTCGGTCGGCAAGCCGATCGGTTCCATCGAACTCATCATCCGCGACGACGAAGGCAAGCCGCTTGGCCCGAATCAGGCCGGCGACATCTTCGTGCGCGGCGGCCAGGT
>CAZAOQ010000095.1:0-11659 GCA_964486795.1 uncultured Rhodocyclaceae bacterium
TCAAGTCGGGCTCGTTGTCGCGCTCCGACCGTATAGCTAAGTACATCCAGTTGCTGCGAATCGTGGAAGATCTCGGCGATATCGCCAACTACCCGGGCCGCGATGCCTTCTACAACCTTCGCAAGTAATCCGGCCTACACGCTATGCGCTGGCCGACGCTGGTGCTGGTCGCCTTGATTACCTTGTTGCAGTATCCACTGTGGCTGGGGAAAGGCGGCTGGCTCCGCGTTTGGGACGTCGATCGTCAACTGACAGCCCAGCAAGATGTGAATCAGAAGCTGGAGCAGCGCAATGCGGGTCTGGATGCTGAAGTGCGTGATCTGAAGAGCGGTTTCGATGCCATCGAAGAACATGCCCGCTTCGAACTCGGCCTGATCAAGCAAGACGAAATCTTCATTCAGGTGCCGCAGAAGCAGCCCTGAACCTCAATCGGGCGAGGTGTCTGCGGTGGTGGTGTGCGTATGGTGCGGGTATGTAGCGTGCCCCCACAAAGGGAGCGAGGTATTACGGCCTGAGCGGTGCTGCTAGCGGTCGTAAATCTCTCAAATATTGCTGCCAGCGTGCGACGTAGTTGTCGGCACCCATCATCAGCATTTGTGCTTCGTCTTCGCTTAACTGGCGCACAACTTTGCCTGGTGAGCCAAGAATCAGCGAGTAATCCGGGTATATCTTGCCTTCTGGAATCATCGCACCAGCGGCGACGATGCTGTGGCGACCAATTTCGGCACCATTCAGGATAATCGCGCCGATGCCGATCAGTGAGCCGTCGCCGACGGTACAACCGTGCAGCATGGCCTGGTGGCCAACGATGATGCGCTTGCCAAGCGTGAGCCTGATTCCGGCATCTGTGTGCAGTACGGCGTTATCCTGGACGTTGGTCCGTTCCCCGATGGTGATTAGGTCGGTATCGCCGCGTACGACCGCACCGAAGAAGACGCTGGCGCAGGATTCGAGAACCACCGAACCGATGATGGTGGCATTGTCGGCAACCCAGGAATCGGGTGCGCAGACTGGCTGGCGGTCACCCAGTGCATAAAACGACATATCTTTCTAACCTCTGATGGAGGAGTGTGACGCGCTGCGCCACACTCCGCGCCTTTGGTGCTTACTTCTTTTCAGCCGATTTGGCTTCAGCGGCCGGTGCGGGCGTTGCAGCCGGTGTTGCAGCTGGTGTGGTGGCTGCAGCTGGTGTGGCAGGGGTTGCTGCCGGAGCGGCAGTGATCTCGATCTTGGCCTTGGCCTTCAACTCGTCGAGCATCTTTTTCACGGCCTGCTGCTGCATCTGCTGCTTGAGCATGGGCTTGATCTGGTCGAGCGGCGGGATTACCTTTTGACGTGTGTCGTCGAGGAAGATGACGTGGAAGCCGAACTTGGAGTGAACCGGCTCCTCGCTAAATTGACCCTTCTGCAATTTGGCGATGGCGGCGCCGAACTCTGGCACCATGGCGCGCGCATCAAACCAGCCAAGGTCTCCGCCGTGATCCTTCGAGCCTGGGTCCTTGGAGTTGGCTTTGGCGAGCGCTTCGAAGGCCTTCGGGTTCTTCTTCAGTTTGCCGATAATCTCTTTGGCCAGTTCTTCCTTCTCGACGAGGATGTGGCGCGCCTTGTATTCGTTGCCAGCGAGCTGTGATTTAACCTTTTCATACTCTGCGGCCACCATCTCGTCGGTAATCGGGCTGCTGTTGATTAAATCCTGGATGAAGGCATTCGACAATACCGATTGGCGCGTGAGTTCGAGTTGATCGGCGACTTCAGTTTTCTTGTCGACCCCCTTCTTGGCTGCTTCCTGGGCGATCAGCGTCTGCATTGTCAGCTGTTCGAGAATCAGCTTGCGGGTTTCCGGATTGTCCGCCTGGCCCGGGTTCTGCGAATTGAAATGCTTGGTCAGCAGGGCGAGCTTGCTTTCGCTGATTCCTACACCATTCACGGTCGCGACGATACTATCCTTGGTGGACGAGTCGGTTTTCTTGGCTGCGTCGGCAGTCGGAGTTGTCGGTGTGCTGGCCGAACTGGCAGCGTTCTGGCTGTTGCAGCCGGCCAGAATCAAGACGGAGGCTGCGGTGGCGAGAAGCAGACGGGATTTGGTTTGCATTGTGCAGGGTCCTTATCGGAAACCGTTGGAGTTTGATGAAGCATTGGAGGAGTGACGCGGTGGTGCGATGGCGCGCAGGTTCTGCGTCTGATGCTGCCGTGGGACAGTACGTCGGAAAACCGTTCATATTACCATTGAAGCCCACTGTTGATAGCACCGACATCATGCAGGTGCTGGGTTTGTCACCCCATTTTTCAGATGGATTGACCGCTACCCCACGCAGCGAAGATACTGCGCGACTCGCCGAGTTTCCCATCATTGATGACGTCTGCCGCCGATACTCTTGAAACCCTGCTGCTGCCCTTCAACAGTGGCGTGCTCGCCTGGCCCACCCAGGGCAAGGTGCTATTCATGCGCGCTCGCACCGGGGCTGCCCTGAACGACGCACCACAGGGAATACTTGTCTGTGCGCAGAGTTTCAAACCCTGGGTCGATGCGCTGAAAATGGACGGCCATGCAATCGAAGGGGATGTGGCTCTAAGCAGTGAAGACCAAGGCTTTCCAATCGTCCTCCTTCTGCCTCCGCGCCAACGTGAGGAGGCGCGCGCGCTGCTGGCGGAAGCCTTGCAACGTGTCGCGCCTGGCGGCGTGGTGGTCGCGGCGATGGCCAACAATGAAGGTGCGCGTACTGGAGAGGCCGATCTGGGACGGTTGGCCGGTTCGGTGCAGAGCTTGTCAAAAAACAAGTGCCGCGTTTTCTGGGCTGCCGCCGATGCCAGGTGTGACGTGGCCTTGATCAACGAATGGGTGATCCTCGACGCTCCACGATCGATCATGGACGGACGTTTTTTGACGCGCCCCGGCCTGTTTTCATGGTCGCACATTGATATCGCCTCGGCCCTGCTGGCCCGTTGCCTGCCAAGTCGTCTCGCCGGTGTCGGTGCCGATCTGGGGTCGGGTTTCGGCTATCTTGCCGCGGAGGTGCTTGAGCGCTGTGCCGGTGTGACGGCGTTCGATCTCTACGAGGCGGAGGCGCGTGGCCTAGAACTCGCCCGTCTGAATCTGGCAGACCACGCTAAACGTATCCCTGTCGATTTCATCTGGCACGATGTGACAGGGGGGCTTCTGGAGGGGCGTCGTTACGATTTCATCGTCAGCAATCCACCCTTTCACCACGGGCGCGCCGACCAGCCCGAGATCGGCCAGGCTTTTATTTTTGCATCTGCCAATGCGCTCGTTCCGGGTGGGCGTTTCTGGCTGGTTGCTAACCGTCATCTACCCTATGAGGAAGTCCTGAACCGGAATTTCCGGAAGGTTCGGTCCGTTTGTGTCGAACAGGGCTTCAAAGTGATCGAAGCGATCAAGTGAGAATTTTATGAAACTCGTCAGATTTCTCGGCAATCTCGGCTATGGCAGCCGCAAGCAAGTGACGCAGATGCTCAAGAACGGCTGGGTGACGCGGGTCGACGGCACATCTTTAGGGCCGGATGACGATCTCGATCCGATGGATGCTGCTTATGCCGACGTTCGGGTTGACGACGAGCCGCTTGATCCGGCACCCGGCATGATCCTGATGCTCAACAAACCGGTCGGCTACACCTGTTCGACCAAGGGTGGTGGCCGCTTGATCTACGACCTGCTGCCGCCGCGCTTTCGTGAGCGCAAACCTTTGCTTTCAACTGTCGGCCGTCTCGATTGTGATACCGCTGGAATGCTGCTGATGACCGATGATGGCCCATTGCTGCACCGGATCATTGCGCCAAAGGCCCGGGTATGCAAGGTGTATGAAGCGGTTCTTGCCCAGCCGCTGCGCGGAGATGAGGCGGCGCTGTTTGCCAGCGGCACGTTCATGCTTGAATCAGAGACCGAGCCTCTCGCTCCAGCGGATCTTTTGTCAGTCGGTGAACATTGCGCGAGGGTGACTGTGACTGAAGGCCGATATCACCAGGTTCGTCGGATGTTTGCCGCTGTTGGCAACCATGTCGAGGCATTGCGGCGTGTTGCGATCGGCGAGTTGACGCTGGACGGGTTGGCTGAGGGGGAGTGGCGCTTGCTCTTGCCCACTGATTTGACGCGTGTTTTCTCAAGCTGCGCCAATGACTCTGTGGCGAACCGCGAGTAGAAATATCCTCAATAAGCCCCCCCCCCAAACGACCCGCAGAGATGTTGATAGGCTGTAACTCGCACGCGTTCAAGTAGAGTCCCCATTTTTCCGACTGTTGGCTCTTCGGGTGCCAGATCTGCGTAACGCTTTCAGTGTGATTAAGAGGTCATTTAGAATTGTGCAGAGGGTGTCCCGAAATTGGACGGGGGAGGTCATTTCATGATCGATTTTGCTGAGTTGATGCTTGAGGCCCTGGCCTTGGCGCGAGAGGCGGCAAGCTGTGACGAAGTTCCAGTTGGAGCCATCGTCGTAGACCCGGAGGGCGTCATCGTAGGGCGAGGCTTCAACCAACCCATCCTGCGCCATGACCCGACGGCACATGCGGAGATTATGGCTTTGCGTGCTGCCGCAGAAACTGTGGGGAATTATCGCTTGCCCGGCCACACGCTACTTGTCACTTTGGAGCCCTGCGTGATGTGTGCCGGCGCTTTGATGCACGCGCGCATTGCTCGCGTTGTTTATGGTGCTCGTGATCCGAAGACGGGGGCTTGTGGCAGCGTCGTCGACCTGTTCGCCGAGCAGCGCCTCAATCATCATGCCGAGGTCATCGGTGGCGTGATGGCTGAGGCGTGTGGTGGACTGCTGTCCTCATTTTTTGCCGCCCGGCGTGGCAGGACGGTGCTTGCCTGAGATGGATATTTTCATCAGCCTTCCTGCGCAGGAACTCGCCTTGTATGACGATACTGGTTTGCTGCTGCGGCGCTACTCGGTGAGTACGGCGAAGAAGGGGGCGGGTGAGGAGACAGGCAGCTTCCAGACGCCACGTGGAAGGCATCTCATTCGGGCAAAGATTGGTGCGGGCTGCCCGGAGAACAGTGTTTTCGTTGGACGACGGCCAACCGGAGAGATCTGGACGCCGCAACTGGCTGATCAGTATCCGGGGCGGGACTGGATACTGACGCGCATCCTCTGGCTATCTGGATGCGATGCTGGTTTCAATCGGCTTGGGTGTGTGGATACCATGCGCCGCTACGTTTATCTGCACGGCTGTCCCGATACCGCCACGATGGGGGTGCCGGGATCGATCGGCTGTGTCCGTATGCGTAATTTTGATATTGTTGAACTATTTGACTTGATTCCACCATATTCCCAAGTGAATATCGGCGACTTTCGCGTCACAGATGGTCACTGGAGTACCTTGGCAAATGATGCGCGCGTTGTACGACAGGCGGTCTTCATTGCGGAGCAGGGGATTTCCGAACATTTGGAATGGGACGAACTCGATAACTGTTCGCGGCACGTTCTCGCTCTCGATGCCGAGGGCCGTGCGATCGGTACAGGGCGTTTGCTCGATGACGGCCGTATCGGCAGATTGGCCGTTGAATCAGCATGGCGGGGTAAAGGGGTTGGAACGATGCTATTCCGACGTCTGATAGAACTCGCTCGTCAGGCCGGCATGGATCATGCGCTATTGCATGCGCGAGCCGAAGCCGTCAGCTTTTATGAGCGTTTTGGTTTCCTTGCGGATGGTTCGCCGTTTCTGGAGGTTGGTGCGCCACATGTCATGATGCGGCGCAAGCTGCCCGCTTGAAACGGAAGCGGCTGCGACTGACAGTGGTGACGGGTGAGGTGTTCGCTTGAAATGTCTGCTCGTCGAATGTGATGTAATCCCGTCGGTCGAAGGTCAGTACGGTCGAACTGCGCGTGCCGTAGTGAGGTGCGCGCACGAAGGCGGCCGAAAGAACGCGTTCCCATTCGAGACTGACGCCGGTTCGCGGTAGTTTGGCGTCGTCATGCATCGTTTCGTCACGCAACAGTCGGAAGAGAGCCTCATTGCGAGGCAGTTGTGCCAAGGCGCGCGCCATGGCTGATTTTCCATCGGCAACCTTGGGCCACGAGACGTCGAGCAGACTGTTGCTGAGCCCGTAGATTCCAGGTGCCAATGGTTGCATCACCGTGGATTCAGGTGCTTCGGCGCGGTTTGAGTAATGCAGGAGCCCGTCCGTTAGCGTACCGCACAGTAAGTTGAATGCGCGGTAGTCGCCTGAATGGGCGGCCAGGTTGGCAAGATAGTCTGCGGCAGACTGCGTTCCACTGAGAAAATTACTGACCAGTCTTCCGCGCGAACTTGTTTCAGAAATAATGCTGCCGTTTTCCGGTTCCCGATAGTTGGTCAAAGCGGCAAAGCGCCCCTCCCGGGTGATGCCAAGCCAAGTGCCGCCAGCCTGAACGTCGCGACCCGCCAGTAATGAGGATGCACCCGGCCAGAAACGAGCAGTTTCAGTGGGCCGGGAAAAGTGCTCGTCTCGGTTTGCTGCGACGACGAGCGGAAAGTCAGGGTGTGCGTGCCAGGCCAGAAGGATCAGGCACATGTGCCTGCGCTCAGACCGTGTATGGCAGCGGCAGCAACTGCAGCATCGGGCCGTTGCGGTTGCCGAGATGGATCAGGCCAGTATCGGCACATGATGTCGGAATGACGACTAATACATCGTGGCCGCCTTGTGGCGCAGGTGCTGCCATAACGATTACTCCGCAGGTTTGGTCACCCGTTTCCGGCGCGAAGATAGGGGAGCCTGGTGCGGGCATTCCCATCTCAATATGGGCGCGGTACATGCGTCGTTTGACCTTACCCAAGTAGTGGGTGCGTGCGACGATTTCCTGGCCCGGATAGCACCCTTTCTTGAAACTGACGCCGCCGATAATTTCATAATTGATCATTTGCGGAATGAACTCCTCCTGCGTTGCAGCAGTGACCTGCGGCGTGCCGGCCGTGATTTCGAGCCAGCGCCAAGAGCTCAAGCCGGCGGGGTGCAGTTGTTCGCGCAGTTTGTTCCAGGTTTCGGGTGCCGCAGTCGCGTTGACTGCCAGTATGAAGCGTTGCTCACCGAGGCGGATGATCTGGCGGCCTTCCGCTGACGAGGTGTGCAGGGTAGCGGGAATGGGGGATATGGCGCTCAGAGCAGCTGCGGCCTGCGGTCCGGAGACGCCAATCAGGATCAATTCATCACTTGCGTCGGTCAGCTTCACTTTCGAGCGCAATACGTACATCGAAAGCTTCTTGAGAATCGCTGCATGCAGATCGGCGGACAACGCCAGCAGAAAGTCATCCTTGTCGCGCCAAATCAGGAAGGTGGCGAGAAGGCGTCCTTTCGGCGTACAAAAGCCATAATGCCCTGCACCATCAATCGGCAAGGCTTCGATATCGTTGGTCAGCAGGTTGTGCAGGAAATCGGCGGCATCGGCGCCTGTGGCGCGAATTACGCCAAGATCCGTGAGCGGCGTCATGATTGACCCCGTCTGAGCCTCCTTCAGCTCACCAGACAGGTTGCCGAAGTCGAGGTATTCCGCACTGGCGCCTTGCTGCGCCAGAAAACTGTTCCATTCCTGATCCATGCTGGGGTTTCTAGGTAAAGAGTGAAAGGATATCATACGGCGTAGTGCAGTTTTCGATCTGTAAAAGTCTTGTACGGCCCATTTTCAGACCGTGCAAGCGCAGTCAGAGTGACCGAACTTCCTTGACGTAGTTCCATTTTCGATGCAATTTATCAAGCGCTTGACGCTGTTACTTTTGTTTGCGACATGCGCCTTTGGCGGGTGGCTCGTCTGGTTTGCAAACCGGCCGCTACCCGTATCGGAGCCCGTCGATTTCACGATTCCCTTCGGGGTTGGCCTGCGCGTTGTATCCCGGCAAATGGCTGATATCGGGCTTGGCTTCGCACCATGGCAATTCACGCTACTGGTGCGGGTGATGGGTAAATCGACCGAGATCAAGGCGGGAAGCTATGAGGTCGGCTCCGGCATTACCCCGCTGGTTTTGCTCAGCAAGCTCACACGCGGGGATGTGACACAGGGGGAAGTGCTCTTTGTCGAGGGGATGAACTTCAGGCAATTGCGCGTGGCTATCGATTCGAATCCGGATCTTCGTCACGATACGGCAGGCTTGAGCGATGGTGAGTTGCTTGCGCGCGTCGGCGCCACTGAGAGGCATCCGGAAGGTTTGTTCTTTCCCGATACTTATTTGTTCGCAAAAAAATCCAGTGATGTCGATGTTCTCAAGCGTGCCTACCGCACCATGCGGCAGCAATTGGATGGCGAGTGGCAGCAACGCTCTGCCGGCCTTCCGTTGAAGACGCCTTATGAGGCATTGATTCTGGCGTCTATCATCGAAAAAGAGACTGGCCGGGCGGCCGATCGTCCGCTGATTGCCGCAGTGTTTCTCAATCGCCTGCGTAACGGCATGTTGCTTCAGACCGATCCCACAGTCATTTATGGTATCGGACCGCGATTCAACGGCAATCTTCGCCGGCGTGACCTGCAGATCGACACGCCCTACAATACTTACGTGCGTCCGGGCTTGCCGCCCACGCCCATTGCCCTGCCGGGGCTTGCCGCTCTGCACGCCGCGCTGCACCCAGCTAGGAACGACAAGCTTTATTTTGTGGCACGCGGAGATGGTTCGAGCGAGTTTTCTCGTTCACTTGATGAGCACAACCGGGCCGTGGCCAGATATCAAAGGGGAAAATAGTTCGTGAGAGGCAAGTGCATCACACTGGAAGGTATTGATGGCGCGGGGAAGAGCACGCATCACGCATGGCTCGTTGATTTCCTCCGTTCGCATGGAAAAACCGTCGTGGCCACGCGCGAGCCCGGTGGCACCCCATTGGGAGAGCGTTTGCGGGAGATGCTCCTGAATCAGGCGATGCATCTCGAAACGGAGGCGCTGCTGATGTTCGCCGCTCGCCGCGAACATCTCGACAAGGTGATCTTGCCGGCCCTAGACCGTGGCGACTGGGTGGTCTCGGACCGATTCACGGATGCAAGTTTCGCGTATCAAGGCGGTGGCCGGGGCTTGGCTAGTGACAAGCTGGAGACGCTCGAAACCTGGGTTCAGGGAGATTTCCAGCCGGACTTGACGCTCCTGTTTGACGCGCCGACCGACGTCGCGCGCGCGCGGGTACGGGCATCCGGTAATGCCCCGGATCGTTTTGAACAGGAACAGCAAGCGTTTTTCGAGCGTGTACGCCAGGCCTACCTCGATCGGGCTGCCCGGGAGCCTGAAAGGATCGTTCGTATCGATTCGACGAGAACCATTGCCGAAATCACTAAGTCACTTGAAGATGTAATTCTAACGATTTGTTGATGAAGACTTTTTATTGGCATGCCGAGGTCTGGCAGCAACTGCTTTCTGCCCCGGAAAGTCTGCCCCACGCGGTACTTCTGGCCGGGCCGACTGGTTTGGGTAAGCTGGCTTTTGCCCAGGCCATGGCGGCGCGTCTGCTTTGTGAAGCGCCGGTCGAGAGCGTTGAGTTGGGTGTGATCGCCTGTGGCCAATGCAGCTCGTGTGTCTGGCTTGCCAGTGGCAATCATCCGGATTTCCGCATAATTCAACCGGAAGAAGAAGAAACCAACGTCGATGCAGAAGCGGGGGCGGAGGGTGGTGACGCAGGGGGGGGCGTAGCGCCAAAGAAAGCAAAATCGTCGAAAAGCGGAACGCGGTCAAGTGAGACCATTCGCATCGATCAAATACGCGCCCTTGCGGATTTCGCTTTCGTCGGCAGTCATCGTCATGGGAGGCGTATTGTCATCCTGCATCCCGCCGAGGCAATGACGCCAGCAGCAGCCAATGCTCTTCTTAAAATACTCGAGGAACCGCCTGCATATGTTTATTTTATAATGGTATCGAGTTCTTGGCGCAAGCTGCTGCCGACGATACGCAGCCGCTGTCGGATGGTTGTTTTTGGCCGCCCCGAACCGAAGGTGGCGTCTGATTGGCTCGCTGCCGAGGGGGTTAAAGATGCTGCCAACCTGCTGCGTCTTGCCGGTGGGGCACCTTTGCTGGCGCTGGACTGGGCGCAGAAGGACTACCTCGATTCGTATCGCAAGGCGATTGATGTACTTGCGGAAAAGCCAGTCGATCCGGTGGCCATGGCTGCGAAATGGAGTTCACTGATTAAAGGTGGTGAGACTTTCGAGTTGCCGCAACTCGTGGAGGCTGTGCAGAAATGGGTGTTCGACCTCGTTCAGTTGAAAATCACCGGCGAATTGCGCTACCACGTTGCCTGGCAGAGTAGGCTTTCCGGCCTAGCGTCCAGAGCAAATGTGACGGCCTTGTTAGCTTGTTACAATGATCTGTTGCGTATTCGTGCTGTGGTGCGTCACCCGCTCAATACGCAGTTGTTTCTCGAGGATATGGCGGCACGGTATAGTCGTGCGCTTATTGCTAACACGTAAACTATCAATTAAACAATTAAATACGTTTGTTTATTAAAGCGAATTATATGTTTGTAGACTCGCACTGCCATCTCGATTTGCCTGAATTGGCCGGTCGGTTAGATGAGATTCTTGCCAATATGGCAACGAACGATGTGGCTTATGCACTTTGTGCTGGCGTGACACTCGAACGCTTCCCGACCATGCTGGCGCTTGTCGAGGGGCGCCGGAACCTCTTCGCGGCGGTCGGCGTGCATCCCGATACAGAAGGGCTGGCCCAAGAGCCGGATGTTGACACGCTGATTGAGCTGTCTCGTCATCCAAAAGTGGTAGCGATCGGCGAGACCGGTCTGGATTACTACCGCTTGCAGGGTGACCTGGAGTGGCAGCGCGAGCGTTTCCGCGTTCATATTCGTGCCGCTCGCTCGGTCGGCAAGCCACTGATCATTCATACGCGATCGGCTGCAGAAGACACATTGCGCCTGATGCGCGAGGAAGGCGCCGACAAGATCGGCGGCGTGATGCATTGCTTCACCGAGTCACGCGAGATTGCCGAGCAGGCGCTGGAACTTGGGTTCCACATCTCCCTTTCAGGGATCGTCACGTTCAAGAACGCGACGGCTCTGAAGGAGGTCGCGCAGATCGTGCCTTTGGATCGACTGCTGATCGAGACGGATGCCCCCTATCTTGCACCGGTACCGCATCGAGGCCAGACCAATGAGCCTGCGTATGTACGCCATGTAGCGGAGGAGATTGCCCGCTTGCGGGGCGTGTCACTCCAGGAGGTAGCTAAGGCGACCAGTGAAAACTTCTTTCGCTTGTTCAATGCGGCTGTTCCCGTGGTGGCGCATGCGGTGTAGGCCTCTACTCGTCGGGATCTTTCTGGCGATGGGTATGTCGAGTGTGGCGCGCGCCGGCGCCTATGATGACTTGCTGACTGCGATGAATCAGAACGACGTACCGCAGGTCATGAGTCTTTTGCAGCGAGGCATGGACGTCAATACCTCGGACAAAAGCGGGAATACCCTGTTGATCATGGCGGCACGGAATGGCGAGGAGCAAATCCTCGACTATTTGTTAACAAACCGTGCCAATGTTTTGAAAATCAACAAATATGGCGATTCTGCATTGATGCTTGCGGCGCTTAATGGGCATCTTCCTGCGGTCACCCGACTCGTCGCAGCCAAATCGGATCTCAATCCGAAGGGGTGGACGCCCCTGATCTATGCCACCTTCAACAACCGTGTCGAAGTGATGCGCTTCCTCTTGGCGAGTGGCGCCGATGTCGATGCGCAGGCACTGAATGGCATGAC
>CAZAOQ010000096.1:0-9070 GCA_964486795.1 uncultured Rhodocyclaceae bacterium
GTTTTACTTGTTGTTTTGCGGCTTTTGGAGAAGAGTAAAAATCAATTCGAGCCTGACCCCTTTGATTCCTCACGGTAGCCCATCTCGATGTTCAACCTTCCGCTCAACTCATTGATGTTACTGGCGCTTTTCTCTTAAGGTAGTGCCATTGGAGCCTGACCCCAATGGCACTATTTTCTCTACAGCTTCGTTGGGGGTGGCAACTGTGCTTCTCGCCTTAGATAAAGATGATTGGTGGCCTAAAAAAATCAAGGAGCGTGTAGCATCATTGCGCGACGAGCTGCTTGGGAACGAGTTTATGGAGACCCTGATTAACTCTGATCCGTTTCGAGCAATTGCCGAAGAACTGGAAGCATTCATTTTTACCCACAGAGTTATGGGGTACCACTGTACCAAAGAGCAGCAGCCTGGCTATTTCGAGGCACATGGCCTTAGGGTGCTACGTAGGGAAGACCATCAAGCGGAATTTGTTCAAAAATTTGGGACAAGTTTCTCCACCGAAGAACTGGCGGAAATGCAGCGTGACTGGAGCGCCTACTTCGACGGTGAACAAGATCGCTGTCGCAATGGCCGTCTGTGGCTCTGCCTCGCACCAGACCAAGTTGTCGACTCTGGAACAAAACAGTTCTTTGCCTATTACGGTGGGGAATCTGTCTATGTTCCGATTGTGCAGCACTCAGCAATTAAAGAGAAACTGCGAGCCATTGGGAATCCCGTCGTGGTGGAAGTCTCGATTGATCCTGGCAAACTCTGCACGTTCTTGCCCGTCCCTTTTGCGCTCAACACTCTGAGCCGATTTCATCATCGAATGAACCCAGATGCCCACATTTGCAGCCGAGAGGGCTATCTAATATGCCCCATTAATCCAGTGGAAATTGTGCGGGTTACACCAAAAGCCACGTTCTTTTCTACCCATGTGTAGAACTTGGTGCATGGACTTGGCGGGGGCGCATGCAGAGTCGAAAGCAGACTTGGTGGGGTTAGGTTCGACATTCCAGCAATGTTAGAAAACCAGATCCGGCTTCGCAGTCATGTCCCGGCGTTCAGCGTTTGAGCAAGGTCCAGATCACATCCAGGCCGGTCACGATCAAATCAGCGATGTGGTCTTCGCTGGATGACGCGCCTAGCAGTCCGCTGCGTTGCGTCTTGAGCTGCTGTGAGCGCTCTTTCTTGATAGCCAGCAGCGCATCAGCCATGATGAGTGGATCGCGTTCCTTGCGTTTGAGGTGTTCGGCATCGGCATGCTGGTAATTCGCCAGCGCCTGCTCGACGGCGTCGGGATCGAGAGTCTCAATCGGCACGCGGCAATGCGGACAGGCCGGTTCGTGCGGATATCAAAGGGTGCGCCATGAAGAATAGTGGACATACCAAGGTTTATTCGTCATTTCTCGTGTAGAAACCGTGGTCTGTCCCTGCTCTTTCCTACTCTTTTCGCTCACTCTTTATCCCTATCGCTATCCTCAAGCGGTGGCTGAGCTTCTGTCAGTCCTTCGTGGGATAACATTTGCCCTGCGCTGGCCATAGCGACATCGTGGACATAGCCGTTAACGAAGCCACTCGAATAATTGCCGGTCTTGTAAGACGATATTGCCGCACGCAGCGCGGCTTGGCCGCTACCGAATTTCTTCGTGGCGTTGGCGTATTTTTCGGTGAGGATTTGAGCGCCAGCCGCAATGTTATAGCAGGGGTGGAACATCGCTTCGACCGGCAGGCCCAGACGCTCCAGCTTGCGCGAATTGACCTGCATCAGCCCTAAATCCGCCGAATAGCCTTTGTCGATCAGCCAGCTTGCCCAGGCTACCGCCTCGAAGATCGACGCAGGCTGGCGGGCAAGGCGCTTCTTGCCATTGACATTGATCGCCAGCGGATTACCGCCGGATTCGACCTTGATGATGGCCGTCATCGTCGTCGGCGCGACGTTGGGTGCACACTGGGAGATGATTGGTTCAAGACTGGCATCGGTAAGTAATACGCTAGTCTGGGGCAGTTCGCTCGTCTGAGGCATAACGCTAGCCTGGGGCAGTTCGCTCGTCTGAGGCATAACGCTAGCCTGCGGCGTATCAATTACAGAAGTTTCGTTACTGAAACTCCCTGCAGGTGAATTACCCTGTGCCGTTGTCTCATCTTCTGATTTGTCAAAAATTGCGATAAGAATGACTAAGCACAAGGACGCAATAAAAAAGGTCGTGGCTTTGCTTTGAAAGAGACTCCCTCCGCTGTCGTATGGTTTCGATTGGCATGATGGGTCATTTTGCGCGCCCCTCTTTTCACCCGAAGAGTCAGATCCTTCAGTCGAATCTACTGATCGGATCCGGTCATAGTTGCTTCGCATTTCGGGATCCGAAAGGACTTTGTAAGCCTCATTAATATCAGACATCCTTTGGTCCGCATCGGATGAGGCGGTATTACGATCAGGGTGATGGCGCTGTGCCATCGCTTTGTATGCAGCGCGAATAACAATATCTTCAGCGGAAGGCAACACACCAAGAATCAAGTAATAGTCTTTTGTTGAATCCATCTGAAGTTTCTAGACAATAAGGGACAGACCAGAATGGTACTTACTTAAGTGCAACCAACTGATGTAACAGACGAAATGGGCTGACCCGATGAGTGATAAGGTAGAGTGTTCAAAACACCCATCCATCACGCAAGGGGGCAGCCAAAGTGCATAGTAACCGTAAGTCGCGCGTGCAGCAACAAACGAATCAAAAGGGTCAGGCTGAATTGATTTGGAATAATCTGTAAAGTCGTACTCCCCGCCCGGCGCAGCCTCCTGAACAAACCCCATGCGCTGGCGTGTCACGCGAGCGCACCAATTGGCTATTAGCAGTCGCGGCGGGGCGCAAGACATAACAGAGGTTCTGCGAACCCGGAGGGCGCGAAGCGATGCCGACCACCAAGCAAGCTCTGCGCGCGACTCGAAGCCTTTAGCAGAACAACCCGTTATGCTAAACCAGTAAGACCGATTTACCCAGGAGCGACTGCCAAGGCAGGGTCGGCTCGAAGCCGGCACGGCCTTGTTCCCGGGTCTGCCTCATGAACGACATGGAGCTCGACTTGGGGCAGGTGTCGACGACAGCTACTACGAGCTTGACGAAATTGACGCGTAACGCGTTTGATTCAGCGCAACCTAAAAACACACCCATTTACACCCATTCAAAGGCCAGATAGCTTAGAAGTGGGTGTTAATGGGTGTAGTATTGGTTGCATGCTACGTTCGGACACACTCCAGATCACCTCCGAGATCCTGAACCTGATTGCCCGGATCGACGAATTCAAAGGCGCATGGCGGGCCTTGGGAACGCTAGCGCCTGAGCGTCTTTCGGCGCTGCGACGGGTGGCGACTATCGAAAGCATCGGATCAAGCACCCGTATCGAGGGCAGCAAGCTGACTGACCGCGAAGTGGAACGCTTGCTCTCCAATCTGGCCATCCAGTCCTTCGATACCCGCGATGAGCAGGAAGTGGCCGGTTACGCTGAACTGATGGATCTGGTGTTCAGCTCGTGGCAGGAGATCCCGTTCAACGAGAACCACATCAAGCAATTGCACCAGATCCTGCTGCGCCACAGCGAAAAGGATGCACGCCACCGGGGGCAGTACAAGACCAATTCGAACAGCGTCGCCGCCTTCGATGAAAGCGGGACACAGATCGGCATCGTGTTCGAGACCGCCACGCCGTTTGACACGCCACGGCTGATGGCCGAATTGGCGTCGTGGGTGAATGATGAGCAGGACAAGGGGCATCTGCACCCCTTGTTGATCATTGCGATCTTCGTGGTGGTGTTTCTGGAAATTCACCCATTCCAGGATGGCAACGGGCGTTTGAGCCGAGTGCTGACGACAATGCTGCTGATCCAGGCTGGTTACGCCTATGTGCCGTACAGCTCGTTTGAGAGTGTGATCGAACTGAACAAGGAAGCCTATTACCTGGCCCTGCGCCAGACACAGGGCTCCATCCGCACGGAGGCTCCCAACTGGCAGCCTTGGCTGGTGTTCTTCTTGCGTTCGCTGGCCGAGCAGGTTCGGCGTCTGGAGAAGAAGGTCGAGCGCGAAAAGATCGTGCTGGCCGCACTGCCCGAGCTGTCACTGCAGATCGTGGAATTCGCCCGAGAGCACGGGCGCGTCACGATGATGGCTGCCATCAAACTGACCGGAGCCAGCCGCAACACCCTCAAGCAACACTTCCGCGATCTGACCGAGCGCAACCATCTGGAGCAGCACGGCAACGGACGCGGTGTGTGGTACGGGCTGAAGTGACACAGTCAGTTCGATTCCCGATTTGGGAATTGAACCCGCGTCCGCATTGCACAGCATTTGCATCCTCGGAGTAAAAGGGGCCTGGCACGAATGGCACTTACTTAGCCGTTTTTCCTGATTAGCAATGAGCGTCAGCAGGTATCTCAGATCGCACAACCCGTTCCCGTAATTCCCGCGAAAGCGGGAATCCAGGGCTAGCGGGCATCGCGGGTGTGGACTGGATGCCTGCTTTCGCGGGAATGAAAAGCGTCGGCTGACGATGCTTTTCAATCACGCTTAAGTAAGTGCCATTCGGGCCGGGCACGGATATTCGTCAGAATTTAATCCGAGCTTAGCCTCTTTGGTCCTTTGGTCCTTTGATCGTCATAACGCGCACCGATTGTCGGGTTACGCTGCGCTAACCCGACCTACAACTACAACGGCGCGGGTTCTGCGCTGTTCGGATTTGTCCTTGCCGTAATGCGGGCTGAACAGGGTGTCTGATCAGGTCGCCTTATTACGATTGCGTACCTGAGTTTTCTTCCAGTTTGACCACCGAAAATCTGCGGTGACTGCGGTTTTCGATTTCTTCCCACATTGGGAACATCGTGGTCAGCGTTGGCCAATAGTGGGCCTTCTCTTCCGCACTCAACACGCGGGCCTGCATGTGCCTCTGCGTCTTGCCTTTCTGGTCCACGGTCACTTGCGGATTTTCCTTCACATTCAGCAACCAGGTTGGGTCGTTGGGCGCACCGCCGTTGGATGCCACCAGCACAAAATTTTCGCCGTCACGCATGAAGAAGAGTGGTTGCTTGCGTGGCCTGCCTGACTTGCGGCCGATGGTGGTGACCAGAATCAGCGGCAGGCCGAGAAAGCTGTTACCCAGGCGTCCGCCGGTGATCCAGAGCAGAAATTTGTTGCCTCGATTTACCAGCAAACGGCCAAAGCGGAAGCGGACCTCCTCGGATTCGGTGAATTTTTTGGTCTTTCCCGACTTCTTGTCGAAAGTGCCATCCGTTTCGCCGAGGATCAGGACGTAAAAGGTGTGGAAGATCCCATGAATAATCCCTTTTTTGAAAAAGCTCATCTCGCCATCCCTTATTGCCTTAAGCGCCGGATTCTACATTTCAGGAGCTTCGGTATTTGAGTTCAACGCCTAGCGCGTACTCAAAATGGGGAGGCGAGGTGCATCCTCATTGCGGCTTCTTTCATCGCATCGCGGTGCACTGCGATGCGCCTTGCCGTTCAGGTCGTAATCGCCGCTGCCCGGTAATGCCGGTTGGCGTTTTCCGGACGCTCTAGGTGGTCGAACAACTGCGCCAGTTCGATATGCACAGCACGCGTCGGCTGCAACGACAGCGAGGCTTCGAGGTAGCTTTGCGCTTTTCCCCAGAGCTGCTGTTGGCGGCAGAGGCAACCGAGAGTCAGCAGAAGCTGTGCATCGCGCGGGTGGCGCTTGAGCCAGTCTTCGCCCTGGGCGATGCGACCGAGAACATCGCCACCCTTGCATTCACCATAGACGGCAATGAGGTTGGAGTCCCATTCCTCGTCGAGCACATCCTCAATGATGCGCTGGGCGTTGAGGCAATCACCTGCAGCGATCAGCAGGCGTGCGGCTTCGCCGGCCAGGCTCGGCGTCCGCCGATCCTGCGTGGAGAGGCCACGCCAGTAGCCGGCCAGCGCCCCCGCATCGAGCGCCAGCGAGCGCAGCACTTCGAGATGGGCGCGCAGACGGATCGGTGCGGCCTGCTCTTTGCTCAGGGCGCGATGACGTTCGAGCTGGCGCACGAGGCGCACGACTTCACGCCAGTTGCCGAGCGCACGGTGGGCGCGCAAGGACAGGCGCAGCGCGGCAATGTGGCGCTGGCCGCTGGCCTCCATGACATCCACAATGCCTTGCGCATCGGCATAGCGATGACTGTCGAGATGCAGTTCAGCCTCGGTCATCAGACGTGCGCCACGGCTCTCGTCGTCGTGGGCACTGGCGCGTTGCAGCCATTCCGTCTCACGTTCGTCGTCGCGCATCGCATGGGCAGCGCGCGCGGCTAGCAGTGCGGCGATGCCCTGTGCGCGGCCGGAGTGATGGGCTGCTGCGGCGCTTTTCAACGCATGGCTGTAGCGGCCTTCAAAGCTGAAACGCACCGCGTCACCAAGCGCCTGCTCACCCTGCTCGCGACGTCGCCGTATGCGGTACTCGCGCACGCGGCGGGGTAGTTGCAGGGTGTGTGCGATGACGCGAGTGAACATGTAGAGCAAGGCGAAACCGATGAGCTGAAGGAGAATCAGCAGGTTCAGCGATAGTTCGACCCGCCACGGCGATAGTACGAGCAGCACATAGCCGTCGTTGTAGCGTGCCGCCAGCGCAAGGCCAACGGCCAGCGCAGCGATTGTCAGTAGCCAGAGCAGGGTACGCATGATCGCTTACTTCCCCTTTTCCTTGGACAGCTTGAAGCTGCGCAGGCTGCCCAGCGTCTCATTGAGTGTCGGCAGTTCGAGACTCAGATCGGCGCTGGAGAGTCCCTTGAGCGTAGCGATGACGCTGGACACTGATTTTTCGCGCGTGTCGAAGTAGCGCTCCAGCCAATGCTGGGTCTGGCGCAGGTCCTCGCGATAGGTCTTGCCATCGCGCTGCAGCAGGGCGAGGCGTGCGGTGATCAGGCGCAGTTTGAGGTTCTCGCGCAGAAAGAAGACCTGGCTTGGCGAAAGCAGTGCGGTTTCGGCATGTGCCGATTGCTCGACGCGCTCGACCCGAATCAGCTGCTTGAGTTCGGCCCACAGATCGAGACCGAGCTCTTCCCAATAACGCTTCTGTTCCACGCCGAGGCGCGACTTGACGAGCGGTTCGGCACGTGCGCGTTGTTCGAAGGCGAGCGGCAGGGTATCGGCAATAGCGATGACGCCTTCGATCTTCATTGAAATCCCCTGCATGTCGGCGAGCGGCAAGGCCTTCAGGCGGTCGATGTCACGATTGATCAGCTTGCGCAGTGGCAGAAGCTGCGGCAGCGCCGCACGTGCCAGACGCGCATCGGCGCTTTGCAGCGCGATCAGCGCCGCCTCGACGTTACCGGCGAGCTGCAATTGTTGTGCGGCGATGGAGACGGCCTGATCGATTTCGGCGAGGACGCGTTCGTCATGGCTGCGCGACAATTCCTGATACATGCTCTCCAGCGCCAGTTGCTGGTTTTGCGCTTCGGCCAGCCGTGACTCGAGTGCGCCGGTCTTGGCGGCGAGCGTTTGCAGTATCTCGTGGTTCTGCTTCGTCAGTGTGCGGTTTTCATTCACCATCGCATCACTTGTGGCCAGGCGTCGTGCCAGCTCCACTTGCAGTTCGCCGAGGCGGTCGCGGGTTTCCAGCCACTGCCAGCCCAGCAGCAGGAGCGCCACAGTGGCAATCAATACGGGCGGCCGGCGCAATGCAAGCAGCATGCGCATCGATAGCGATGTGGCAGGCGAAGGTGCAGCGCTTCCGCGAGGTGCTGAAGGTGCAGAAGGTGCGCCGGTGCCAGGCGGTGGCGATTGTGACAACAGGGCGGCTTGTTCAGTTTCCATATCCATGCTCTGCACGTTAAACGGGTTGGCCTGCGGCGTGGGCTGCGGGTGGGATGACTTCAGTGGCGGCGAAATATTGGCTCAGTCCGGCAAGCAGCCCGGCATCGCCTGCTGCCGTGGCCACCACGCGCGACAGGCCGAGGCGGTGCGCCTCCTCGGCGATGCGTGCATGCGTCGCGAACAGCGGCGTGTCTTTGAGCAGTCCGTTCCTTCCGTCGTCAAGTAGCGCATACAAATACCGCAAGCCTTCGCTGCTCGTCATGGTGATGGCGTCGAGCTGACCCGCCTGCCAAAGACGCTGCAGTTCAGCGGTATCGCCGTTCGCCGCGGCGCGGCGGTAGCAGGTTGCAAATTCGACCGTCGCGCCGCGCGCTCGCAGCGTTTCAGCGATCAGCTCGCGGCCGCCGTCACCACGGAAGATGATAACGCGTTTCCCTTTCATTGCCTGCAAATCGGGCAGTTCCAGCAGGCCTTCTGAATCGAAGCGCGTCGTCGGTGCTGTGACATTGGTGATACCGCAGGCCGCCAGGGCACGCTCGCTGCCCTGGCCCAGCGCCGCGACGCGCAGTGCTGCCGGCCAGGAGAGGCCGAGGGTGGACAATTCGGTGCAGGTCTTTTCGATAGCATTCGGGCTGACGAAAATAGCCAGATCGAATGCCGCTGCGGCGAGGCGGCCGAGAACAAGACGCAGTGCTTCGCGTTCTGGAGCGTCGACGTCGTTGATCGTCAATACCGGAAAGAGCAGTGGAATACCGCCAGCTGCCGTGATCGCAGCAGCGAGCGGGCCGGCCTGCTGTGCCGGGCGGGTGACGACGATATGCCGGCCCGCCAGCGGGCAGGGCAGAGCTTCGGTCTGGCCCGAATTCATGTTCATCCGCCGAGTGCGGCGAGAATCTCGACGGCGCCTTGCGCACGTAACTCGGCGGCGAGCCGGTCGCCGAGCGACTCGGGCGTTGCGTCGGAGTTAACTGCGGCACCGCGCAACTCGGCGCGCGCGAAGCGGCTGCCGTCGGGGCTGGCGACGAAGCCGCGCAGCCAGAGCTGGCCGTCCTGGATTTCGGCATAAGCCCCCAGCGGCACTTCGCAGCTCCCGGCCAGTGCGCGCGACACGGCACGCTCGGCGCGCACACAGACCGCCGTCGCCACATCGTTGAACGGTGCCATCCAGGCCGCAACCTCCGGGCGCGAGGACAGCGCCTCGATACCGATTGCACCTTGCCCGGCTGCCGGCAGCGACAGCTCGGCCGGTAGCACGGCACGGATGCGCTCGCCGAGGCCGAGACG
>CAZAOQ010000096.1:9170-11583 GCA_964486795.1 uncultured Rhodocyclaceae bacterium
ACGTCCTTCATCGAATGCACAGCGATGTCGGCGCTGCCGTTGAGCAGGGCGGTTTCCAGTTCCTTGATGAACAGTCCCTTGCCGCCGACCTTGGCGAGTGGCCGGTCGAGAATCTGATCGCCGCGCGTGGTCATGCCGAGCAGTTCCACCTTGCAGGAGGGATACAGCTTCTGCAGCTGATCGCGCACATGCTCGGCCTGCCAGAGTGCCAGTCGCGACTCGCGCGTGGCGATGACGATGCGTTCAGGAGATGAGTTAGGGTTCGCGCTCACGGAGACAGTCACCAGAAGGGGCATTCAAGGAACAAGCAGCACGGCGTGGCCGGGCCGCTGACAACTTGAAATTTTAGCAGCCTGGCGGGCTTTCCGGGCGGCGAAGGCGCAGGGCGACCGCTCGCAGAACCTGGCCGCTCAGCCGTTCAGCCTTCTACGCGACCGGCCAGCTTTTCCAGCAGGTCGATCAACTGATCCATTTCCTTGTTTGTGAGCTGCGGGCGGATCGAAGCGTTGGCGGCTTCGAGAAGCTCGGACATGGCCTGCTCGATCACCTTGGTCGCCTTGACGGTGAGCTTGACCGGCTTGACGCGGCGATCCGCTTCGGTGGTCGAGCGGGAGACGAGACCACGCGCCTCAAGTTGCTGGATGACTTTGCTGAGGCCGCCCGAGGTGATGATCATGGAGCGTTGCAGTTCGCTGGGGGTCAGTTCGCGCGTCGCAGAACGGCGCAGCGTCGCCAGCGCGTCGAACTCAGCGAGGCTCAGGCGGTGACGCGCCATCACCCAGTCGAAGCTCACTGTCTCGGCGACGTGCACATGCTGCAGCGCCAGCAGCAGCGACATGATGCGCGGATCGAAAGTCTCGGGCCAGTTCTCGCGATGGCAATCGAGGATGGGATCGCTCTTAGGGTTTTTCTTGCGGGTGGCCATAGGAGTTCTGGAACGATGTAAGTAGCCCAGTTCGGGCAATTATCGGGTAATTATCTTGCGAGAAAGATAATCCTGCAATAATATCTTTCTCGCAAGGTAAGCAACCTGCGCCGGCAGGTTTTTGCGTCCGGCGACAGAACGGCAGAACGACAGAACTAAAGATAGAACAAAAATATGCTCCGCGGCCCACCGCGTGAGCGGAGGAGAAAGCGATGGCCATTCCACGGACTGGCAAAAATACCATGAGGCTGGCAGCCGGCAGCGGCTGCCGTCTGCTCGCATTCACTTTCAGCCTCGCCCTCATCGGCTGCGCTTCGCCGCTCCCAGTCGGGCTTGACTACATGTCACCGGCCGCAACGGCTGTCCTGCCCGCTACGCACTGGCAGGCGGCACTACCGCATGACGGCGAGAGTCGCGCCATGCTTGACTGGTGGGCGGGCTTCAACGATCCGGTACTCAGCGAACTGCTGCAACGTGCCGAAGCCGACAGTCCGACGCTGGCAGAAGCCGTCGCCCGTATCGGCGAAGCGCGCGCCGGGATGACGACGGCCACAGCCGCAGGCTGGCCCGCTGTCAGTGTCGGCGCACATGCCGTGCGCAACAACGGCAGCACCGATTTCCCCATGGCGGCGCAAACGACGCGCGGCAGCACCCTTGATGCCCAGTGGGAAATCGATCTGTTCGGTCGCGTGCGCCGTGGCAACGAAGCGGCAGTGGCGCGTCTGGAAAGTAGCGAGCATGGCTGGCATGCTGCACGCATTTCACTGGCCGGCGAAGTGGCGAGTCGTTATGTGAGTTATCGCGCCTGTCAGTTGACGCTGCGCGCCATTGCCGCCGACGCGAAGTCACGCGACGAGACTTCGCGCATTACTGCCATCGCTGCGCAGGCCGGCTTCAGTGCACCCGTCGACGCCGATCTGGCACGCGCCAGTGCTGCCGAGACGAATGCCGGTCTCGCCGCACAGCAGGCCGTCTGTGCCATCACGCGCAAGTCGCTGGTGACCTTGACGGGGATTCCCGAAGAGACGCTGTTGGCATTGCTGCAACGCGCGCCGCAAGTCGACACACTGCCGGTTCCGACGGCATTCAGCGTCGATAGCCTGCCGGTTGCACTGCTTGCCCAGCGCCCCGACCTTGCCGCAGCCGAGCGTGCACTGGCTGCCACCAGTGCAGATATCGGCGTCGCCACGGCGAACCGCTATCCGCGTCTGGCGCTGATCGGCAATCTGACGCGCGACAAATCCGGCGACAACCCGGCTATCCTCAGCAAGCCTTGGATGTTCGGCCCGACGCTCTCGCTGCCGATCCTTGACGGTGGCGCACTTGCCGCGCAGCAGGACGCCGCAAGCGCGCGTCACGCACAAGCACTGGCGCGCTACCGTCAGGCAGTGCGCGGTGCGGTCGAGGAAGTCGAGACCGTGCTCGTCAATCTAGAAGCCGCGCGCAGCCGCGCCGAGCATGCCCGAATCGCTACAGCGGGTTTCGATG
>CAZAOQ010000097.1:0-11559 GCA_964486795.1 uncultured Rhodocyclaceae bacterium
GCCAAGTTTCCAGTAATCAGAACCGAAGATCATCTGCGGAAAGCCCACGGTCTCCGTATAGTTCAAGTGATACAGACCAAGATCCAGCTTGTCGGTAAGCTGGTACTTGGCGGCAACACCCCATTGCCCCTTGGCCGTTTTACCGATGTCTTCAACGCGCCAGGCACCGTAACTACCGACCTTGGCCGGATTGATACCGCCTGTCAGCCCCGGCAGATTCTCTTGCAGAAGCGGGAGCAGGCCTTGGTAAGGGAGTGCATACTGAAACGCTGCGCCGGGACCAATAAAGTCGCTGGCACTGAAATAGGTCCCTACGGGAGCCATCTCTGTCTCGCGGAATTTCCACTTCTTGTAGGCCATCAGCGTCAGCTTTTCGTTGACGCCAAAGCTACCGTAGATCTGCTCGGTTGGAAGAAAAGCTTCCTGCGCCGGGACACCGGGTGTCATGCCTTTGACCTGGTCATTAGGGTTCATCGAAGAACCGATTCCCTGGAAGAACAATCCCTCACCCCAGTTAACGACCTGACGACCAACTTTGATGAACAACGGGTAGCTGCCGTCATCACCGAGTTTCCAACGCCCCTGAACATAGGCATCAAGCAGACGCGTACGCTGGCCAATCAAGCGACGCGCTTCTTCCGAATACTCATTGCTCGGACCGACCCCATTGAACGTCGTTTGCGAATAATTGTCGTTAGGCTGAAAGAGTTTTTGGTCGCGGAAGGAGTTAACGCGAACGAAGGCACGGTAGTTGTCCTTCGTTACATTCACGTCGAGCAAGCCAGCAACGCGATTACTGATAGTGCCATGCTTATTGGTGACCAGTTGACCGTCGTCCGTGTTTAGCTTGGACTCCAACTGTGTAAACACATCGACCGCCGGTGCCCACATGGTGCCACCGCCCGGGCGTTTGCTCGTAGCCGCTGCAAACTTCGGCATCACCACCGCGCCCTGCGGGTGCGAAAGCTCTGTCTTGTAGTCCTGCATACGCACCGGACCCGTCAGCCGCTTCAGGTTCTGGTAGCTCACCTGCAAGGACACATCAATCACGGTACCGTCGTCGAGCTTGATCGGCTCGAAAGCTAACGCAGAACCAGTCTGCAACGCCAGCAACACGGGCAACAACTTCGGCACGAAGCCGCATGACTTACGATCCATAAACCCCCTCCTCAACCAGTTCTTTATATTTATCGGTTCAAATTAACCGGTGCAATTTTTTATCAAGACAACAAAGCCCGCAAACTTTACGCATTGAGCCGTCATAAGCATCGTCCAATCGGACGATATCCATGATGGCGGCGCGGAAAGCTCGCTCAATAACCAATCGATTTCATGTGTTCGATGGTGTAGAAATCCACCTTATCGTAGTCAACACCTGCCGGATTGACGATGTAGGACTTCGCCTTGGCTTGCGCCAAATCGAAGGCCGAGTAAGCGCCAGAATCCAAGTCGTGATAAAAAGAAGTGCCAGCATTAAAGATATTCGGACCTGGCACGTAATACACATTCAGCCAGTTGTAGCGCCACAACTTGCCGCGCGCATCAAAGTTATCGGCCATCGTCGCCAACCAGGTATCCTCATCGAGGAAGAATGTACGGCGAGGGTACAGATGGCGATAGCCTTCCTTCAAGGTGGCTTCAAGCACCCAGACACGATGCAACTCCCAGCGAACAAAGTCGGAGTTCTCATGTCCCGGCGTCAGCAGTTTCGCGTACTTATTCTCACCGGCCGCCTTACCTTCGAGCTTGAAGCCGTTATAGGGAATGTAGAGCTCCCGCTTACCGGCAATCTTCCATTGATAGCGATCTGGCGGGCCATTGAATAAGCGGACGTCATCAACCGTCACCGTGCCACCGGCTGACTCGATCGATTGGTCATAGCCGTAACCAGGCAACTGCCGCACGCGCCGCGTATCGGGGTTGTAGAACCATCCCTGGCGGGAATTTACGTTGTAATTAAAGTAATCGTAAATCAACTTGACTGTACCCTTTTCCCGCTCCGGCAACAGGGCGATAGCGAGCGTCGCCGACGACAAGCCCTCGTAAGGCGCGCCACGCAGGCGCGGATCACTGACCCGCGAATAACCCCAAAAGATCTGCCAGCCGCGCATCGTCGAGCCGTTCGGATAGACGACGACCGTATCGGTATCACGGTAGTCCCACGCAGCCCGCACCGGCAGCAGGCTGTTCCAGACCAGTTCGAGTCCGCTCTTCGGAAATGGAAAAGGCACCGCACCGATAAAACCATTCAAGACACCCATGCCGTCTGGTGTCATCGCTGCACTCGCAGCATTTTGAGCGGCGATCTTGCACATTGAATCGTCAAAACGAAAATCGCGATGAGATGGATAGACGTGCATCTGATACGTATCTGGAAACTTTTTAAACAAGGCCTTCTGGCCTTCGGAGAGACGCTCGGCGTATTGCGCGACATTCTTTGCCGTAATAGTGAACAGCGGCTTCTCATCGGCATAGGGGTCTGTCGGATGCCGGCCTGGCTCCGTGGACATGCCCGGCGCTGCCCCCAGCCACTTACCCGTATATTCAGCCACGCCAGAAACAGTGCCGGCTTTTTCTGCGCCGAGGCAAGTCAGCGATTTACCGAGACGGGCGATTTCCTCCGGTGTCGCCTTGGCGTGTGCTGTGCCCACTGCGACGAGCAAGGTAAAGCCGATGGTGCATGCGAGTTGAAATGATTTACGGTTCATAGGATGTCCTGTCGTCTATGGCTACGGGGTGCGCCTCAGAAGTGGAATGAAGCAGTAATCGCAATGAAATCGCGATCCGTGAGCGCATGGAAGGAGTGATCGCGCAAGTCGGGCTGACCTAGGTAGTGAGCGAGTTTCACGCCCAACTCCAAGTTTTGCTTATAAGAGAAGATCGCACCCAGCGAAACTCGCCGGTCATTCTCGCCATGCAAGCCTGAAGTCCAACCCACCATGGCCGGGTTGCCATTCAGTTGATGCAGCCAGTCAATCGGGACCGAGAGATCCCAACCCGGGAAGATCGCTGTGTACTTCAACGCCAAACCCAATGCATAGGCCATCGAGTTCTTGTCTAACTTCAGTGCGGCCGGGCCGCTTGGCGTGCCGTTAAAACCAGGCGTCTCGAAGCTATTCACGCTGCTCGTCGCCACTTCAGCGGTCGCCTGAGCCATATCGACACCCGCCAGACCGCCAAGGAATCCCGTCCCCCAGAGGCGAATCGCCGACAACTGGGCATTGGTAACCTTGGCGCGTGCCAGTTGGTAATGCGTGTCAGACATCATGACCGGCGCGCCGCTGCGGTGAGCAATCTCACCGGCGACATTGAACTCGCCGATCTTGGTCGAAAAACTTGCGCCGCTTAGCTTGACGTCATCCATGTAACGCAGATGGAAGCTGGACGGCGCGAGTCCTGCCAGTGCCGGCATCGATATCGCCCCCTGCCCCAGCACCCAGAAATCGCTACCGTAATTGAACTCGGGCAGACCCGCCAGTTCGTTGTAGCGCAAGAAGTACAGGCCGATGTCGGTCGCCTCGGTGACTCGATACTTGGCACCGACACCCCACTGACCACCCGCCTTGCGCCCTTCATCCGGCGCACGCCATGCACCGAGCGGCATTCCCGCCGCGAAGCGCATAAAGGACGCGCCTGGACCAACGAGGTCAGTGCTGCTGAAATAGGTGCCAACGGGCATCACCTCGGTTTCACGAAACGCCCATTTGCTGTACCCCATCAACTCCAGACGATTACCAATCCCCAGCGTTGCGGAAACCTGCTCCGACGGCAGGAACATCTCTCTGATCGGCGTACCAGGAATCTGCGCCTTATAGCCGTCCTGCGGGTTCATCGAGCCACCAATGCCCATGAAGTTGAGTCCCTCACCCCAGGCAACGACCTGACGGCCCACTTTGACGGTCAGCGGGTAGAGACTATCGCCACCAAGCTTCCAGCGCCCCTGTGCATAGGCATCCAGCAGCCGGGTACGCGAGCCGACAAGCGACTCGGCCACCGGACCGAAGCGGTCGGACGGCGCTGCCGAATTGAAGGTGGCCTGCGAACCGTTGGCATTGCTGCAATCGAGTGCCGCATCGTAGAAGCTACTCAGGCGCGCGAACACACGATAGTCGTCCCGACGCAGGCTGATGTCGACGAGCGCACTGACGCGGTTACTGACCGTGCCATGCTTGCCGACGGTACGATTACCGTCGTCGCCATTGATCGCGGTTGAGTCGAGCGGATTCACGAGAACCGGGCTCGGTCCGTTCAGCCGCATCATATTGACGTAGGACACCTGCCCTGAGACATCCAGCACCGCACCATTGTCGAAGTCCAGCGGCTCGAACGCCCAGGCGCCGTTCATCGCCAGTGCCAGAAGCAAGGGTAACAACCGGGGGGTACAGTGGCATTGCTTATGTGTCATTTCATCTCCAGCCGTTCATTGGTATCTGCAGCATCGCTCCCCACAATGGGTACCTCCGGTCCATGTGTTACACCCTGCCCGCTTCCTGAATACCGATCATTTCTCATTCTAAATCAGGTCATTAGAAGCTAACAATCCGTCTATTACCCCCTCCTGCGGAAGCCCTGCCGACAGAGCCTCCGCATTGCGTGGGCGGGGCGGTTCGAGGTAGTATCCAGCGGCTTTTTGCTTGGATTTCCCGCCCCTCGGGAACAGCGGCAGACAACGAAGCCGCATATGTCACGTTGCGGTCAAGCCATGGTTGGACTCAATACTATCCTGTCTTTCTAGGATTCCAGCTCAGTCTGCCACGAAATTTTTCATTCTAAAAATAACTGACATCGATCAGGGAGGAGATTTGCAATGGCTGAAACACCCGACATGACCCAGGTCAAGACATCAACCCGCGACCTTGGCGTCATCCACCAGCGCCTGACGGCCTGGATGGAAAAAACCCTCGGCCCCGGCTCCACACCCAAACTCTCGGAAATCCGTAACCCCGGCAGCGCCGGCATGTCCAGCGAAACGCTGCTGTTCGACATGGCATGGAAAGACAATGGCATCGAGCGCAGCGGCGCTTTCGTCGGTCGCCTGCCGCCAGCCGCCGATGCTTTTCCGATCTTCCGCGAATATGACTTCAACCTTCAGGTCAAAGTCATGCGCATGGTTGGTGAGCGCAGTACGGTCAAAGTGCCCAAGGTCCTCTGGGACGAACCCGGCTCCGAAGCGCTGGGCATGCCCTTCTTCATCATGGAACGCGCCAGCGGCGAGCCGCTGCCCGACCTGCCGCCCTATCCGTTCGGTAGCTGGCTGGTCGATGCCAGCACCGAAGAACAGGCCAGGTTGCAGAGCAACTGCGTGGCGATGATCGCCGGCATTCACGGCGTCAAGACCACACCGGACGAAGTCGCCTTCCTGATGCCGAAGAACAAGAACGGCTCGATGATGCGCCGCATCTTCGACGACTGGAAGGACTACTACAACTGGGCGCGCGAAGGCCTCGAAACGCCGCTGATCTCGGAACTGATGGCTTATCTCGAAGCCAACTGGCCCGCCACGGAAGGCGACTCGGTGATCTGCTGGGGCGATGCGCGCCCGGGCAACATCCTCTGGGAAAACTTTGAGCCGCGCGCCGTCATCGACTGGGAAATGGCCGTGTTCGGCCCGCGCGAACTCGACGTCGCCTGGCTGATCTTCTTCCACAAGTACTTCCAGTACATCGCCCTCAACCTCGGCTTCCCCGAAGCGCCGATGGCCGGCTACATGAAGCGCGACGACATCATCGCCGAGTACGAGAAGCTCACCGGCGCCAAGATTCAGAACATCAACTGGTATCTCGGCTTCAGCCTGATGCGCATGGCAATGTTCGACATTCGCGTCAACAAACGCGCCATCCACTTCGGTGAGCGCACGCCGGAAGAAGATCCCAATAACTACCTCTACGGTCGCGAGATCATTCGCAAAATCCTCAAGGGTGAAGACCCCTGGGGCGCCTTCTAAGCCACACCGTGCGAACCTGATCGGTTTCATCTACAACGAAAGGAATCAAATGGCATTCAAAGGAAAGGTGGCGCTGGTCACCGGCGGCGCTAGCGGCATGGGCCAACTCGACGCACTGCGCCTCGCCAAACAGGGCGCCAAGGTCGCGATCATGGACCTCAACGAAAAGGGTCTGCAGGAAACCGCCGCTCAGTCGCCTAATATCAAGGCCTACAAGTGCGACGTCTCCAAACTTGAAGAGGTGCAGCAAGTCGTAGCCCAGATCGAGAAGGATCTCGGCCCGATCGACCGTCTGACGCACTGCGCGGCGATTATGCCTGGTCAGTCACTCAAGGACATGCCCGCCGAATTTATCAACAAGGTGATGGCCATCAACTATTTCGGCACCGTCAATCTGACCAAGACGCTGATGCCGCTGATGGAAAACCGCGGTGGCGGCGACATCATCCTCTACGGCTCGATGGCAGGCTCGGTGCTGACGCACAACCTCGGCGCCTACTGCGCGACGAAATCCGCCATCAACACCTTCGCCGAAATTCTTGTGCGTGAAAATCTCGGCAGCCCGATCCGTTTCCTGCTGGTCTGCCCGCCGATGGTCAACACCCCCTTGGTCAGCCAGGCAGTCGCACACGGCCCCGAAAGCCTCAAAGATTCCGCCAAGACCGGCAAGAACATGGCGCAGCCACAGGAAATCATCGACGCCGTCGAAGCGGCCATTGAACGTGGCGACTGGGTCGTACGGCCGAAGCCCGCCGGCTTCATGATGATGTGGCGCCGCCTTTTCCCCGGCTCGCTGTGGTGGGTCATGGAAAAAGCCAACAAGGTGAAGTAAGAAGCAAGCACTCCGCAAGCATGCGCCACTAGCAACGGCGCATGCCTGAAAGCCTCATGGATGCTTACTCTCCACAGAGGCATCGTCGAAACCCGCATGGATACTCGCTCTCCGCACAGGCACCGTCGAAACCCGCATGGATGCTTGATCCTGGCGCGATCGGTATTTTCAGTCAGGCGCCGCTACCGCTTCGAGCAAGCGCGCACGCAGCTGCTCGCAGCGCGCCGCATTCATGCCGGCGACCTGTTCCAGATAGGCGTCGATACTGCCGTAGTTGCTGTGCAATGCGTCAAACGCTGCGCCGAGAAAATCCTCCTCCACACCCATGATGACCGCAATCGTCGCCGGGTCCATGGCACGGCGGAGATGGTGACTCAGCATTTCACCGAGCGAAGCGGCCAGCGGTGAGTTCACCAGCACATCACCCGTGCGCAGGTATTCAGCGAAGATCGTCTCCTCGTCGGCACCCAGCGCATGCATGACCATGGCGCAGGCAAAGCCGGTGCGGTCTTTGCCGGCCGTGCAGTGAACCAGCACGGGCATCCGTCGGACATCGAGCAGCGCGTCGAACAACGGACGCAATTGCTCACTGAAGCCACCGGGAAAGTTGCGATAGGTCTGCAACATCATCTGGCGCGCACCGCTCACACCGCAGTCGGCTTCGAGCAGACGCAACAGCGCATCATGACCGGCACGCACATCGGTATTAACGTCGGAATGAATTTCGTGCGGCACGTCGCCCGTGTCGGTGCAAGCATCAAGCCAGCGGCTCGGTTGGCGCGCACGTTCGCTGGCACTGCGTAGATCGAACACCTGCCGCAAACCTAGGCTGCGAACATAGGCAAGCTCCTCGACCGACGGATCAAGCAGATGCCCGCCCCGATAGAGCAAGCCGCTGCGCAATCGCCGGTCTTCGCTGGCAATTGCGCCGCCCATATCGCGGAAGGTCGGCGCCGCCTCAAGTTTCATGGAGAAAATCTCCTGCTCACGCTTCAACCCGTGTACTTCGCAAGGCCGCTGAAGAACGCGAATTCCATCATGCCGTAGCCGACTTCGCCATTCAGCGTGAAGCGCGCCGGCGTCTCGACCAGGCCCAGCATCATGTCTTCCTTGTAGTTGTAGTGCGCCTTCTGCACGACAAGCTCGGAACCCTGATACATACCGTGGCGCCAGTCGTGCTCGAGACCGTAGCCGGTCCCCATGGTCAGATAGGTCTGCAGCAGCGGCGTGCCGCGCAATTCGAGCGGGCCACCCGGTGCGTCGGGAAAGCGCACGACACCTTCCTTCATGTCGGCCATGTACTGCATCGCCGAGTGGAACGTGTGATCGTGCTCGGGACGGCCCAGCCATTCGGGTTCGCGCTGCGGATCCTTCCAGATGCGCAGTGCTTCCTCGATAGTGCGCTTGCCATCGTCGGTCTCATTGACGAGATACATCAGCGCGAAATCCTTGAAGAGGATCGGGAAGTAATTCCACATGCCTTCCATCGACGGCGTACCGAGGTGGATGCCCTTGGGCTCTTCCTCACCGACCGGGCGCACGCCCCAGGAACGATCGCGGCTGCCGAGCCACTCGTCGGGGGTGATGTCATAGGTCTTGCCATCGTATTTCAAGGTACCGGTCCAGTTGCCTAACTGGGCAAAGCGCATGGTGTCGAAAAGTACGCGGCCATGCTTGCGGATGTAATGGCGCGGCTCTTGAAACGCTTCGTGCTCACCGTTCCAGATCACATCCAACTCAATGCCGGCTTCGTTCGGCTCAACCACCAGACGCAGCTTCTTGAGGCCTTCGATCACTTCGATCCGCAACGGGCCAACGGAAATGTCGCCACGGTCACCGAGCGGCCGCGAGGCGCGCACCACATCATGCACGTCACCCTTGCGCACCAGCGCGAAGGCGTCTTGCACGGCAAGGTTGGGATACTGTCCAAGACCGAAGACAACGAAAATATCGCCAGTCTTGTTGAACATGTTGAAGTAATAACGATCGTAGAAATTACGGTCGCTCGTGCCGGTGCAGCGCACGACATCGGAAATCTGGTGGATCGGATAATCGTCCATCTTGGAAAGCATCGAATGCATGCGGTTCTCCCTCTTTAATGAGTCCGACGTATTGAAATTCTGCAAGCTGCTGATTTTAGCAGTGTGGCACACCCAAGGCTGCCACACGACCCTTACGCTTGGCTACACCCATGCGCATCAATACTGACTCCACGGAGAGCAAGCATTGATGCGCTTCTCCAAGGCATGCCTTGGAGAACAAGGATTGGTGCGGCTCTCCGAGCAGGTTTGAAAAAGAAGCAAAGACTATAATCAAATTTTTCCAAGGGAATGCACATGGGATACCGCCTCTCGAAAATCTACACTCGTACTGGCGATGCCGGCACCACCGGCCTCGGTGATGGCAGCCGCACCGGCAAGGACAGTCTGCGCATCGCCGCGCTTGGCGACGTCGATGAAACCAACACCATCATCGGCGTACTGCTCTGCGAAGAACTACCCGTCGACATCCTCGAGTTGCTGACCGGCGTGCAGCACGATCTGTTCGACCTCGGCGGCGAACTGTCGATCCCTGGTGCGGTGCTGCTCGGCACCGGTCAACCGGCACGGCTCGAAGCCGCCATCGACCACTACAACGCCGATCTTGCGCCACTCAAGGAGTTCATCCTCCCTGGTGGCAGCCGTGGCGCGGCACTGACGCACCAGGCGCGCGCCGTCTGCCGCCGTGCCGAGCGTGCGATCGTCGCGCTAGGGCATGCCGAAACCATTTCCGATGCGGGTCGCCAGTATCTGAACCGGCTCTCCGATCTGCTCTTCGTGCTCGCCCGATACCTCAACCGTAGTGTGGGATGCGGTGATGTGCTGTGGCAAAAAGGAAAGAATGCCTGACCCAGTGACACACTCTGGCGCTGGCGCCGGCGTCGGCCAAACCAACGCGACGGCTGGCGTGAACGGCCTGATGGGGCTGAGCGCCAGCGCCGCCGCCGCACGTCAGGCCGCAGAAGGCGCCAACGAACTCGGCATCACCCAGCGTCGCACGCTGTGGCGCATGACGCGTGAAGTTCTGCGCGAACCGATGTTCCTGCTGCTGTTCGGTGCTGGCGCGATCTACCTGCTGATGGGCGATGTCCATGACGCACTGATCCTGCTCGGTTTCGTCGGCATCATCATCGCCGTGACCATCCTCCAGGAGCGTCGCACCGAAAAGGCACTGGAAGCCCTGCGCGATCTCTCCAGTCCACGCACGCTGGTGGTTCGCGACGGCCTCATCTCGCGCATCCCCGGCCGCGAGGTGACGCGCGAAGATATCGTGATCCTCAACGAAGGCGACCGCGTACCGGCGGACGGCACACTCCTCTCCGCTCACGAACTCGCCATTGATGAATCGCTGTTGACCGGGGAATCGCTACCTGTCGCAAAAACAGCCAGCCTTGTAGATTCCGACGACAGCGAAAGCCACTTGAGCGACATTGGCCTCACGCGCATCTTTGCCGGCACGCTGGTCACCCGCGGCCAGGGGATGGCCCGCATCGATGCCATCGGCGCCGCCACGGAATTCGGCCGCATCGGTCAGTCGCTCGCCCACATCGTCACCGAAACATCGCCGCTGCAACGTGAGCTCGCCGTGCTTACGCGACGACTGGCCGCCATTGGCATCACGCTATGTATCGCGCTGATCGGCCTGTATGTCATCAGCCGCGGCGGCTGGCTAGACGGGCTGCTCGCCGGCATTACGCTGGCGATGGGGGTGTTGCCACAGGAGTTCCCGGTCATCATGATCGTCTTCATGGCATTCGGTGCGCGACGCATTGCCCACCACCGCGTGCTGACACGTCACCTCAATGCGATCGAGACGCTCGGTGAAACCACCGTGCTCTGCGTCGACAAGACCGGCACGCTGACGGAGAACCGTATGGCGGTGGCCATACTGGTCGTCGACGAACGTCAGTTCGATGTTTCCGATGGATCCGATGCAGCCTCGCTCGCCGAGCTGCCGGAAGATGTCCACGAATTACTCGAGTATTGCGTGCTGGCGAGCGAGATCGAACCACACGATCCGATGGAGAAAGCCTTCCATCAGCTCGCACGCAAATATCTCGCTAACACCGAACATCTGCATTCAGACTGGGACTTGGCGCGCGAATACGAGCTGTCGCCTGAGTTGATGGCGATGTCGCATCTGTGGCGCATTCCCGACCACGCGCAACAGGCCGTGGCTTGCAAGGGCGCGCCGGAAGCCATCGCGGATCTCTGTCACCTCGATAGCGCGGCATGCGCTCGCGTTGCCCGCCAAGCCGCCGAGCTGGGCGCGAGTGGCCTGCGTGTGCTCGGTGTCGCCAAGGCCACGCATCATGCAGACGCCGCATGGCCGACGATCCAGCACGATTTCGAGTTCGAGTTTCTTGGCCTCGTTGGCCTCGCTGATCCGCTGCGTGCCGAAGTTCCCGCAGCGGTCGAGGAATGCCGACAGGCCGGCATCCGCGTCATCATGATCACCGGCGACCATCCGCACACGGCTCGAGCAATCGCCGACCGCGCCGGCATCGGCGGAGGACGCACACTCAGCGGCGCAGAAATGCAAGAAGGCGCAGATATCACGGGGGTCTCGGTGTTCGCGCGTGTCGCCCCTGAACAGAAGCTTGCCATCGTCAATGCCCTCAAGGCGCGCGGTGAAATCGTTGCGATGACCGGTGATGGAGTCAACGACGCGCCGGCACTGAAAGCCGCGCACATCGGCATCGCCATGGGCAAGCGCGGCACCGACGTGGCGCGCGAGGCCGCGG
>CAZAOQ010000098.1:0-11546 GCA_964486795.1 uncultured Rhodocyclaceae bacterium
AATTCCTCATTCGACATCGTCATGCTTTTCTCCTCTTCAGGCTGGCGCCATAGATTTTTCGGTTCATGTCACTGAAGAAAATCGTGCGGCGACGCCGTGTCATCAGCGCACCGAGCAAATGACCCAGACGCGGCGCCCAGCCCGCGAGATGCGTCGGCTTGCGACGGCGCGCCAGTTCGTCGAGTGCGCCACGCGCCACGGCCTCCGGGCGCATCGGCAGCGCCTGCGCCTGCTGTTCGGGTGGCGTCACCTGATAGAAGCCGGGCGTGGCCATCGCACCGGCAACACAGCCGAGCACATCGACACCGTGCGGTGCCAGCTCATACCAAAGGCCTTCGGCGAGCACGCTGTCGAAAGCCTTGGTCGCCGCATAGGTCGCCAGCAGCGCCGAGCCCTGGAAGCCTGACAGGCTGGACATCAACAGCATGCCGCCGCGCCCGCGCTGCACGAGGCGCGGCGCGATCGTCGACGTCAAAGCCAGCACACCGCCGCAATTCACGTCGATCATGCGCTGATGATCGGCGAGCGACGTGGCAACGAACTCATCAATGATCCACAGCGCCGCGTTATAAACCAGCAGACCGACATCGAGATCGGCCGTGGCAGCCGCGACGCGTTCAGCCAGATCCGGCGCAGCGAGATCGACCACCAGCGGCCGCACCTCGACGCGATGGCGGCGACGCAGCAGTTCAGCATCGCGCTCCAGCGGCTCGGCGCGGCGGCCCAGCGTGACGACATTCAGGCCACGCTCGGCAAGCACATGAGCATAAGCCTGACCCAGCCCCTCCGAGGCGCCCGCGACGATAGCCCACGGGCCATAGCGCCGATAGAATTCCGGAAACAGGATCATCGTGTTCGTCATCGTCATCGTGTCTGGCTCCATACTCATCAGCGCTTACCCTCAGTTTGTCACCAACAACAACACGGCAGCACTTCAGCAAACCCTATTCTCATGCCAACACCCCACTCACCGCTTGGCGGAATCCGACATTCGATTGTGAAATTCCGCCAACCCGGCATGGCCGGCGGTCGCGGGCAATGACGGGCGCCTCCCTATCCGCTGGCTATGCGCGCCTGCTCTGCGACTACCTGCGCGGGCAAGCCGCTGGCGCTGCGCTGAGTGCCGGGCAGGCGGCGCAGATCGAGGCCATCGCCGCCCATGCCGCCAGCGATGCGCACGCGCCCACCTCACGCGCCGACTGGCTGGCGATGATCACCGCGCTGGAAGAACAAAGCGCCGATCCCGCGCTGCCGCTGCGCATCGGTGCGTCCTTCCAGTTGCGTCACCTCGGCCTGGCCGGTCATGTCCTGATCAATTGCACGACACTGGGCGAAGCCGGTCGTCAGGTCGTGCGCTACAACCGGCTCATGGGCGATGTCGGCACCTCGCAGCTGGTGCGACGCGGCGCATCGGTCGAAGACATCTTCCAATGGCCCGAAGCCGGCCCGCCGCCCGCCGCACTCGAACAGCTCTGGGCAGCAGCCACAGCCACCCTCGGTCGCTGGCTAAGTGGCCGCGACGACCTGCACTGGGAGCCACACTTCCGCTTCGCCCAGCCGCGCGACATCACGATGTACGAACAACTTTTTCGCGCCACGCCACGCTTCGGCCAGACCGTCACCAAACTCGTATTTCCCGCCAGCGTGCTCGATCTGCCAATCGCCACCGGCAACCCCGAGCTACGCGTCATCGCCGAAGCACAAGCGACATCAGCGCTGAAAGCCCTCGACAGCGAACCCGAAATCCAGCGCCGCACCCGCCAGGCCATCGAACAGCGCCTCGGCAGCGAACACGCCGGCCTCGACGACATTGCCCTGCTGCTCGGCCTATCCGGACGTACCCTGCATCGCCGACTGGCCGAATGCAGCTGCAACTTTCGCGAACTCGCCGACGCCGTGCGCTGCACCCGCGCCAAAAGCCACCTGCGCAACCCCGCCGTACCCCTCGCAGAAATCGCCTTCCTGCTCGGCTACCGCGAACAGAGCACCTTCCAACACGCCTTCAAACGCTGGACCGGAAAGACCCCAGGCGAGTTTCGCGCAACGATGAAAGAGCGCGGCGAGGGAGCGTGACGCGCATGAAGTGGCATCCCGGCAACGGCACCCAATACTCGTAGGTCGGCTTAACCCGATCTACGATGATCTGATTTGCTGAAACGCACCGAGCCAGGAACAAGCATCCATGCGGGTTTCGAGCATGACTTGGCTGGAAGGCGCATGGATGCTTGCTTTCAGCGGTGGGGGTGCGTGGATCGGGTGAACGCAAAGAACCTACCCTATCCACCCAGCAACTCTTCCGCCGCCGCGATCACTCGCGCGCTGGGTAGCGTGTTCAGGCACGCGCTGCTGCTATCGACATGTCTTTGGCAACCTTCGAGCAGGCAGGGGACGCAGCCGCGCGGGTCTTCGCCTTGCAGCAGATGGACATTGCCTTGACGGTCGCTGCCTTGCCGCAGCCAGGGGCTGGTGAGCGTGGTGCGGCCATGGGGCCACGGGCCCCATTTCACTGGGTTCGAGGGGCCGAACAGCGCCAGTGTGGGCGTGCCGGTGGCGGCGGCGATGTGGGTGACGGCGGTGTCCGGGCCGACGAACAGGCGGGCGCGGCGGATGAGTTCAGCGGTTTCGCCGAGTGATAACTGGCCGGCCAGATTCAGCACACCGGGCCTTGCACATCGACGCGCAATACTTTCTGCATATTCGCGCTCGGCTGTTTCGGGGCCGCCGGTCAGCACGACATCGAGGCCGCGTGTCTGCAGATGCTGCGCCAGCGCGACCCAGCCTGCGGTGGTCCACATCTTGTAGTTGAATTTCGGGTAGGGATGCAGCACCGCGAATGGTCTTTCGGCGGGGGCGCCGAGCTTCGCGGCCACCGGCTCCCACGGTGCCTGCGGCGGCACCACTTCGGCACACGGCGGAATACCGAGTAGTTCGGCGATTCGCAGCCCCATGACGACGGTATGCGTGTCGAGATCGTCGAAGCGCGCCCATTGATCGAGCAGCAGCGCCTTGAGGTGTTCGCCGCTGGCGGCGAGCAGGCCGACGCGGTGACGCCCGGCCGCCCAGCAGAACAGGCGGGCGCGGTCGGTGGCCAGCGGTGAGACGGCGAGATCGTAGCGACGCCAGAGTCCACGCAACTGGGCGAGCTTGCCAGCGAACGAAACCCGCTGTGGCAGGGCGATGATGTGAGTGACATCCGGATTGCCTTCGAGCGCGCCCTGCGTACCCGGCAGCACCAGCACGTCGAGCTGCGCTTCGGGCCAGGCGCGTTTCAGCGAGCGCAGCAAGGGCGTGGTCAGCAACACGTCGCCGATGCGCTGAGTGCAGACGAGCAGAATGCGCCGGGGCTTGCCCCCGGCCATCGCTGAACCCGGCCCCAATCCTGCCCCCGAATCTGCCACCAATCCCGCCCCCAATCCCGCCCCCAATCGCAGCAACCCGCTCATCTATAATGCCCAGCTTTGCCAACCGCCCATTATGCCCAAACTCTATATCGACGAGTTCGTCGGGATCTCCAACCGGCTCGAAGCCCTGCCCTATGCCTTTGCCATTCGCAAGGCTTACGGGCACGACATCGTGCTCGACTGGCATGAGCTGGATTCCTTTTCCGTCGCCGACACGAAGCGCGGCAAGGTGCGCCTGCTCGCGCGGCTCGGCGCGATCCGCGTGCGCGACAACGATGCCGAGCGACTCTTCGATACGCTGGGCGACAAGAAGATCATCCTGCGCGCACTGGAAGGCCCGGACGACAAACTCACGCCGATCTACCTGGAAACCGCGCGCAAGCTGCGTGTCGCGCCGCATCTGGCCGACGCGATTCGTACCACCTTCGGCCGCGTGGCGGGCCGGCCGGTCGTCGGCGTGCATATCCGCCAGGGCGACTACGAGCTCGTCAGCGATGAACGCTACGACATCACCGGCAAGGAATGGCCTGCCGTGCCGGTGTGGTGGTACTTCGAGCAGATGAAGCGCATCCGCGCACGCCAGCCGGATGTCTGCTTCTTCCTTTCCTGCACCGGTGATCCGGCGGCCTTCCGCGAGATCCACGAAACCTTCGACGTGTTCACGCTCGATGTGCGCTCGCACTACGATTACAAGGGCGACGACCATCGCTCGACGGTCAATCCCGTTGCCGATCTGTTCGGCCTGGCGTGCTGTCCGCTGATTTTGGCGACGCCGATCTCCGGCTATTCGCACTGGGCGGCCAATGCGCTCGGCGCTCCTTCCGGCTGCATCGTGCCGCTGCCCGGCGCCACGCGCGACGATCCGCGTGCCGGTCTGGTGCGCCTCCACGGCCAGCGTCTGACGCGCTGGCGTGCCGCAGGCCGCACCGGCAGCGACACCACGCCGCTCGACGCGACACTTGCGGACATCGACCTGAGTCAGCCTGCGGACACATCCTGGCTGTGATCCGGCGCGTTCTCTTCTCGGAAAGCTCGCCCAATCTCGGCGGCCAGGAACTGCAACTTCTGCAGCAGATGGCTGGCCTGCAAGGTCGCGATATCGAAACGCGACTGCTCTGCCGGCCAAGCAGCCGCATCGCCCAGGTCGCCGCCGAGCGCGGCCTGCCGGTGACACCGGTGATGTTCCGCAACAGCCTGCATCCGCCGAGCATCGCCGCCGTCATCCGTTTGCTGCGTGAATGGCGGCCCGATGCCATCATCAGCCACAGCGGCCACGATGCCAACAACTGCGCGGTGGCAGCGCGGCTCGCCGGTCTGCGCTGCCGGCCGCGCCTGCTGCGCAGCCGCACCTATCAACCGGGCATGCCAAATGCCTGGAGCTACAACCACCTCGCCGACCTGACGCTGACGCCCAGCGCGGAAGTGCGCCGCAACCTGCTGGCCAATCCGCGCATCAAGCCCGAGCGCATCTGCGTGCTCTATCCGGGCTTTGATTTCGAGCGTCTCGACCGCGACGCCTCTGCGTCACTGCCGCCACCCATCGCCGACTGGCTCACCGCGCATCCGGGGCCGCTGCTGGTGCATGCGGCGATGTTGCGCAACGAGAAGGGCCACGCCGTGATGCTCGATGCATTGACGCGACTCATCGGCGAATTTCCCACGCTGCGCTATGTCGCGGCGGGTGAAGGTGAGCTGCGCGCGGCGCTGGAAGCGCAGACACGCGAACGCGGCCTCACTGAGCATGTGCTGTTTGCCGGCCTGCTGCCGAACGTCGCCGCACTCTACCGACGTGCCGATCTGGTGGTAATGCCTTCACTCGTCGAACCGCTTGGCATGTCGCAGAGCGAGGCGCTGGCACTCGGCGTTCCGGTGATCGCCAGCCGCACGGGCGGCATCCCGGAAACCATCGAGCATGAGCGCACCGGGCTGCTTGTCACCCCCGGCGATGCGACAGCCTGGGCGGAAACACTGCGCCGCGCGCTCACACCGGCCGAGACGGCGGAAATGCGCCGCATGGCGCAGGCCGGCCGCGAGTTCGTGCGCAGCCACTTTTCGATGTCTGCCAATATCGACCACTTACTGGAGTTCATCGCCGCGTGCTGACCTCAATGACCAAGCGATTCGCCCTTGCCGCCACCTGGTGCGCGATCCTGATGGGCTTCACCATCCCAATGTCGACGGCGGCCAGCAACACGCTGCTGGGCCTGACGCTGATCTTCTTTATTCTCTCCGCCAACTATCGGGAAAAGTGGCGCGCCATTGCGACCAACCCGGCGGCACTCGCCACGCTGGCCTTCTGCGCCCTGGTCGTGCTCGGCTGCGCCTGGGGCGCGGGCGAGACCAAGGACAAGACGCATTACCTCGTCAAGTATTTGTCATTGCTTGCCGTGCCGCTGCTGATCCCGCTGTTCGCGGCGCCACGGCATCGCGTCTACGCTTTGATGGCGTTCTGCGCGGCGATGCTGCTGACCCTGCTGATCTCGGTGCTGCTCTGGCTCGACTGGCTGAGCTGGCTGCCGCCAGAAATCTTCGCCATCATCGGCCAAGCACGCGATCCGGAATATCCAATCACGCGCAATGCGGTCGTGTTCAAGCTGTCGATCACCCATGGTTTTCTGATGGCCATCGCCGCCTACTTGATGCTGCTGGCCGCACTCCAGATGGCCGCAACGCAACGGCGCTGGCTGTGCGGCGCACTGACCGCACTGGCGGTGCTGGCGGCGGCGAATGTGCTGTTCATGATTATCGGCCGCACCGGCTATGTCGTGCTCGCCGTGCTCGGCTGCTACTTCTTTGCGACACGCTTCGGCAAACGCGGCGTGCTGCTCGCCATCATCGTTGGCACGCTGCTCGGCGCGGCAGCCTGGCAGTGGTCACCCAGTTTCCACGGCCGTGCCGGCAAGGCGGTCGACGAGGCGATGTCGTGGCAGGCCGGCAAGGGCGACAAGACTTCCATCGGCTTGCGCTTCGACTACTACACCAACACGCTGGCGATCATCCGGGAACACCCGCTGCTTGGCGTCGGCACCGGCGGCTTTGGCGCTGCCTACGACGAGCGCATCAAGGACACGGCGATGGCGCGCTCAAACAATCCACACAACCAGTATCTGCTGACCACGGCGCAGTTCGGTGTCGTCGGCCTCATCATGCTGCTGATTCTTTATGCGGCGCACTGGCGCACGGCAGGAGCACTCTCACTGCCCTTCCGCGACATCGCACGCGGCGTGCTGCTCGCCTTCCTGGTCGGCAATCTGTTCAATTCTTTCATGCTCGATTTCACGGAGCGCATGTTCTTCGCCTGGATCAGCGGCGTGCTGCTTGGGGAGCTTGGCGGGTTGGGCGAGTTGGGCGTGGTTAGCAAGGCTTGATTAGAAAGGATCGTCAGCCAACGCTCATTGTCGGCTTACGCCCTGCGGGCTAAGCCGACCTACAAATGCTCGGGGAGCGTGGGAGCTTGGCCGCGCACAAAAACACCAAATCCCGATTTCAAGCTGCCCGGAAAGCCCCACCAATGCTTGATCTCCGAGGCATTGCCTTGGAGACCCGCATGGATACTGGCTTTCAGGCCGGCTCGCTATTTATTACTCGTTGCTCGTCTGTGTCGCACTGCTGGTGATGCGGCGCGCCTGCCGCATGACGAACTGCATCAGATCGTCGAGATAGGTGAAGACCACCGGAATCACCAGCAACGACAGCAGTGTCGAGGTGATCAAGCCGCCGATGACCACAATGGCCATCGGCGAACGGAAGCCGGGATCGGCCGCGCCGAGGCCGAGCGCGCACGGCATCATGCCGCCGCCCATGGCGATGGTGGTCATGAAGATCGGCCGCGCACGTTTGTGACAGGCGTCGACCAAGGCTTCGAAGCGTCCCATGTCCTGCTCGCGACGGGCGATGACGACGTAATCAACGAGCAGGATCGAGTTCTTGGTGACGATGCCCATCAGCATCAGGATGCCGTACATCGACGGCATCGATAGTGCGTTGTTCGTCAGCAACAGCGCGATGACGGCACCGCCGAGCGACAGCGGCAGGGCGACGAGAATGGTCACGGGTTGCAGGAAATCGCGGAACAGCAGAACCAGCACGATATATACGCAGACCACGCCGATGAGCATGCCGAGACTGACGCGCTCGAACAGCTCTTCCATGTATTCGATATCGCCATCGCTGATGCGCTTCACGCCGGGCGGCAGATACTCCAGAGACGGCATTTGGTTGGCCTCTTCGAGGATGTCACCGAGCACACGGCTACCCAGTTCGGTTTCGATCGACATATTGCGAATGCGGTCGAGCCGATCAATTTTTGCTGGACCACTACCCATTTCGATTTTTGCGACGGCTTCCAGCGGCACCATGCCATGAGGTGTGGCAACCGGAAGCTGACGGATGGTGTCGAGGCTATCGCGCTGCCCCGGATCAACCTGGACACGGATCGGCACCTGGCGCTGCGGCAGGTTCAGCTTGGCGAGCTGGATCCTGTAATCCCCGGAGGTGGCGATGCGCACGGTGCGGGCCAGCGCCTCGGTGGTGATGCCCAGATCGGCAGCGCGGGCGTAATCGGGTGTGATGTGAATTTCCGGCTTCTGCAGACTGGCTGTCGAGGTGATGTAGCCGACCCCCGTCAACTTGCGCATGTCGTTCTCGACAGCGCGCGCGGCCAGTGAGAGTGCTTCGGCGTCGTCGCTGCCGACCACCACACGCAGCACGGTTCCCGGTGCGCCGGAGAGAATGGAGAAACGTGCAGCGGGCAGCGCGCGCAGCTTCTCGCGCGCCAGCTTCTCGACATCGCCCTGACGCAATTCACGTTCCGAGCGATGCTTGAGACGAATGATCAGTGTGGCCTTGCGCGTGTCGATATTGGCCGCGCCCGTCGGCGTTTCCGGATAGGCGTCGGTCGATGCGCCGACGTTGGCGAATACACCGGCGACTTCGGGAATTTCACGCAGCAGTTCGCTGGCGCGCCGTGAAGATTTTTCGGTGTCGGCCAGCGTGCTGCCGGGTGGCAGTTCCAGCACCATGGTAATCAGTGCACGATCCTCGACCGGCAGGAATCCAGTGGGCAGCAGCTTGGTGAGCGCCAGCGAGCCAATCAGGAATGCGAAGGCGATGCCCACCGTGGTCTTGCGATGCGTCAGGCACCAGTTCACCCAGCCAAGGTAATGCTTCATCAAAGGCGGATCGCTGTACTCATGACGCGGCGGCTTCATGATGTACGCCGCCATCATCGGCGTCAGTAGACGCGCGACAAGCAGTGAAACCAGCACGGCAATGGTCGCGGTAATACCGAAGGGCGCAAAGTACTTGCCGGGAATTCCGCCGATGAAGGCGGCCGGCAGGAAGACGGCGGCGATGGTCAGCGAGGTGGCCACGACCGCAAGACCAATCTCCTCGGCCGCTTCCATCGCCGCGTGATACGGCGACTTGCCCATGCGCAGGTGTCGTGAGATGTTTTCGATCTCGACGATGGCGTCATCCACCAACACGCCGACGACGAGTGAGATCGCCAGCAAGGTCATGGTATCGAGCGAGTAGCCGAGCAGCCTCATGCCGAAGAAGGTCGGAATGATCGACAGCGGCAATGCCGCAGCAGTCACCAGCGTCGCGCGCCAGTCGCGCAGGAAGAACCAGACGATGAGAATGGCGATGATCGCGCCTTCATAGAGCAGGTCCATCGACCCCTTGTAATTGTCATAAGTCGGCTGATAGGTGTTGTAGGTCTCGCTGATGCTGACCTCGGGGTGCGCGACCTTGAATTTTTCCAGCGCGGCACGCACGGCGTTCGCCACCTCGACTTCCATGCTGCCCTTGCTACGCGTGACTTCAAAAACAACCACGGGCTTGCCGTCGACGAGGGCGACCGAGGTCGGATCGGCATAGCCATCGTAGACACGGGCGATATCCTCAAGACGCACGCTGCGGCCGTCGGCGAGCGGAATGCTGAGTGCGGCGATGTCCATCGCCGCACCCACGGCGCCCAGCGTGCGGAAGCTCTGCACGTTGTGACCGACATCGGCGCGCCCGCCGGACGAGTTGATCTGCACACGCTTGAGCTGGTACGAGACTTCGCTGGCACTGACGCCCAGCGCCGTCATGCGCACGGGATCAAGATCAATGCGCACCTCGCGGTCCACCCCGCCAATGCGCACAAACTTGCCGACGCCGGGCACACCCAACATGGCGCGCGAAATTTCGTTATCGACAAACCATGAGACATCCTGCATATCCAGCGTGTCGGAGACGACGCTGAAGCCAAGCAACGGCGCACCCGCCGTCGTCAGCTTGGAGACCACCGGCGGTGCGGTCATTTCCGGTGGCAGCTCAGGGCGGATACTGTCGACCGCATTGCGCACTTCGCTGAGCGCGACTTCGACATCCTTGTCGATCTTGAATTCAATGACCAAGCTCACGGCGCCGTCGATGATGACGGTACGGATGTGCCGCAGCAGCGACAGCGGTGCGATGGCATTTTCGATCTTGCGTGCCACCTCCGATTCGAGCTGCGACGGCGCCATACCATCCTGCGTGACGCTGACCAGAATGATCGGCAGATCAACGGTCGGGTAGGACTGGATACCAAGATTCTGAAAACTGAACAGGCCAAGAATGGTCAGCCAGACGAACAGCAGAATCGCCGGGATCGGGTGGCGGATCGACAGGGTGGAGACGTTCATCGTGCAGCCGCCTTGTTCTGCGCTTTTGCAGCTTGTGCAGCTTGTGCCACTTTTGGTGCGGCGAGTTCCACATGATCGTGGTGATTCAGGAAGGCGCCGCCACTGGCGACGATGCGTGCGTTCGCATCAATTCCGGCGAGCACTTCCACGGCATCGCCAACGTGACGGCCAATCTTCAGCTTGCGTTGTTCAACGATGTCATTGGCCACCACCTCAAACACATAGGCATTGCCGTCACGCAGCACCACAGAGGAATTCGGCACGGTCAGTGCGACGTTGCGGCCGATGACGATCTCGCCCTGACCGAACATGCCGGCGCGCGCGAGCTGCACGCCGCCTTTCGCAGGCAGCAGGTCGACATAGGCGAGCGCCTTGCGGCTGCTGGCATCAAGTGTTGGCGACAGCATCCGCAGGCTGCCGTCGACCGTGTGGCCGTCACTGAGCCGCACGCGCGCCTTCTGTCCGATGCGTAGCTCGCCGAGTTGCTCAGCGGTCAGCTCGGCACGCCATTCGACACGGCCCTGCCGCACCAGACGGAACAGCTCGCTACCCGTCTGAACCACGGCGCCGAGCGTCGCGCTGCGTGCCGAAATAACGCCGTTATCGACTGCCTGAATGACGGTCTGGCGCAGACGCACCTCTTCGGCTTGTTGCGCCGCTACTGCGGCCGCCAGGCCGGCACGCGCCGAGTCTTCGGCGAGCAGGAGCTGCTGAATCTGCTGTTCCGAAAGCGCACCGGAATCCTTGAGGTGGCGCGCCCGTTCCGCATTCGCGGCGGCCTCGGCAAGTGCTGCCCTGGCGCGTGCGACGTTGGCCTGCTGCGCGGCAAGACCGGCACGCACACTGTCCTGCGACAGACGCGCGAGAACCTGGCCGCGACGAACCACACTGCCGACATCCACATTCAGTTCGCTGATCGCCACACCACCCAGCTCGCTCGCGACAATCGCTTCCTGCCAGGCAAACAGGCCACCACTTACGGTGATGCTGCGCTCCCATTCCTGTTTGGCGGGGGTGACGACTTCGACGGTCAGCACACGTTTGGAAACGGACTTGCTTTCGTCAGCCGCAATCGATTCGGGCATGAGCTGAATGCCGGCGCCAAAGGCCAGCGCCACAGCGGTAGCGGCGGCAAGAAGATGGAACGATGAGGACAAAGCGGGCTTCATGATTGATCTCCGGCGCCATTCAAATTAACGGCAGGCGCTGCGCCGTTGGACGGATGAATATCTTGTGCGACGGTCGCTTGCCAGCCGCCACCGAGGGCCTTGTAGAGCGCGATCCAGTAGAGGACGCGGTCGCGCTGCAGACTGATCTCGTTGCGTTGTGCTGCACTCGCCAAACGGCGCGCGTCTTCGAGTGCGAGCAGGCTGATGCCACCGGCACGCCAGTTCTGTTCGGCCGCCTTGAAGTAGGCATCGAAACCCGCTGTAGCGATTCGGGCATGCTCGGCGCGGCTGCGCGCGGCTTC
>CAZAOQ010000099.1:0-11471 GCA_964486795.1 uncultured Rhodocyclaceae bacterium
GCCTCACAAAAAAATAAAACCCCCGAAAAATCCGGGGGTTCGTCAGCGGTCTGAGCCGCCCGAGGGCGGCTTCTTCTTTTGATGGGTCACCCTTGGTAGACGAGAATAACGACGCTCCGGAAAACGATTCATCGAGCGCTTGGAGTGATTTCGTGGCTGCCGAATGGCTGCTTTCAGGAAGATTATTGACTGCCGATTCCCCCTGTTCTTTTTTGATCGTAACGAGGCCTGACTCATAAACTGTTCATCCGGTAGATACCGTCCGGCGATCGTGTCGGCGAATTCGGTTCAATCCTCGGGATTCCGCTCATGCAAAGCAACGCCGAAAAACAAAACTTTCTGACTGCCGTCGTGGATTACTTCATCCACCCAAGTCTGCGCACCGATTCAGACATGTTCTATCGCGTACGTATTCTGATTGCGGCGATGCTGACATTTCCAGCGGTCACACTGACCGCATTTCTGGCAGTGCCACTGATTAATTTCACGCAATCATCCATATTGATTGCCGGTGGACTGCTCCTCCCTGCCACAATTTGTTTCCTCACCTTGCTGACCCTGCTGCGTCGAAAAGGCCAGTACCTGTTCTGCGCGGTATCCACCGTTTCCGCGCTGATGACGGTGATCGTCGGCGGCATTTGCCTTTCCGGCGGGGTCGCAAATTCGCCAGTCACCCAATTACTCGTGGTGCCACCGCTGACGGCCTATTTCTTTGGCGGCGTACGCTGGGGTGGATATACCGTCATCGTGACGTTTCTGACGCTCACCAGCATGGTCATACTCCACTTCTTCGGCATCGACTTCCTTCAGACGGTAAACTCCCCCGACCAGCTGATCATCGCCCACTTTCTGGTCAGCTTCGTTAACCTGGCCTCGATCTCCGGCATGGCCTTCATTTACGAGTTCACCGCCGCCGCACTCAAACGCGAGCGCGACCTGGAGCGTGAAAAATACATCCGCCTGGCGAAAACCGACCCACTCACCGGCCTGGCCAATCGTCGCAATTTTGATGCCATGCTGCAGGAGCGCATTGACTTGTATGGCATGCAGGTACCACCACGCCGCTTCGCCCTCGGCTATCTTGATCTCGATGGCTTCAAGCCGGTCAACGACCAGCATGGTCATGCGGTGGGCGATGAAGTGCTGCGCATCGTTTCCGAACGCTTGCGTGCGGTATTGCGTGGCTCGGATTTCGTCGGTCGCCACGGTGGCGACGAATTCATGCTGATACTCGATCTGACCGGCGAACCTGACGCGCTGAAGAAAATGGCCGCGCGCCTGCTCACGGCCATCGCCAAGCCGATCAAAACCAGTGGCGGCGAAGTCGGCGTGACCGGCAGTCTCGGCTTTGCGATGTTTCCGCTTGATGCCTTCGATATTGAGGAATTGAAGCGCTACGCGGATGAAGCAATGTACGAGGCCAAGAAACAGCACAACTGCTGGCGGGTTTACTCGGGGGGCAAAGGCAAGCACTGACGCTGATGTGGCATGCTCATCTAGAACCCAAACAAAAAAAGCGGACCACGATAGTCCGCTTTTTTTCGCCACGAACTTAGACGATGTTGAGGTGCTGGATGCCAGAGGTCAGATCCTGGTCCTTGGCGTTCTTGCTGTGCAGCTTGATGTTAAGGCGCAGATCGTTGACCGAGTCGGCATTGCGCAGAGCATCCTCATAACTGATGCTACCGTCTTCGAAGAGATCAAAGAGCGCCGCGTCGAAGGTCTGCATGCCGAGTTCGCGCGACTTTTTCATGATCTCCTTGATACCCGCCACTTCGCCCTTGAAGATCAAGTCCGAGATTAACGGCGAGTTGAGCATGATCTCGACGGCGGCAGCACGCCCTTTGCCGTCTTTGAGCGGGATCAAACGCTGGGCGACGATGCCACGCAGATTCAGCGAAAGGTCCATCAGCAATTGCTGGCGGCGATCTTCGGGGAAGAAGTTGATGATGCGGTCGAGTGCCTGGTTGGCACTGTTGGCGTGCAGCGTGCCCATCGCCAGGTGGCCGGTTTCGGCAAAGGCGATCGCATGCTCCATGACTTCGCGGTCGCGGATTTCGCCGATCAAGATGACGTCGGGTGCCTGACGCAAGGTGTTCTTCAGCGCAGCCTCCCAGGAGTCAGTATCCACACCAACCTCACGCTGGGTCATGATGCAATTGATATGCGGATGCACATACTCGACCGGATCTTCGATGGTGATGATGTGCCCGTAGCTGTTTTCATTACGATGGCCGATCATCGACGCCAGCGAGGTCGACTTGCCTGAGCCGGTTCCGCCGACAAACAGCACCAGACCGCGCTTGGTCAAGGCGACATCCTTCAGCACTGATGGCAGCTTGAGATCGTCGAAGCGCGGAATTGTGGTCGTAATGGTGCGCAGAATCAGGCCAACGCGGCCCTGCTGGACGAAGGCATTGACACGAAAGCGCCCGATACCGGCGGGATTGATGGCGAAGTTGCACTCCTTGCTCGCTTCGAATTCGGCGGCCTGCTTATCGTTCATGATCGAACGCGCCAGCTCCTGGGTATGCTGCTGCGTCAGCAGCTGGGAGGTTGCCGGCGTCAACTTGCCGTCGATTTTCATTGCCGGCGGGAAGCCGGCGGTAATAAACAGGTCAGAACCTTTTTTGCTGAGCATCATGCTCAGCAATTGGCACATGAACTTAAGGCCCTCATCGCGTTCCATAGTCTGTCTCTACCTCTGCGGGTATGGTGTTATTTCGGGGTGAAACGCCGGTGTTTCAGGCGGCAAAGGCGTCCTTGTTGGCCGCCTTGGAGCGGGCCTCGGCCGAGGACACAATGTTGCGCCGAACCAGGTCGGTTAGATTCTGGTCCAACGTCTGCATACCGATTGACTGGCCGGTCTGGATGGCCGAATACATCTGCGGGATCTTGGCTTCGCGGATGAGGTTGCGAATCGCCGGCGTGCCTATCATGATTTCATGAGCAGCAACACGACCATTGCCATCCTTGGTCTTCAACAAGGTTTGCGAAATCACCGCACGCAGCGATTCGGAGAGCATGGCACGGACCATTTCCTTTTCGTCACCAGGGAAGACGTCAATGATACGGTCAACGGTCTTGGCAGCAGACGATGTATGCAGCGTACCAAACACAAGGTGGCCGGTTTCCGCTGCCGACATGGCGAGCCGGATGGTTTCCAGGTCGCGCATTTCACCGACGAGAATCACGTCCGGGTCTTCGCGCAGGGCCGAACGCAGAGCGTTGGCGAACGACAGGGTGTGCGGGCCGACTTCACGCTGGTTGATCAGCGATTTCTTCGACTCATGCACGAATTCGATTGGGTCTTCGACGGTCAGGATGTGGCCGCAATCATTCTCGTTGATGTCATTGACCATCGCCGCCAGCGTCGTCGACTTACCCGAGCCAGTCGGTCCGGTCACCAGAACCAGGCCACGCGGTGTTTTGGCGATCTCGGAAAATATCTTCGGACAGTTGAGCTCTTCGAGGGACATGATTTTTGAGGGAATCGTCCGCAACACTGCGGCCGCACCGCGCTGCTGGACGTAGGCATTCACACGAAAACGCGCCAGATCAGGAATCGCAAAGGAAAAGTCGATTTCGAGGTTTTCCTCGTAGTGCTTGCGCTGACCGTCGTTCATGATGTCATACACCATCGCATGCACATCCTTGTGCTCCATCGGCGGCAGGTTGATGCGGCGGATATCGCCATGCACGCGGATCATCGGTGGCAAGCCAGAGGAAAGGTGCAGGTCGGAAGCCTTGTTCTTGACCGAGAAGGCGAGCAGTTCAGTAATGTCCATGAAGAGGTTTCCCGTGCTTGATCGTGGTTTGATCGTGGTTGACACATGATCCGCCCAAAAGCGCTCAGACGTAGCGATCGGCCCCTGCGGGGGCCGCAAGTCCAACAGACTATTGGGCGACGCTGTATACTTCCACTGTATACTGCCGCCGCATTATGACAACAATTTCCGACAACTTGCAAGCTGTGAAAACCCGCGTCAGGCGGGCGATTCAGGCCGCTGGACGACCCGATGGTGCGGTGCGTCTACTCGCTGTTTCCAAGACCTGGCCGGCCGATTCAGTGCGCGCCGCCTGGGCGGCCGGACAGCGCGCATTCGGTGAAAACTACGTACAGGAGGCCGTGACAAAAATCACGGCACTCGACGATCTCGACCTCGAGTGGCACTTCATCGGTCCTCTGCAAAGCAACAAAACGCGCGAGGTCGCCGAAAACTTTGCCTGGGTGCATAGCATCGACCGGCTGAAAATCGCTGAGCGCCTTTCCACGCAACGTCCCGTCGACCTGCCACCCTTACAGGTCTGCATCCAGGTCAACGTCAGCGGCGAAACGAGCAAGAGCGGCGTCGTGCCAGCCGAGGTAAGTGCGCTTGCGCATGCCGTGGCAAAGCTGCCGCGCCTGCGTTTGCGCGGCTTGATGGCGATACCGGAGCCGGACGGTGAACCGGCACTACTGCGCCAGCGTTTCACCCTGCTGCGCGAGCTGCGCGATAGTCTCAATAGTGAAGGTTTGAAACTCGACATCCTCTCGATGGGCATGAGCGACGACCTGGAGATTGCCATCGACGAAGGCGCCGTCATCGTCCGTGTCGGCACAGCGATCTTCGGGCAGAGATCGCCGAGCATCGAGGACTGAACATCGCAAGGAGTCACGGTTGTGCGCAGCCTCGCCAGCCATACATCATCTTGGACTAAACTCGCGTCTTCAGACGGTGCATTCCACCGTCCCCCTGGCTGACTCTCGACTCTCGACTCACCACTCTCGACCCTCCACCCAATATGAAAATCACCTTCCTCGGCGGCGGCAACATGGCCAACGCCCTGATCGGCGGACTGCGCAAGCAGGGTTATTCGGCGGCCGGCATCCAGGTCGTCGAACCACTCGCGGAAAACCGCGAGAAACTCACAGCAAGCTTTGGCGTTCGCTGCTGCCCGGCGATCGACGCCGCCGCCCTCAATTGCGAAGCACTGGTGTTGGCAATCAAACCACAGCAGATGCGCGAAGCGCTGGCGCCACTGACCGGCCAGTTCAAAGATCAGCTGCAGAACCAGCTCGTCATCAGCATCGCCGCCGGTCTGCGCCTCGCCGACCTCGCGCGCTGGCTGGGTGGCCACCGTCAGCTGGTGCGCTGCATGCCGAACACGCCGGCACTGATCGGCGCCAGCATTACCGGCCTGTATGCCGACCCCACCGTCAACCGCGAAGGGCGGGATATTGCAGAGAAGATCCTGCGCGCCGTCGGCAGTACGCTATGGCTCGAGGATGAGGCGCAAATGGACGCGGTCACCGCCATTTCCGGCAGCGGCCCCGCCTATGTGTTCTATTTCATCGAAGCGCTGCAGAAAGCAGGTATCGAGCTCGGCCTCACGACCGATGCAGCGCGTCAGCTCGCCATCGAAACCTTCGTCGGTGCGGCGCGCCTTGCCGAACAGAGCGAGGAAGATGTCGCCATCCTGCGGCAACGCGTTACCTCAAAGGGCGGTACCACCGAAGCAGCCTTGAATTCCTTCGCCGCCAGCCATATCGCTGACGCCATTGCACACGGCGCCCAAGCCGCCGCAACGCGTGGACGCGAACTCGGCGAGGAAATGGGTAAGGACTGACGGAGAAGACACGCCATGCTGACCCAACTGTTGTTGCAGATTTTCGACTGGCTGTTCGGTTTCGCCACCATGGCGCTACTCGCACGTGTGCTGATGCAGTGGGTCCGTGCGCCGTTTCGCAACCCGCTCGGCCAGTTCATCATCGCCGTCACGGACTGGGCCGTCATCCCGGCCCGCCGCCTCATCCCGAGCGCACTAGGCATTGACCTCGCCAGCCTGGTTCTGGCCGTAATCGCACAGGTGATTTTCCAGAGCCTGCTGTTGACGATCAGCGCGGTCTCGCTCTCCCTGCTCATGCCGTCGGGATTCATGATCATCGCCGTGCTGGCGATCGTTGCCACACTGCGTATCGGCCTCTATCTGCTGATGGGTGTGGTACTCATCAGCGCATTGCTGTCATGGGTCAATCCCTTCGCGCCGCTGGCACCGTTATTCACCCTCATCGCGCGGCCCTTTCTGGCACCGCTGCAGCGCATCATCCCACCGATCGGTGGCATCGACCTCTCACCGATGGCGCTGCTACTGATTCTGCAAGTCCTGCTGACCGCACTGGCGAGCGCGCAGCACTCACTGCTCCCGACGCTGCTGCTTCTCGGGTGAGTTGGCTGCGCACCGAGGCCGACGGAAGCACCCTGATGCTGGTCCTCCACATCCAGCCTGGCGCAAAGAAGACCGAAGTCGCCGGGCTGCACGGCGAAGCGCTTAAGATCCGCCTCTCCGCACCCCCCGTGGACGGCAAGGCCAACGATTGCCTGATCGCCTTTCTCGCTGAAGCGCTTGGCATCCCGAAGAGCCGCATCCAGCTTGTCAGCGGCGCAACGAGCCGGGCCAAACGCCTGCGCATCGCCGGAGCGACGGAGGCCGAGGTCACACAGAAGCTACTGCACAGCTGATCCGCTCAGACAAACGCCGTCGAATACGCCAGATAGCCGTCGATCAGGGTGTAGCGCACACGGCCCGGCAGCTCCAAACCGAGGAAGAGCGTGTTTTTGCCCTGGCTGCGGATCGATTCGCGCGTCACACGAACATGCTCATGCGGGTCGAAGACGCAAATGTCGGCGGGCGCGCCCACCGTCAGCATACCGGCCTCGATACCGAGGATGCGCGCCGGATCACAAGTGACACGGGCCAGCGCCTCACCGAGTGGCAGCTTCATTTCCTCAGCCCACTTCAACGTCAGCGACAGCAACAATTCCAGGCCCGTAGCGCCCACTTCAGCTTCAGCAAAGGGCCTCAGCTTGGCATCGTCATCGACCGGCGCATGATCCGAGCATACGGCGTTGATGCTGCCGTCGGCGAGGCCGCGACGCAGCGCATCCCGGTCGGCCTGCGCACGCAACGGCGGATCGAGACGCGCGTGAGCATTGAAATGGCCAATGTCATGCTCGCACAGATGCAGATGATGGACCGCTACATCGCAAGTCACGGCAATACCGTTCTTGCGCGCCGACGCGATCATTGCCAGGCCGGCGGCACTAGAAATACGCGTCAGATGGACGCGCGCGCCGGTGGCGCGGGCAAGCTGCAGAATGGTCGCCAGAGCCACGGTTTCTGCAGAAGCGGGAATTCCGACAAGGCCGAGTCGGGTCGCCACCTCACCATCATGGGCGACACCATCGCGAGCGAGGAACGGGTCCTGCGCTTGTAACCAGACCGGGAAATCGAAAGTCGCCGCATACTGCATGGCACGCAGCAACACTTGGGTGTCTACGATAGCCGTGTTGGCCTGGCCGAAGGCGCGGCAACCCGCGTCGGCAAGCTCAGCCATTTCGGTCAAACGCTCACCCGCCAGCTTGACGGTCAGTGCGCCAACGGGATAGACGTGAGCGAATCCGGGCAATCGCGCGCGATGCTTGAGCATCTCGACGAGTCCCGGCTCATCAAGCGGCGGATCGGTATCAGGTGGACAGGCCAGGCTGGTTACACCGCCGGCGGCTGCGGCGGCCATTTCCGATTCGAGTGTGGCGCGATATTCGTAACCCGGTTCGCGCAACCGCGCCGAGAGATCGACCAGGCCGGGGCAGACGACGCAGCCACGTGCATCGACGATGCCCTCGGCCTCAAAACCGGCCGGCGCCTTGTCGATAGCGACGATGCGCCCATCGGCAATGAAGAGATCGGTCTGCCGGTCAACACGATTGGCCGGATCGATAACGCGGCCGTTCTGGATGTGAATCTTCATGGTGCTTTATTCCTTAGCTGCCCAGCATGCTCATCACCGCCATGCGCACGGCGATGCCGAACGTCACCTGCGGCAGAATCACCGAGTGCGAGCCGTCGGCCACCGACGAGTCGATCTCGACACCGCGATTCATCGGCCCTGGATGCATAACGATTGCATCCGGCTTGGCGAGTATCAGTTTTTCCGCAGTCAAGCCGTAGGACTTGAAGAACTCCTGTGGGCTCGGCAGCAGTGCGCCATTCATGCGCTCATTCTGCAGACGCAGCATCATGACCACGTCAACACCGCGCAGACCCTCGCTCATATTGTGAAAGACGCGCACACCGAGACGCTCGACATCGGCCGGCAGCAGCGTCTTCGGCGCGATAACCCGTACCTCCGGCACCCCCAGCGTGGTCAACGCATGGATCTGCGAGCGAGCGACGCGCGAATGCAGAACATCGCCGACGATAGCGACAGTCAGGTTGTTGAAGTCCTTCTTGTAATGACGGATCGTATACATGTCGAGCAAGCCCTGCGTCGGATGCGCATGGCGGCCGTCGCCGGCATTGACGATATGGATGTGCTCGCGTCCGGTCGCGGCGAGGTGCTCGGCAATCAGGAAGGGCGCACCTGACGACTGATGGCGCACGATGAACATGTCGGCCTGCATCGCCGCCAAGTTGTCGACGGTGTCGAGCAGCGACTCACCCTTGGAAGCGCTGGATGTGTTGATGTTGAGATTAATGACGTCGGCCGAAAGACGCTTGGCGGCAATCTCGAAGGTCGTGCGCGTGCGCGTCGAGTTCTCGAAGAACAGATTGAACACGCTCTTGCCGCGCAAAAGCGGCAGCTTCTTGACTTCACGCTCGGCGACTTCGGTGAAGGGTGTCGCGGTATCTAGAATCGCGGTGAGCGTGGCGCGTGGCAGACCTTCGATGGTCAGCAGATGTTGCAGTTCGCCGTGCTTGTTGAGCTGGAGATTACGCATCACTCTTTTCCTTGAGCGTCAGAGTGAGAGGAGAGCGGACCTCATCGCCGGCGCGGGCCATCACCAGCTCCTGCGTGGCCGGCAGCGGGGCGCTCAGGGTGTGGGCGCAGTAACGGGCGAAAATCGGCAGCTCGCGATCGCCACGGTCGACCAGCACCGCGAGATCGATACGTCCCGGGCGACCGTAGTCAAACAACTCGTTCATCGCGGCACGGATGGTGCGGCCGGTGTAGAGCACGTCGTCGACAATGACAATGTGCGCCCCTTCGACCTCAAACGGAATCGATGAGGCCTTGGTGCCGCGCGGCAGCCCGCGACTGCCACGATTAGCATAGTCGTCACGATAGTAGGAGACGTCGATGCTGCCAAGCGGCATCTTGAGCCCCAGTGCCGCATGCAGCCGCTCGGCAAGCCAGACGCCGCCGGTATGGATGCCAACCAGCGCCATTTCGGGTGTGGCATCGGCGCGCAAGGCGTCGACAAGGGCGCCGAGCAGCGCTTCGGCATCAGGGATGAAGGATGGGTTTCGGGTAGGCATCGAAATAGTCCTGCAGAATGATTTGTGCGGCAACAGCATCGACCTGCAGCTTGCGCGCCCGCCAGTCGAGGCCATCTTCGGCGAGGCGGGCGTCGGCTTCGCTCGACGAAAAACGTTCGTCAACAAACAGTACCGGCAACCGGAAGCGGCCTTCGAGCTGATGGGCAAAACGACGGCAACGCGCCGTCATCTCGTGCTCGCTGCCATCAACACTGCACGGCAGGCCGACCACCAGCAGCGCCGGCTGCCAGTCAGCAATCAGACCCTCGATGACCTTGAAGCGCGCATCGTTGCTCTCAGCGTCAATCACCATCAACGGGCGCGCCTGACCGAGCAGGGTTTCGCCAAGAGCAATACCAATACGCCGAAGTCCGAAGTCGAAGGCCAATACCGTGCCAGACCCCACGCCGTCAGGCATGTCCAGCCACATCCGAGAGGTTCGCGAAATCAACACCGAGCAATTGCATTGCCGCCACCAGGCGCTCCTCAGGTGGCAACTCGAAGATGACGCGAGGATCGGCTGCCACTGTGAGCCAGGCATTCTGCGAAATCTCCCACTCAAGCTGACCCGCCGACCATCCGGCATAACCGAGTGTGACGAGGATGTCGGCTGGCTCACCGTTGGCGCCGATGCCGACGAGGATATCGCGCGTGCTGGTCAGGCCGATGTCATCGCGCACCGCCAGCGTCGATTGCCACTGGCCGCTCGGACGATGCAGCACGAAGCCGCGATCGGTCTGCACCGGGCCGCCGTAATACACCGGCGTCAAACCGAGATCGGGATGCTGATGAGTGACATCGAAGGGAATATTGACGCGTTCGAAGAGCGTCTCGAGATCCATGTCTGTCGGTCGATTGACGATGATGCCCAGCGCGCCCTGCTCGTTGTGCTCACAGATGTAAGTCAGCGAGCGCACAAAGTTCGGATCTTCCATGGCGGGCATGGCGATCAGAAAATTGTGGGTCAGACAGATGGCATTGCTGATTTCAGACATGGTCGAATTCTAATCCTCTGCGTCGCCATCTGCCACAGGCCACTCGGGTACAATCCGGGCTTTTCAGGAATATAGACTGGAGTCTCTTGTGCAACTCGTCTGCCTCGACCTTGAAGGTGTGCTGGTCCCGGAAATCTGGATCGAATTCGCCAACCGCACGGGCATCTCCGAACTAAGCCGCACCACGCGTGACGAGCCCGATTACGACAAGCTCATGAAATACCGGCTGGACCTGCTGACCCAGCACAAGCTGGGGCTGCCAGACATCCAGAAGGTGATTTCCGAAATGGGGCCAATGGCCGGTGCCAAGGACTTCCTCGACGACCTGCGCCGCCGCTATCAGCTCATCATCCTGTCCGACACCTTCTACGAATTCGCCATGCCGCTGATGGCGCAACTCGGCATGCCGGCGTTGTTCTGCCACAAGCTGGAAGCCGACGCCAACGGCTATCTGGTTAATTACCACCTGCGCATGCCTGACCAGAAGCGCGAAGCAGTGAAGCGCTTCAAGGAACTCAATTTCAAGGTGATCGCTGCCGGTGATTCCTACAACGATACGGCGATGCTTGGTGAAGCCCATGCTGGCATCCTGTTTCATCCGCCAGAAAACGTCATCCGTGAATTCCCGCAGTTCCCGGTAACGATGAACTACGCCGAACTCGACGCCGAGATCAACAAGGCAAGCGCGAGAATCTGAACCAAGGCCATGCACCCATGCACAACGAGCACTTCTATACGCTGAGCGCTTCCTGCCCCGACCAGGTGGGGATCATTGCGCGCGTTTCCGGCTTCATCGCGGAACACAATGGCTGGATTCTCGAGTCAAGCTATCACTCCGACAACAACGAGAATCGCTACTTCATGCGTATGGAGATTCGCGCCTCCTCGCTGCCTTGTGGCGCCGATGAGTTCCGCCGCAAGTTCGCGCCGCTCGCCACCGCGTTGGACATGGACTGGTCGATCACCGACAGCGCCGTCAAGAAGCGCGTCGTCGTCATGGTTTCGAAGCAGGAACACTGTCTCTACGATCTGCTGGCACGCTGGCAGGCGAAGGAGCTGGATATCGAGATTCCCTGCGTGATCTCGAACCACGAAACCTTCCGCGGCTTTGTCGAATGGCACGGGATTCCCTTCCACCATGTGCCGATGACGCCGGACAACAAAGCCGCCGCCTAC
>CAZAOQ010000100.1:0-11408 GCA_964486795.1 uncultured Rhodocyclaceae bacterium
CGCGACCTGTCGGCCGCGCGTCGCCGCGTGCAGCCAGCGTGGCGTGAATTCTTCGTCCAGTGGTTCAATGCCCAGCGTCGCCAGCAGCGGATGTCCGGCGCTGCCCTCATCTGCCGGCAGCCACAGTACGGCACCGAAGCGGCGTGGATCGCGCAGTCGCAGCACGGTTGTGCCGAACACGAGATCGAAGTGGTCGTGCTTTTGCGCCGGGGTTGCCTGTGCATCGTTGGGCAGCAGGCGCAGGCTGCCTGACATGCCCAGATGCAGCAGCAGCGTGCCAATGCCGATGCCGATGCCAAAATCGAACAGCAGATATTTGCCGCGTCGCGTGATGCGGGTGAGTGTGCGTCCGACGAGGTGCTGTGTCAGGTCGGGTGGAATCGGATAGCGCAGCCGTGGCGTGCGAATTACGACGTTGCTGACGGTCTGGCCGACGAGCGGTGGCGCGATGCCGCGTCGGGTCACTTCGACTTCTGGTAGTTCAGGCATGGGCTGAAACGAGTCTGTTGGCGGCCATTTGAGGGCCGAAAGCGTACGCGACTTTTGTTGGCGGTGCCGTTGTCGCGTCGCGCGAAACTGCTAACATGGCTTATTTTATTAGAGTCCTTGCCAGTTTTCTGGCGACGCCATGAAATCGACCTCACACTGCGTTTACCGTTCCCCATTCTCTGGCGCACGCGCTTCGCGTCTGTCTCGAACACTGGCGGCGCTGCTATGTACTGCGCTGCTGGCGCCTGCTTGGGCTGGGGGTGAGACGGAACGGTCGACGGATCGCCCAACTGATGAGCAGGTCGACGGCCAAGCCGAAGTCGGCCGGCTGGAGACGCCCTCGGGTACGAAAGTGAAGCCGCCGGTTCCGGATGCCGACAGCACGCTACCCAAGGTGGCGTTGACGCCGAAGATGCTCTATCAGACGCTCCTGGCGGAGATTGCCGGCAATCGCGGCAACATTCCGTTGGCGGCTCAGCTGTATTCGGAACTGGCGAAGGCCACACGTGATCCGCGGGTCGCGCGGCGAGCGACCGAAGTCGCCATCTATGCGCGGCAACCCGCGCTGGCACTCGAATCGGCACGTATCTGGGTGCAGGCCGATCCCGATGCGTGGATGGGGCTCCAGACCCTCGCCGGCCTTCTGCTCAACGCCCAGCAGACTGATGAGGCGATGACCCATCTGGCCAAGCTGCTCACCCTCGACGTCCAGCGTCGTGCGCCGGATGACGGCGATGCCTCTACCAATGTCACTAGTGCCACCCGCATGGCCAAGGGGTCATTGCAGGCCACAGGCCCCGGCAGCTTTGCCGAACGCCTCGACCGGGTCTATCGTCTGCTGGCACGCTATTCCGACAAGGCCGCCGTGGTAAAAATGGTCGAGAAACTCACGGCCCCTTATGAGACCCTTCCAGAGGCCCATCTGACGCTCGCCCAGGCGAGCTTTGATGCCAAGGACGAAGTGCGTGCGCTGAGCGAGGTTGATCGCGCGCTCGCACTGCGACCGGACTGGGGGCAGGCGGTGTTGTTCAAGGCCCAACTGCAGCAGCGCATCAGCAGTACGCTGGCGGAGCAGACCTTGAAAGCCTTTCTGGAGGCTCATCCCGGGGACAATGAAGTGCGCATTGCCTACGCCCGTTCGCTGATTGGCGACAAGCATTACGAGGCGGCGCGGGGCGAGTTCAACATCCTGCTCGAAGGCAACCGCGACAACGCCGAGGTGCTGTATGCCGTTGCGCTGTTGTCGATGCAACTCAATGACCTGCCCGTTGCCGAGAAATACCTGAAGCGACTCCTGGAGCTCGGCATCGGCAATCCGAACCTGCTGCGCTATTACCTCGGTCAGATCGCTGAAGAGGGTAAGCACACCGAGGAGGCCCTCGACTGGTACGCCAAGGTCACACCCGGCGAGCAATACCTGCCCGCACTCAGCCGCGCCGCCTCGCTTTTGGCGAAGGCGGGGCGCCTTGACGAGGGTCGTGCACTATTCCAAAAGGCCGGTGAGGCGAATCCTCAAGACCGTTTGCAATTACTCGTCGCCGAATCGCAGTTGCTCGTTAATGCGAGTCGTATCACCGAAGCCTACGATCTGCTCAATAAGCAGCTTGTCGATCAGCCGGACCAGCCTGAGCTGCTCTATGAAACCGCGCTGCTTGCCGAGAAGCTCGATCGACTCGACATCATGGAGCGCAATCTGCGCAAGCTGATCAGCGTCAAGCCCGACGACGCCCATGCCTACAACGCACTCGGCTATTCGCTGGCTGATCACGGACTGCGCCTGGACGAAGCCCTGCAGCTCATCGACAAGGGACTCGCGCTCGCACCGGATGACGCTTTCATCCTCGACAGCAAAGGCTGGCTGCTCTACCGGCGCGGCGAAAAAGCGGAGGCGCTGGAGATCCTGCGCAAGGCCTACGGAGTGCGGCCTGATGCCGAGATCGCCGCCCACCTCGGCGAGGTGCTCTGGGTCAGTGGCCTGCATGAAGAAGCGACGAAGACTTGGGAAGCTTCGGTGAAGCTCAATCCCGGTAATAAGCTGCTCAACGAGACCATCAAGAAGTTCACAGGAACGAAGGCCGACGCGAACACGCCCGCCGCAGCCATTGTTCCTGTCACACCTGCGACACCTGCCACTCCCGCTGCCGAGTAAGTCGTGCTGCAACGCATATTGACCGCGACGCGCAAACTCGTCATTACATTCGCATGCACGTGTGCCGTGAGTCTGCTGGCGGGATGCGCGGGCATGAACGCGACCCCCATCATGCCGCCCATCGAGCGTCCGACGCGCGCTAGCATCGATGCCTTCAGTCTTGACGGTCGTATCTCCATCCGCGAGGGCGAGCGGCGTAATGCCGCCAACATTTTCTGGCAACATGCGCCGGACCGTGACGAAATGCTCTTCAGTACGCCGCTTGGCCAGGGTCTCGCCGAACTCACGCGCGATGCCGGCGGCGCGCATCTGCGTCTTGCCGACCACCGCGAATTTGCGGCCGCTGACTGGGAGGGACTCGCGCGCCAGCTGTTCGGCGTTTCCCTGCCGCTCTCAGCCTTGCCACGCTGGGTGATCGGTGCTGCGCTCCAAGGTTCAGCAGATAAGGGCGCCTCTGATGCCGCCGGGCGCCCGCAATGGCGGTTGATCGACGGTTGGCGCATCGACTATCGCGACTACGAAAGTTCCGCCACCAACGCCCTGCCAACACTGATCGAACTGCGTCGTGACGCGGATGACATCGAGATGCGCATCAAGGTTGATGCGTGGACGATTCCATGACACCGCAAATGACCGAAGACTTGCAACACCACTTGCAACGCGATTGGCAACGTGATTGGCAACGTGATTGGCCGGCACCCGCCAAGCTGAATCTTTTTTTGCACGTTGTTGGTCGCCGCGCCGATGGCCTGCATCTTCTGCAGACGGTATTCCGTTTCATCGATTACGCGGATACGCTCCACTTCACGCCGCGCGATGACGGACGTATCGTGCTGGCCACGCCGCTATCTGGCGTGCCGCCTGAGCATGATCTGACGGTGCGTGCCGCACATTGCTTGCAGGAGGCCGCCGGCATCCGTCAGGGCGTTGAGATTCGCCTCACCAAGCGCCTGCCGATGGGTGGTGGTCTTGGTGGCGGTAGCTCGGATGCCGCGACGGTGCTGCTTGTGCTGAATCATCTGTGGCAAGCCGGTTTGTCTGCGCGGCAGTTGCAGGTGCTGGGCCTTACGCTCGGTGCCGACGTACCGATCTTCGTGCATGGTCATGCCGCTTTCGCCGAAGGGGTTGGCGAATGTTTCACTGACGTGGTGCTGCCACCCGCCTGGTATCTGGTGCTGGTGCCGCCCGTGGCGGTGCCGACCACGCAGATCTTCAAGTCACCTGAGCTGCGTCGCAATACGCCACCGATCGCCGCGTGCGACTGGCGTCCGGGCATGGGCGATAACGATCTCGAAGCAGTCGCCTGTGCGCTGTATCCGCCGGTGGCCGAACATCTCACTTGGCTACGCCAGTTTGCACCGGCGCGCATGAGCGGATCAGGCGCTTGTGTCTTCGCCGAGTTTGCCGACGAAGTGACAGCGCGCGGTGCCTGCGCTGCATTGCCAGCGGCCATGCAAGGCTTCGTGGCGCGTGGTTTGGATCGAAACCCGGTGTTGGAAGGGCTGCAGACAGCAGGCTAGCCGCTTGTTCAAAGGGCATCGCCCGGAGATCAAGTATTCAAGCCGATCTTCATGTGTCGCATGGCTGAAAGCCAATATCCACGCCATTCTTCAGGCACTGCGTAGCTGGAAGTCAATATCCACGCCATTCTCCAAGGTGTGTCGATTTCATTATGGGTTGCCGGAGCGGAGGGCCGCTCATCCCTTACTTTCACATAAGACGCCAGAACCACGGAACGATTTTCACGGCGGACGCTCAATAGCAGCACGGAGCCTGTCTTGCCTTCTGCATCGGCATCGGCATCGGCATCGGCAGCTACGCTCCGATTCGACAAACTGATTTTGATGAGGATGAAAATGGAATCGACTCTTCCCATGAAATTGATCAAGCGTGGCCTGGTGGCGGGCGCTATCGGCGCGGCGGTGTTGACCGGCGCGTATGTGGTGCATGGTGCGTCACCGATCGGTGACGCCTGGTGTGCGACCAAAGATGCCGCCGTTGCGGCAGCGGCGGCACCGGGCGTAGCAGTCGCAGCATCACCGGGCACGACATTGCGTCAAGTGGCATTGCCCGACTTCTCCGCGATCGTTGCCACGCACGGGCCAGCAGTCGTCAATATCAGCGTGGCGGGCTCGGTCAAGACCGGCACGGCTGGCATGCCGCAGATGGACCCGGATGATCCGTTCTACGAGTTCTTCCGCCGCTTTCAGGGACCGGCGCCGCGCGGCAACGTGCCAACCCGCGGCCAGGGTTCGGGTTTCATCGTCAGCGCGGACGGCATCGTTCTGACCAATGCGCATGTGGTCGCCAATGCCGATGAAGTCATCGTCAAACTGACCGACAAACGCGAATTCAAGGCCAAGGTGCTCGGCTTCGACAAGCCGACCGATGTCGCCGTGCTGAAGATCGATGCGAAGGACTTGCCGACGGTGACCATCGGCAGCCCCGAGAGCAGTCGCGTCGGCGAGTGGGTCGTGGCGATCGGTTCGCCGTTCGGCTTCGAGAACAGCGTCACTGCCGGTATCGTCTCGGCCAAGTCACGCAGCCTGCCGGATGAGGGCTATGTGCCTTTCCTGCAGACCGACGTGGCGATCAATCCAGGCACCTCGGGCGGTCCGCTGTTCAACATGAACGGGGAGGTGATCGGCATCAACTCGCAAATCTATAGCCGCAGTGGTGGTTATCAAGGGCTGTCCTTTGCGATCCCGATCGATGTCGCCATGAAGGTGGAGCGTCAGCTGCTGGATCACGGCAAGGTCAGTCGTGGTCGCATCGGTGTGATGATTCAGGAAGTCAGCCAGGACCTCGCCGAGTCGTTTGGACTCGACAAGCCGGGCGGTGCGCTGGTGAGTTCGGTGGAGAAGGGCAGCCCTGCCGAGAAGGCCGGCATCGAACCCGGGGATGTGATCCTGAAGTTCAACGGCAAGCCCATCGTACGTTCGGGTGATCTGCCGCCCCTCGTCTCCGAGCAGGCGCCAGGCACGACGGCGACACTTGAACTCTGGCATCAGGGCAAGTCGCGCGAAGTCACGGTGAAGCTCGGCGAAGTCGCGACTGTCGTCGCGCAGGGCAAGAGTGGCAAAGCCGGTGGCGGTAAGCTGGGTCTCGCGTTGCGGCCGCTAAGTGACGATGAGCGCAGGAGCGCCGAGGTGGGTGCCGGTCTGTTTGTTGAGCAAGTTGCACCCGGACCGGCAGCCCAGGCGGGTCTGCGGCCTGGTGACATCATTCTTTCGGTGAATGGCGTGAAGGTCGGCAGCATCGATCAACTGCTTGCGCTGGTGACGAAGAACGAGAAGCACCTTGCCCTGCAGGTCCAACGCGGCGACGGCCGGATGTTCGTGCCGATCAAGATCAAGTAGTCATAATCAATTGCTATTAACCGCTGCTGCAGCCAGTCCGGTTTGCCGGCCTGGCCGCAGCAGCGGTCTTGGCTTTGGTTACGCTCGAGGATTTTTCCTCACTCATCACTTTTCTTCGTGCGTCTGGCGCTAATGGTGCGGGTTATGATGGTTGCACTGATCAGTGCCTGCTGATCCATCAACGAGGAGTTGCAATGAACGCGAAGAGACAGGGGATCGCCATTCTTGGCGTGCTGATGGCCACCATGCTGGTGGGTTGCGGTGGCGGCGGCGGCGGTGGTGGTAGTGGTACTGGAGCGGTTTCACCCAGTCCGGCCATCTCCTTTCCATTGCTGGAAGGCTACAAGGCGCTGATCGTGAACGGTCTGGCAATGGATTTCACGGTGTCTGGCAGCTGCAACGGCTCGGGACGCAGGACGTTCGCTCCGGCGACAACGCAGGCAAGTTTCGATGGCATCGACGGTTATTCTGCGGCGGGTTCGCTGACGATGACGCTCAGCGATTGCACGCCCGCAACCGTGTCTGAGAACTACACGAATTATTACAACAGCCAGTACGTGGCGATCGGCGGTACCAGCGGTAGCGGAGAGTACGGTGTTTACCCGACGCTCCCTGCCGTTCCCGTTTCTGTGACCGTCGGCGATACGGGTAGTTTTGGTTCTGAAAACTATTACACGGACAGCACGAAAACCACACCCAGTGGTTCAGTCGTCGAGACCTTCGTGGTTGAGGCAGATACTCCGGATACGGCGATCCTGAACGTCATATCGAAGGACTACAACGCGGCGGGCACGCTGGGTCAGACGGCGCAGTCACGCTATCGCATGTCGCGCACGGGTACGCTGACACTGATCTCGACGGACATCCAGGCGCCCGGTAGTGCGGGGGTCCATCTGGTGCTGACTTACCGGTAAGAGAGGGAATGCCTGTTTATGGCGCAATCTTAATTGCAGAGGGGATCACATGGCATCGGTTGTCACTTCGTTTCAAAGTCTTGAGCAAATCGAGAACGCATTCAGTGCATTGAAGAACGCATATAGCACTGAGAGTGCGCTGACATGGGTACAAGCAGCATTCGATCGTACAAATAATGGAACTCCCGCGGGATACAGCTATGTCTCGAGTACGAGGGTTTCAGCACGGTTTTCGAATGGTGATACGGCAACCGTGTATGGAAGCAATCTGACGACTTCCGACAAGACCATGTCGCAGCTCGACTACCAGTTTCACGATGGGCCGAACGTCTCCCTTCTCGGATTGATTAATTCGCCCGCATCCGGGGCACTGTCGGGAAATATCACTCAGGCCACATTGTCAGCAGCAGACCATGGAACACTGACCCTCTATGGCAACACGAATGTGGCCGATGGCAACGTCTTTCTGACCAAGTCCGTTTTGGACATTGGCGATGTGCACTACGAACAGAGTGAAGCGACCAATGGGTATATATGGACTAACGGTGGTCACGACTATGCATCGTGCTCAAGTGTCTTGTCTTCCCTGTCGCTCAGCATCCCGGGTGGGTCCGCAGAGATTTCGGGGCTTTCATCTCGAACTGATTCGCAGAACTTCCCCTTTCCTTACCTCGACTCAGCACTCGGTTCATTATTGGCAGGTAACGACACACTGACATCGACAGGAAGCAAAGCCGTGTTAGTCGGCAAAGGTGGTGACGACAATCTGCATGGTGAGACGAGCAACGATACGGCCCTCTACGAAGGCCCACAATCCAACTACACGATCACGTCGATATCTGGCGGGTATCGGGTCAGTGACACCACGGGGCATGACGGCACAGATACGCTGATCAATGTCGAGCGTCTTCAATTCGCTGACAGCAGAATCGCCCTCGACCTGGACCCGATGAATGGCAAGGCCGCTCTGACAGCCAAGATTCTCGGTGCTGTTTTTGGTGCGGCATCGGTATCCAACATCGAGTACGTTGGTATCGGGCTCCACTATCTGGATGAGGGAATGAGTTACGCGGATCTCATGAAGTTTGCCTTGGATGCGCGACTTGGAAGCGGTTTCTCCAATGCCGACGAGGTCGCTCTGCTCTACAGCAATCTTGTCGGTGTTCAGCCTCCGGCGGATGACCTGAATTACTACGTTGAAACACTCACATCAGGACAATTCACGCAAACGACCTTGGCGATCATGGCCGCTGATCTGGATTTGAATCTGGCCAATATCAATTTGGTCGGCTTGACTCAAACCGGTCTCGAGTACTTTTAGATTGCTGCCGCTGTGCTTTTATTTGTGTAGAACGGCACCTTGCCAATAGGTGTTGAGCATCGAAGATCCGGTCGAGTGTTGCCTTCCAACGGCGTCTCGGGGCCAATCAAAAGGCAATCTGAACGTCGATTTTCCTGGACGGGAAAATTGCGCGAGTTCAATACTCGAATTGATATGACAGCCCAATGCTACTTCCCGGATCATTATCTGGTGTCGCTCCCTGGGCTGTTCCGCCCGTGCCGAATGTCGCCTGTGCCTTCAAATGCTTGGTGAGGTCGACCTGTACTTGCGCTTGTGCGCTGCCTCGCATGCCTTGTTTGGCCCCGACATAGACACGGTCCAGCACATAGCGTCCGACTTCGACGTTCGCCCCACTGGCCGCCGTGCCGCTCACGGACAGCCGATCCAGGCCGAGACTCTTTTGTAGTGCCAGCAATGGATTGATGCTGCCGCCACTCACGTCCACGCCACCAAGTGCGGCGACCGCTGCGCCAAACTGGGCGATTTGGAGCACGTTAAGCTGCTTTACACTGACACCAAATAACAGGCGCGCCAGAACCTCGTCTTGAGAAAGCTCAGGGATGCTCGTCATGGCGAACTTCGGTGCGTCGGCATAGCCGGTTACATTGAGTTTGGCGGTGATGTTGCCGGATGTGTTTTCAGCCTCGAAGTCGAGTGTGGGGTCGATCTTCTTCCTCAATCCCATGCCGTTGAAGCCGACTTGACCCTCCGTCAGCTTCAGCGATGTGCCGCCCAGGTCGAAGGAGCCGCGCCGCAAATCTAAACCGCCGCTGATTTGTGGCGCCGTTGTCGTTCCGCTAATGTGCAGGGTGCCGCCCACTTCCGCATCGAGGCCGCGGCCACGCACGAAAACCGCCGCAGGTGCATCCACCTTCAGATCAAGTCCAATGATCAGCGTGGGTGAAGCCAAAGATATCGGCGCTGTTTGTCCTTTCCGGCGGACATTCAGTACGGCAACGGTCGGCGGCAGGGCGTTCGGAATTTTGATATCTGCGCGATGAATATTGATGCTGCCAGCGGCATCGAGCCTGGTTTGCGCCTGGCCTCGCAACGTGACATCCAGATCCATGGTGGCGGTCAGGAGATCGCGCGCGAGCGGCTGCGCGTGACGCGCCGTAAACTTTACGTCGACCGGGAGACCCGGCACAAAAACACCTACGGACCCACTTGCCAAAACAGTCCCCGGGCCGGCATGTGCGGTGAAATTGATAATGCGTATTGTGTCGTCTTCAGCTTTGATCAGCGCCTCGACCTTGGTCAAGTGTGCGCCTAGCGCATAGTCGTGGATCTCGCCTTCGGTGAGCTTCAAGGTTCCGATCATCCTCGGCTTGGGAAGCGCGCCGCTCAAGCCGATATCTACGGAAATCGCGCCCTTCACGCGGCGCCCATTAACTTCGAGGATCGAATTCGCGATGGCGGAGTCGATCGTGCCATTGGCATGGAGATCGATGGGCCCTGTCGCCGAAAGCGGTACTTCACCGCGGGTGTTCAAGCGGATTTGGCTCCCCGCAGAAAGCTTTGCGTCGAGGAATGCAGACTGACCGTGCAAAGTCGCGGTTGCCACCAGACTGGCCGTAGGAAAGGTTCGACCGGGCCCTGTGCGCATGCGCAGCCCATTTGCATTCACCTTTAGCGTTCCTCTCGGCTGCGCGGTTGTGCCATTCAGTCGTGCCACGACCGTTGCAGTTCCATCTGCTTGCAGATCCGGCATAAAGAACTTTGCAAGCGCAGGTGTCGCGTGACGCAAGCTGGCGGTCAGATCAAGTGTTGGCGAGATTCGGCCAGCGACTTCAAGCACGGCCTTTTCTGATCCCACGCGCAGGTGCTCAACCACCACTCCGTCAAGAAATCGGAGCTTTGCGGGTGCAAGTAACGCCGCTTTCTGCCCCTTGTACTCTGCCTGCAGAGCGCTCACCAACAGCTGTTTTTTGCTCGTGTTGAGCGTCGCCGTCGAGCCAATGTGTATATCTCCTTCGTCGACGTTGTGGAGGTCAGCGAACAGCTTCAGATTCAGTGCGTCCTGGGGCCCGTTGGCCTCGATTCGGGCGCTGCTGGAAATACCCTTCATCGCGCTTGCTTTGATGCCGTCGGCGATAAGCGACAATGCCATGAACGGCTGCGTCAGCGGGTCATCCACCTTGCCGATCAATGTGACATGCTCGATCTGTGCGCCCGGCACGCCGGCATTGCGGGCGTCGACCTGAACCTTTGCTTGAGTGTGTCCGGCCGATTGCGCCACATCCACGCTCGCGGTGACGCTGCCTTGCACCGCTTGCCCGATCCATGGCCGCAGATCGTCAAGTTGCGCAATACGCACGACCACTCGACCCTGCGGCAGTCGGCCATCGGCGGATAGCTTGAGGGATCCTTCGGCGCGGGCGCTCTTCCACTTGGCGCTATCGATCGTGCTGCGCAGCGTACCATCGCGGTCGCGTTCCAGAGACACGGCGAGGAGCAGCGGCGAGCCTCCCAGCGTACCGCGTGCTTCGACTTTTCCCGCAGGCGCACTCGGCAAGCCGTGGATGCGTGCCGAGGCTTTGATCGGCCCGTGCGGACAAGCTTTGCTACCGACGTCGCCGGTCGCCTCGGCGGTTAACGCTAAATTGTCCAAAGCGCCTTTCAAGTGGCCCTGCGCTTCGATCAGGCCTGAAACCTTGGGTGTCAATTGGCGCAGATCCAACAATGCGAGTTTCCAGTTCAAGTCGAGGATGTTGCCGAACTTCCCTTGCTTGCTTGCACCATCAGCCGTGACACGCAAGGCTTTCCCGTCAAATTGCGCCCGTTTGAGGGTAATTCCATCCTCATGAAGGGTTGCAAAGACTTCTAACTTTGCGGCGTTACCGATCAGTTTGGCCGCTGACGTCATGCCACCAGTGGCGCCCACAGTGCCGTTGATGTCGATGTTCGTTACCTTGTCGTAATGCGTCATATTGGCATTGATTTTTGCCTGGCCCTTCAGGTCGACGCCGGCGATAGACGCAAATGGCGCGAGCGTTGGCGCGTTGAGCGTCAGTGCGCCGCTGATCTCTGGGCCGGTATTCGCGTGACCCTGCAAGGAAAACAGTGGGTGCGCGATTAAGAACGTCAGCGGTCGCATGACGTCGTCGAGTCGCACATCCGCGCGCAGGTCCACCGGCGCAAATTTCAGCAGATCC
>CAZAOQ010000101.1:0-11187 GCA_964486795.1 uncultured Rhodocyclaceae bacterium
CCCGCGTCGCAGCCGACAAGATAGAGGCCGGACAGCGGCGTCTCGATCGAGGGCTTGCTCTTGCCGCACTGGCCGACGATCTGCGCGAGGCCGACGGTCTCGCCACCGGCACCCGGCACCGTGGCATCGCGCGTGGCGTTGGAAACACTCTTGGTCGTATAGAGGTCTTTTTCTTCGATGAGATCGCGCGCCTGCGGGAACAGGCCGAAGAAAATTTCCTCGCCGGCATCGGCCCAGGCCTGGATCGATTCCTTGCTCATCTCGGGATCGGGCGGGCAGAACGAGCCGGTGATGATGACCTGCTTGCCGGCGGGTGCCGCGTCCGCATCGTAGTTGTTCGGCACTTCGAAATACAGCACGCCCTCGCGCGAGGCCTGGCCGGCATCTGCGGCCTTGAGGCGGGCCGTGCTCCACGGGCTGGTCTGCGAAAAGACGACACCAAAACCACGGTCGGTGATTGGCTGCTTGAGAAAGTAGCGATAGCCCAGCAGCGAATCGGAAGGCACCAGCGACTTGACGCGGGCGACGTAATCGGCGGGGAAAAGTGCCTCACCGGCAAGCTTGAGCACGGTCGGCTGGATGCCGGCGTTGCTGACGACAACCGGCGCACGATACTGCTGGACACCTTCATTACCGGCACCATCCTTGCCGGTGACTTCGATGCCGCAAACCTTGCCATTATCGACAAGGATGCGATTCACGCGGGTGTGCATCAGCACCTGGCCACCATTTTGGCGCACCACATTCAGGCAAGCATCCGACAGCTTGCCGTAACCGCCCACACAGAACAGGCCGCCGCCACGCAGGAAAACATCCTGCAAACCCATAATCGCCTCGGCGGCATCGAGCTTGTCGACCGGCACCATATACATGCCGTCGAGGCACAGGCTGACGATGAAGGCATAGAGCGAAGGCGGCAGTTCGGCGGCCTTGATGAAGCTGTCAAAGTCGGTGCCTTCGAAAGTCTCGATCATCTCCGGCGGCATCATCGTCAGCTGACCGAAGAAACCGAGCGCCTTGTCGCAATCGTCGCCGGAAATGCCCAGCCAGTTGAAAAGGACGAAGGGATCGACATTGCCATCTTCCATCTTCGGCATCGGCTGATACTCACCCTGCGGCGTCTTGTAGTAGCTGCCAGACTCCGCCGGCGTCAGCTTCACCTGATCGCTCACGCCGAGGGTGTCGACAAGTTTTTGGCACCAGTTATCCATCACCGGCGCGCCCATCACCGGCCAGGCCGAATAAGTGAAGCCCTTCTTGTTCAGCGTCATCGCCTTGCCACCGGAGAGATTGTTCTTCTCCACCAGCAACACTTTCAAACCGCGTCGGGCAAGCAAGCTGGCGCAAGCCGCGCCACCGAAACCGGCGCCGATTACGATGACATCATGGGTGTGGGTAGTCATTGGCGAAACCTTTCAAGAAGGATCAGGAGATAAAAGCGAAGAGACGGGAGTTTGCGGGCTTAAAACGGACACAGCAAGCCGGTTTCCTCAATTTGGGGAAACCGGGATCGAGCGCAGCGTGCGCAGCCCCTAGCCACCCGGAGGTCGGATTAGCCCGCAGGGCGTAATCCGACCTACCTATTCAATCCTTATTTACGCTTGCCGCGCCCAGGAAGGCTGGCTTCTCGCCGCCGCCGTGGACCAGCAGGTTGGTGCCACTGACGTAAGCCGCGTAGGGCGAAGCCATAAACATGCAGGCGTTGGCGATGTCCTCGCCTTCGCCCATGCGGCCAAGCGGGATGGTCGCGGCGACGGCGGCGAGACCGGCTTCGTCGCCATAGTGCATGTCCGACTTCTCGGTGCGGATCAGGCCGGGACTGACGGTGACGACGCGCACCTTGGGCGCCCATTCAACGGCCAGACTGCTGACCAGATTGAGCACACCAGCCTTGGCCGCGCCATAGGCTGCGGTGCCGGGCGAAGGACGCAGGGCCGAAACGCTGCCGATGAACTCGATGACGCCGCCTTCCGGCTGCTGCTGCATGATGGCGTTGGCGAGTTGCGCCATGTGCAGCGGCGCGAGCAGATTGAGGCGAATGATGCTCTCATGGAAACGTGGCGAGGCCGTTGCTGCATCGGCATTCGGGCTGCCGCCAGCGTTGTTGATGAGCACATCGAGCCGGCCAAACTGGGCGACGATCTGATCGAAGAGGGCCTTGACCGCCTCGGCATCACGCACGTCGATGGGAAAGAACGTCGCCTCAGCCGCACCTACCGTTACGGGTGTTTCCGGGGCAGTACGGCCGCAAATGACGACCTGTGCGCCGGCTTTGAGAAAGGCCTCGGTGATGCCGCGGCCGATGCCCTTGCCACCACCGGTGACGAGAACAACCCGATTCGAGAAATCAAAAGACATGGTCGACCTCATATTGGCTGGATATTTGCGATAATCTACGGGATTCGCCTGCGGTTCACGTCGTCTGAACGGACGATAGTGACGCATCATGAACCCACGGCAAGCAAACATTCAACATATATCGAGGAACAGGCATGGCCATTGAAATGAAGGAATCCTTCCAGGTTGCCGCACCGATCGACAAGGTGTGGGATTTCATGATGAAACCGGAGATGGTCGTCGCCTGCATGCCCGGCGCGGGTCTCAAGGAAATCGTCGATGAGAAGAAATTCATCGGCACCGTCAAGCTCAAGATCGGCGCCGTCTCCGCACAATACGAAGGCACCATCACCTACGCCGAAGCCGACAAGGCGGCCTACCGCATCAAGCTGCTCGCCGAAGGCAATGAACGCGGCGGCGGCACGGCCTCGGCCACCATCCTCTGCCAGCTCATCGCACTGGCGGACGGCAAGGGGACCGACGTGCAGTTCGAATCCAGCGTCGACCTCACCGGCAAGCTGATCCAGGTCGGCCGCGGCATGATCGAAGGCGTCGCCGGGCAGATCGTCAAGAAATACATCGCCAACGTGCGCAGCATGCTCGAAGTACCTGCCGGTGAAGCAACGCCGGCGGCCACTGCAGGCGGCGCTGCTGCAGACGGCTCACCCGCTACAGCTCAAGCTGCATCGGCAGCCACCCCACCGCCGATGCCACCGAAGGAAGAGTCCATCGACATGGGCTCTGTCGTCTTCAAGGTGATGTGGATGGGCATCGTTAACTTCTTCAAGCGACTATTTGGGCGCGGCTGAGTAGTTCAGCAGCTAAACATCAAAAAGAGGGCGCCAGCAGGTGCCCTCTTTTCATCTCGCAGCCCGGAGAAGGCCTGCGAAACAGTGGCACACGGGCCTCCGCACCAAGCCACCACGCTCCACACTAAAAAAACTTCATATAGGACGAATTTCCTGATATTATTTCTCCTATATGAATTCCAGCCTCATTGTTCCCCTCAACCCAACGCCTGAGCAAGCCGCACGTTTGCAGGCATTGCAGACAGCATTCGCCGAGGTCTGCAATGCCCTGGCGCCGGTAGTGAGGGAAAAGCGTTGCTGGAATCGCGTCACACTGCATCATCTGACCTATCACGCGCTGCGCGAACGCTTTCCGCAGATCGGTTCGCAGATGGTCTGCAATGCCATCTACTCCGTCTGCCGCACCAGCCGCCTGGTCTATCAGCATCCAAACAGCCCGTTCAATGTCACCCGGCTAGCGGATGCCCCGCTGCCATTGATCCGTTTCATCGCAAGCGCCCCGGTCTATTTCGACCGGCATACCCTGAGCATCAAGAATGGCAAGCTGTCGATGTACACGCTAGACGGACGGATGCGCTTCCAGCTCGACCTGAAGCCCGAAGATCTGGAACGCTTCCAGAACGAAAAGCTGCTCGAAATTGTATTGTCGAAAACAATGCGCGGCTATCAACTGGCTTTCGCCTTCCTGGCGGCAGACGTGGCCGGTGAAACCGATACCGATGTGGATACCGCCAGCGACACGGCTGAAGCCCGCCTGGAACTACCCGAATACGTCATCGTCCAGCCAGAAGACGAGCACTTCGAAATCACTCCGGCAGGCCGCCAATCCGCCACGAATACCCTGTCTGCGCAATCGCAATAACGACCTGCTCACCAATCACCAATCACCGACCATTCATCACTAATCGCTCACCGTTCGAACAGGCTCACCCCATGACGCACATGACCAACCCCACGCCCGGCGCAAATGCGCAAGAGGACCACGCATGAAACCCGCCAACACCAGCGACTCCGAGCTGAAAAATGCCATTCTGGCGCTGAAGCCATCGTTCAAGCGCGCCATATTCTTCAGTGTGTTCACCAATCTGCTGGTGATCATGCCAATGATCTACATGCTGGAAGTCTACGACCGCGTCGTCACCAGCGGCAGCGGCATGACCCTCGCCATGGAAACCGTGGCGATCGTCGGCATCCTGATCGTCATGGAAATGCTCGAATGGGTGCGCACCAGCATCCTCCACCGGGCCGGTCTGCAATTCGACAAGGCCACCGGCGAGCGCACCTTCAATGCCGTTTTCGAAGCCAACCTGAAGCGCCTGCCCGGCATCAGCAGCCAGGCGCTGCATGACCTGCGCAATGTGCGTGAATTCATCTCCAGCCCGACCATGCTCGCCATCATCGACATGCCGCTGGCCATGATCTACATCATTGCCCTGTTCATCATCAGCGAGCCGATGGGCTGGCTGGCCGTAGTCGGCGCACTGCTGCAAACCGCACTGGCGTGGTTCAACGAACGCAGTACGCAACCCCCGCTGACCGCTGCCAATCGCTCCTCGATGGAAGCCCAAAATTACGCCAGCAACAGCCTGCGCAATGCCCAGGTCATCGAAGCCATGGGCATGCAACGCAATATCCATGGCCTCTGGCTGAAAAAGCAGCGGCAATTCCTCGCTCTGCAAGCCGATGCCTCCGACAAGGCAGGCGGTTTTTCCGCCGCCGCCCAGTTCATCCAGATGACCCAGTCCTCCCTGCTGCTCGGGCTTGGCTGCTGGCTGATGATCCTCGGTAAATTCACGGGTGGCGGCGGTCTGATGATCGTCGGCTCCTCGCTCGGCGCCCGTGTGCTGGCACCGATCGTACAGATCATCACCCAGTGGAAGCACGTCGTCGCCTCGCGTGATGCCTACAAACGAATCAACGCCCTGCTGTCTGCCATCCCTGTCCGCAACCCCGGCATGCCGCTGCCGCCGCCGCTGGGTGCGCTAACCGTCGAGAATGTCGCCGCCGGCGCCCCCGGTTCGTCGGCGCTGATCCTGCGTGGCGTGAGCTTCGCTGTACCCGCCGGCCAGGTGATGGCCATCATCGGCCCCTCGGCTTCAGGCAAGACCACCCTGGCGCGGCTCCTGATGGGCGTCTGGCCGGCATCCAGCGGCAAGGTCCGTCTCGATGGCGTCGATATCTACCCCTGGAACAAGAATGAACTTGGCCCGCACATCGGCTATCTGCCACAGGAAGTTGAGCTGTTCGACGGCAGCCTGGCAGAAAATATCGCCCGCTTCGGTCAGGTCGATATGGCCAAGGTCGAAGGTGCAGCACGCGCCGTCGGCCTGCATGAAACCATTCTTGCACTGCCACAGGGCTACGAAAGCAGCATCGGCGACGAAGGCTGCTTCCTCTCCGGTGGGCAGCGCCAGCGCGTCGGCCTGGCCCGCGCCATCTACGGCAACCCACGTTTCATCGTCCTCGACGAGCCCAACTCCAGTCTCGACGAGGCCGGCGAAAAGGCGCTGGTGCAAACCATACTCGGCCTCAAGGCGTGCGGCTCCACCGTCATCGTCATCACCCACCGCCCCAACGTACTGGCCGCCGTCGATCTCATGGTGATTCTCCACGATGGACAGGTCAAGGCGGTCGGGCCGCGCGACGAAGTGCTCGCCGCCCTGCAGCGCAGCACACAGGCTGCCACGCAAGGCGCCACGGGCGCTGCGCCGGCGCTCGCCGCACCGGCCGCTGCCTGACCGACTGAACAAACGGATAACCGAACACACAAGTTCACACAAACAAACACACAAACACACAAACAATCCACCAGACCACGCACATGAAAACGCCAACCTTCTTCCAGCGTAGCGAGCTTTCCGCCACGCTGTGGGCCTTCCGCCAGGAATTCATCGTCTGCACAATCTTCACCGCTGTAGTGAACCTGCTGATGCTGACGCCGACCGTCTACATGCTCCAGCTCTTCGACCGCGTGATGGCCAGCGGCAGCGAGTTCACCCTCGGCGCTGTCACGCTCGTGGCGCTGTTCTTCTTCGCCGTCATGGCCTTTTCTCAATGGGCGCGCTCGCGCCTGCTGGTCCGGGTCGGCGTCAAGCTCGATGAAATACTCAACTCGCGCGTCTTCAATGCCAGTTTTGAATCCCATCTGAAGCAACTGGGCCGCAACCCTGCGCAAGCCTTCAACGATCTCACCACGGTACGCCAGTTCCTCACCGGACAAGGTTTGTTCGCCTTCCTCGACGCACCGTGGAGCCCGATCTACATTGCCGTGCTGTACATGCTGAATCCCTGGCTCGGGCTGATCGGCATCGTCTTCTCCCTGTTGCTGGTCGCAGTGGCCTACCTCAACCGACGTCTCTCGACCGCGCCTATGGAAAAAGCCGCCGAAGCCGGCCTGCAGGTCAACGGCTATGTGCACAGCAAGCTCAAGAACAGCCAGGTGATCGAAGCCCTCGGCATGCTCGACAATCTGCGCCGTCGCTGGCTGGAGCGTCATCGCCACCACCTCAGCCTTAACCATGAGGCGCATGAAATTTCCACCAAACTGCAAGCAGCCACCAAATTTCTGCGCCTCACTCTGCAATCATTGGGCCTGGCCGCAGGTGCCATCCTCGTCATTGCCGGACAGATCACCCCCGGTGCCATGGTCGCCATTAATGCCCTGCTGGGCCGCGCCACCGCCCCGATCGACCAGATGGTTTCCGGCTGGAAAGGCACCCTCGCCGCGTACCAGGCATTTCAGCGTCTCGAAGCCCTGCTTGGCGAACACCCGCAGCGCAGTAGTGGTCTGGTGCACGGCGCACCGCAGGGCCACATGCGTCTGGAAAACCTCATCGCCACCGCCCCCGGCCGTGCCGAGCCCATCCTCAAAAACATCAGCGCCGACTTCCCCGCCGGTGAAATCATCGCCGTCATTGGCCCCTCGGGATCCGGCAAATCCACCCTGGCACGCGCCCTGGTCGGCATTTGGCCCGGCGTCGAAGGCAAGGTACTGATTGACGGCGAGCCAATCCAGAGCTGGGACCGCGACGAACTCGGCCCCTATGTCGGCTACCTGCCGCAGGACATCGAGCTTTTCGACGGCAGCATTGCCGAAAACATCGCCCGCTTCGGCCCGCTCGACTCCGGCAAGATCATCGCAGCCGCCCAGCACGCCGGCGTTCATGAAATGGTTCTGCGCTTCCCACGGGGTTACGATACCTCCATGGGTGAAGCCGGCAGCCTGCTCTCCGGCGGCCAGCGTCAGCGCATCGGCCTGGCCCGTGCGATGTATGACAGCCCCAGCCTGATCGTTCTCGACGAACCCAACTCCAATCTCGACGATGTTGGTGAAGTCGCACTCGTCAAGGCCATGCAGGAACTGCGCGGACAGGGCCGCACCGTATTTCTAATCACCCACCGGCTGAGCATTGTAAGCATTGCTGACCGCATCCTCGTCCTTCAGGACGGCAAGATCCAGCACTACGGCCCGCGTCAGGAAGTTATCGCCGCATTGCAGCCCCGTCCGTCCGCCCAAAATGACCCGACAGGCGCCGCAGCAGCACAACCCGCCTGACCCAAAGCACACCAATACCCCAATATCCCAATATTCCCCCCTACCGCATCCGGAACCAGACTCCAGGACACCCATCATGGCACTCCAGAACTCCCAGTCTCCCCAGAACGACAAACCTGCAAAACAAGGCAGCCCGGCGCTTTCCCTGCGACCGGCATCCGGCAACGCACTGGAAGGTGAGGTCGTCTCACTGCCCAGCGACACCCGCCGGACAGCACGCATCGGCTTATGGACGCTCGGCATCGGCTTCGGCGGCTTCCTGCTGTGGGCCGCGCTGGCCCCGCTCGATGAAGGCGTTCCCGCCCAGGCCATCGTCTCCATCGAAACCAAGCGCAAGGCCATCCAGCATCTCAGCGGCGGCATTGTCAAAAGCGTTTTCATTAAAGAAGGACAACACGTCAAACAGGGCGAACCGCTGATCGACCTCGACGATGCCGTGACCCGCGCCAGCTACGAATCAATCCGCCAGCACTACATCAGCCTGCGCGCCATCGAAGCCCGCCTGCTCGCCGAGCAATCCGGCAGCAAGCACATCGAAACACACCTTGATCTTAAAAAACTGGCCAGCGACCCCTACGTCCAGCAAATCATCGAAAACCAGGCGCAACTCATGCGTTCGCGGCAACTCTCGCTGGATGCCGACATCAGTGCTGCCAAGGAATCCATTCAAGGCCAGGAAGCCAGTCAGCAAGGTAGCCGCGGCGTTCTCAACGCACGGCAGCATCAACTTGGCTTCATTCAGGAAGAACTGAGTGGTATCCGCGATCTGGTCAAGGAAGGGTATGCCCCACGCACCCGGCAATTCGAACTCGAACGCCAGGCCGCCGAAACCACGGGTGCCATCGCCGACCTGCAGGGCAACATCCTGCGCAGCCAGCGCTCCATCGCCGAAATCAAGGCACGCAGTGAGCAGCGCATCCAGGAATACCGCAAGGACGTCGAATCCCAGCTCTCCGACGTGCGCCGCGAAGTGCAGGCCGACGGCGACAAATTCAAGGCCGTCAGCGCCGAACTCGAACGCACCGTGATTCGCGCCCCCGCCGAAGGTCAGGTCGTTGGCCTGGCCGTGCAGTCCGTTGGTGCCGTCGTCGCCCCCGGTCAGAAGCTCATGGACATCGTCCCTCAAAACGAAACGCTGATTCTCGAAGCCCACGTGCCACCCAATCTGATCGACAAAGTCCATGCCGGACTAACCGTCGACACCCGCTTCTCCGCTTTCGCCCACAGTCCTGCACTGGTCGTCCAGGGCAAGCTCGACAGCATTTCTGCCGATCTGCTCACCGACCCACAAAGCAATGTCTCCTATTTTCTGGCCCGCGTCTCGATTACGCCGGAAGGCATGAAGCAACTGGGCAGCAAGCATCAATTGCAGGCCGGTATGCCTGCAGAAGTCATCATCAAAACCGGCGAACGCTCGGTGCTCAACTATCTGCTGCACCCGCTCGTCAAACGCATCGCGGCATCGATGAAAGAGGAATGATCCGGTCATGAAATCGCGCACCCCTAACTTCGCCAATATCCCCGGCGCTGGCCGACGCAGCACCCGGCTCGGCCTGAGCCTCGCCCTTGCCTTCGCCTTGACCTGCAGCAGCGCACCATCCGCCTACGCACTTGATCTCCTGCAAGGCTACCGGCTGGCAATCCAGAATGACGCCAAATACCAGGCCGCCCGCGCCGACGCGGCCGCCAGTCGCGAAGCCGAGCCACAAGCCCAGGCGCAACTGCTGCCCAACCTCAGCGCCAGTCTGGCGCGCAACGACCAGAAGGTCGGCAGCTGGACCCCCGGCTTTCTCGGCGGCAGCATCTATCGCCGTCAGGACTACATCAGTTCAAACTACGCAATCACGCTGCGCCAGCCGCTCTACCGACGCTACAGCTTCGCCATGTACCGGCAGGCGCAAGCACAGGTTGCCAGCGCCGAAGCCAATCTCGACCGCAATCTGCAAGACCTCTTGGTACGTCTCTCCGGCGCTTATTTCGATGCCTTGATGGCCGAAGACCAGTCCCGGCTGGTCATCGCCCAGAAAGAAGCCTTCACCGCCCAGCTGAAAAGTGCCACGCGGCGCTTTGCCGCCGGTCAAGGCACGCGTACCGATATCGACGACGCCCAGGCACGCTACGACATGGCACTGGCCCAGGAACTCGAAGCCAACCAGAACATTGACTACACGCGGCGCCAGTTGCAGCTCATCGTCAAGCAACCCGTCAACAATCTGGCTGCGCTCGCTCCTGCCCGAATCGAACTCATGCCTCCTCATCCCGCTGTCCCTGAAGAATGGATCCAGCGCAGCGAAGAAGTGAACGCCGATCTGCGCGCCCTGCGCGCCAATATCCAAGCTGCCGAACAGGAAGTCGCCAAAGCCAGTGCCGGCCATCACCCCACCGTCGACCTCATTGCCCAGCGCAGCCGCACGCAGAGTGCCAGTGAAAATACCATCAACCAGGGCTACCTGACCAACACCGTCGGCCTGCAAGTCAATATCCCCATCTTCACTGGCGGCTATAACAGCTCAATGGTACGCCAAGCCGAGGCTATTCTAGAACGCACCCGCCAGCAATATGAAGCTCGCCGCCGCGAAATCGAACTGGAGGTACGCAAAGAATTCCAGAACGTCGCCCAAGGCGTCTTAAAGGTCAAAGCCCAGGAACAAGCCGAGCGCTCCGCTGACCAGGCCGTCTTCTCCAACCAGAAAGGTTTCCAGGCCGGCACACGCACCCTGGTCGACATCCTCAACGCCGAGCAGCAGCGCATGAACGTGCGCCGCGACCTGGCCAATGCCCGCCACCAGTACATCCTCGCCCGCATCAAGCTGCAAGGACTGGCCGGCTCGCTCAACGAAGACGAGATCACCACCGTCAACCAGTGGCTCGACAAAACCGGCCGCGACCCTGAGCCCGAACCGGCACCGGCACTGCTCACGCCGCCGGAAGCAACCCCAGGTCAACCAGAAAATGCCGCGCCACCCGTTGAAGCGGCACCGGCGAGCGCCCTGCTCACCCCACAGCGCCAGTTTGAACGGAAATCTAAAGTACTCGCCTTCAAGGTCCGCGCCCGCAACTGTGCCACCGACAACACCTCACCACCGAGTCCCTTCGCCGCCCCCGACAAGCAAAGCATGCACTTCCCGCTGATCGAGACCTGCTCACCGGAACCCGCGCTAAATACGTAAAGGTAAGGAGGGCTCGTTGGCCCGTAGGTCGGATTAGCCCGCAGGGCGTAATCCGACATTGCGCGCGCAGTATCCTGGCTGCAGGAAATCCCTTAAAGGGCGCCCCGAAGGAAGTACTCTTGGGGTGCACCCCGAAGGAAGTGGCCCCGGGATGCGCCCAGCGGGCTCTCAAGTCAATCGCATTAAGTTGTTGATATTTATAGAACACAATTCGCAGGCGATTGACCTTTGGGACGATTTTTGGCCGCGGCCCAATTACTTCGCTCTCAAGAAACACCATTTAAGTGATTGATTTCTATTGTGGTCATCACGCAGG
>CAZAOQ010000102.1:0-8956 GCA_964486795.1 uncultured Rhodocyclaceae bacterium
CGTGCCGATCAAGGCGCGGCAGGTCGTTCCTCGGCGCCGCTCGCGCGCAACTGCGTCAGGCGTTGCAGGGCGGCCTCACGCGGGATGAGTTGTGGGGTACCCGATTTGTCGGCGAGGGCGATCGCGCGCGCGTAATAGTCTGCGGCCTGCGCGGACTTGTGTAGACGATCGAGGGCGACTGCCAGATTGTAGGCGTGCACACTGTTTTCTGGCTCCAGACTTGCGGCCTTGAAGAAGGCTTGCTGGGCATCGGCAAGGCGACCTTCGCGCGCCATGATGCCGCCCAGCGTGGCGAAGGCGGCAGCCGAACGCGGATGACGCTCGGACAGATCACGCGCCATGCCACTGGCATTCTGCAGTTCGCTGTCTGCGAGCAGACTCAGCAAGCCGGCATTAGCGACGGTGTTGTCAGGTTCCTGGCGCAGGACGCGCCGATAGAGTACACGCGCCTCGTCGGGATGGTTTTGCCGTTGCGCGATATTGGCGAGACCGAGGAGCGCATCGCGCTCTTCTGGATTGCTGCTCAGCGCACGTCGATAGGATTGGGCTGCCTCATCCAGCCGTCCCTGGATCAGGGCGCTGTAGCCGGCTTCCATTGCACTTGGGCCTTTGGTTTGGCTGACGCTGACAGCGGTGAATTTTTCTGTGGCCGGGGCTTGTTTTGCAGCATGGAGTGGCTTGGCCCGTGCAGGTTGCGTTGCTTTTGCTGCGTGGGCTGTAGTGGCAGGGGGGGCTGCAGGTCTGGCAATTTTGCCAGTCTCGGCACTCCCTTGTTGCTCGACGGGATCTGGCGGCGAGCCGCTGGCACCGGTCGCGTCAGGCTCAACGGCTTGCGTTTGCTCATCCCTTGCTTCGGTGGCGGGTGCTGCGGGTGGCGTTGTTTCGGGAGTCATGCTGGCAGACTCAAGCGGCATTGTTTTTGGCGGCATCGTGGTGAGTGTGCCGGTTTGTGGCTGCAGCCACTGGTCCCATAAGCCAAGGAAAAAACTGCCGGCGACCAGTGTGACCAAGAAAGTGGCGATGCCAAGGGCGATGTTTCGCTTGCGTGATCCGGACGGTTTGTTACGGCTGCCGGCGCTGAGAATTTCGCGTGCGGTATTCGGCGTCAGAGGTGGTATCTGTGTTGGAGTGGCGGCCCCTGCAGTTGTTGCAGCAGGTTTCGTTGTCGCAGCAGCTTGAGCGGATGCTTGCGTTTCAAGGGGCGACGAGGCGGGGGCAGGAGTGGGCGCATGTGCCGGCAGAGGCGCTTCGGTGCGTATTTCGGGTTTCGGCGCGGGGGGGGGTTCAGTGGCTGGCGCCACAGGTGCCGCGGCGGAAGAACTGGCGGCACTTGATGGAATTGCAGCTTCGGGGATCTGGTGTGCAGACGGTGTGAGTGGTGTCAGGCTTAAGGTAGCGGACCCTGCCTCGACCGCAGGTGTGGAAACGGGAGTCTCGGTGACAGCAGCCACAGGTTTACTCGCCGCCGGGGACGGCTCCATGGTCAGTTCCAGCGTCGGAGATTTCGCCGGTGCCGCCGTAGCCGGTGCTTCGGTCGGTGACGACGTTGGTGACGACGTTGGTGACGACGTTGGTGACGACGTTGGTGACGGTGCTGCCGCTGTGCTGGTGGCAGCTTTTTCCTTTTCCTTACTGGCGCGTTGCAGGGCGTCGAGAAGTAGGCTCATAGGGTTCTCTATGGGCGGGCTTGCTCGGCTGGCGCGTAGTAGCGTTCGCGCGCCTCCGGAAGCATGTTGCGATAATCCCTGAAATCGCCGTCCAGGCTGGGGTCGGAGAGCACGGTCGGGCGCAGGAAGACGACCAGTTCCGACTTGCGGCTGGTGTTGTTCTTGAACTTGAACAACTCACCGAGGAAGGGGATCCTGTTGATCATCGGAACTTCGTCGGCCTTGTTGTTGCGCGTGTCCTGCATCAGGCCACCAAGAATGGCGATATCGCCGGTCTGCACGCGCATCACCGACTCCATCTCGCGCGTCTGCACGATAGGAATCGGATTGGTGAGGTTATTTTCGGCCAGCACCGGGCTTGGATCCATCGCATAACCGCTGATACGGCTGATGGTGGGGCGCAGGTTGAGAATGACTTCGCCATTGTCGCTGATTTGCGGTGTGACGGTCATCAGGAAGCCGATTGGCACGGTGTTCAGCACGCTCTGGTAAGTCGCCGGTGAGGCGGGTGAGGTGGCTGTGGCCGCTGTGCCTGGTGTGACCGTGATGGTGAAATAGACCTCGTTATCGACTACCTTGAGCAGGCTGGTCTGGCTGTTAAGGACCGAAATTTTTGGGCTCGACAGTACACGCAGGGTGCCAAAAGATTCGAGCATCTTGAGTGCGGCGGTGACATCGGCTTCACCGCTACTCTTCTTCCAGGTCAGCGAGGCCAAGGTGCTGACCAGTCCGCCGGTCAACATGCCACTGGTGACAGGGCCAGCTGGCTGCAGCGTGAGGTTGGAGCCCGCCGAGCTGCCTAGTTTGCGGACCAGGCTCCAATCGATGCCCTGCTGGAAGCGGTCAGACAAGTCGACTTCAACGATGGTGGCTTCGATCAGCACCTGGCGGCGTGCGCTGCCCATGATGCGGTCGAGGAATTCGCGGATTTTCTCGTGCTGGCGCGCCGTGGCCCGCACGCCGATAATGCCACTCTCGGCGTTGGCGATGACGGAAGCCGCTTCGCGGAAGGTGGTGCGGCGCACGACGGAATTGGCCTGTTGGTTGAGCTGGCCGGGTAGCGGTTCGATCTTGGCATTCTTGCCCTTGCCATTGCCCGTGGCAGCACCCAGGAGCGCAGCGGCTGCAGCCAAACCCGGTGGCAGCGTCGCTGTCTGCTGGCCGCTTTGCTCGACGGTCGTTTCACTGGACCCTTCCGGCATGACTTTGTCGGTTTCACGCAGCATGTCGCGCAGATTGGCAACCAGTGTTTCCCAGAAGTGGTTGTTGGCCGTATTGGTGACGGTGGTCGATGACGAGTTGCCCGCCGTGCCACCGCCGCTGGCTGTGGATCCGGGTGCGACGCCAGCGGCACCGATGCTGGTTGAGGTGCTCACCGAACTCAATGCACTTCGCGTAATGTTCGGATAGTCGATGCGATAATTCTTGAGGTACGGCGAATCGGGCATGATCGAGAGGTTCTTGCCGCTGATTTCGTAACGCATGTCGACCTGGCTGGCGATGCGGCCGAGGATCTCGGGCAGCGTCTGGTCGAGCACATTCATGGTCACGGTGCCGGTGATGCCGGGGTGGATGTCGATGTTCATCTTCGCATCGCGTGCCAAGGCGAAGAGGATCTGCTGAACATCAATATTGTGCACTACGACGCTGTAAAGCTCGCGTTTTGCCGTGGGTTTGGGGGGCGGGGGCAGTGGTGCTGTATTGGCAAATTCCGGTGCCTTGCCGGCCACGACAGGAGCGGGTTCGAGATGTTTGTCAGAGGGTGGGGGTGGCAGCGCGGCGCAGCCGCTCATGATCAGCGGCAGGCAAAACAGACTCGTCACAGCGGCCGAAACGCCTAGTGTCGGGCTGGATGTGGCCCATTTAACGGAATTGCTCACGGCTGAGCTTTCTGTGCGAATTCGCATTGATCAAAAATCACTTGAATTGTTATTTTAATGTTTTTCATTATGTGCACAATTTAGGGAATTGGCAATCTGTCAGGTGAGGTCTCTTTGGCCTGATCGACGATGTGGCTGGGCTCGGCTAGTTGCGCTGTTTGTAGTCCGGGCACGCCGTGGGGAGCTGGCGTTGACTCAGACAGCGGTGTGCCTGGCAGCGTATTCAGTTTCGGTTGAAGTTGTGAAAAAAGGCGGTCGCCACCGAGCAGCAGCATCGCTGCCGCCGCCATGATGATGGAAATGGCCAGGCTCATCAGGAATATCTGCAGCCAAGGCATGCCGCCGTGCGCTTCTTGCGCTGTGGAGGCCGATTTCATTAGCTTGAGGCGCGGCACCTCGAACTCCTTGCAGGCAGTCTTCGCATGACGCTTGTCCACCTGTTTGAGATTTTCGGCGTAGGCGGAAAGCAGGGCTTTATCGGCGAGGAGGTTGATGCGCCGGGCGCGCCCACCGGAGGCTTTCATCAAGACCGAGAGTGCGCCGTCGCTGAAGACGCGGCCGCCCCGCCAGCCCGCGACGCGCAGGCGATGGTCAAGGTAGGCGGCGCCGTCTTCGCGCGTAAAGGGGGGCAGTTCGAAGCGGTGGATGACGCGGTCGCGAACCTGACGCAGACGCGGTTCGGCGAGCAGGGCATCGAGTTCGGGCTGGCCGAACAGCATGATATTGACGAGCTTGTGGTGCCCGGTTTCGAGATTGGAGAGCAGGCGCACCTCCTCCAGTGACTCGGCCGGCATCGCATGCGCTTCGTCGATGACCAGCAGTACGCGCTCGCCATTGGCGTGGCGGCGCAGCAGTTCCTGGTGCAGGGCGGCGAGCTTTTCCTCTATTGACGCGGGCAGGTTGGTTAGCCCCAGGTCGCGGCCGATGGCGCCGATGATCTCGTCACGGCTGAAACAAGGGTTCGCAAGGTAAACCGTACTGATATCTGGCGGCAGGTTGGTGATCAGCAGGCGGGCGAGAAGCGTCTTGCCGCTGCCGACTTCGGCAACGACGGTGACGATGCCCTCATCGTGCCCGGCGACGTGCAGCAGCGCCGCGAGGAGGTCGCCGCGTCGGCTGCCGGAAAAAAAATAGTCCGTGTCCGGCGTGATCTGGAACGGCTGCTTGTGCAGGCCGAAGTGGTCTTGGTAGAGGATGGACATAGTGGGTCTTAATGGCGCCTTAGTTACGCCTTAGTTGCACCTTAGTTGCACCTTAGTTGCACCTTAGTTGCACCTTAGTTGCGCCTGCCGATGCTGGTGAATTGTTCGTCGAGCCGCGCCAGCAGTACCGGTTCGCTGTCGATGTCGGGCGCCGAATGGATAGGTTTGGGCAGATGCAGTGCGAGTTTGGCTGGCATCACCAACTCGATGTCTACGCGACGGTTGGTGCGGCGTCCCTGTTCAGTGTCGTTCGAGGCGATGAAGCATTTTGTGCAGTAGGTGGCCTTGAGTGTCTTGCGCGAAACACCCTCGGCGACGAAGGCGAACATTACGCTGGTCGCGCGCGATTTGGCGAGTTCTCGATTCTTTTTCTGGTCGCCCGAGCTGTCGGTGCGGCCGCGCACGTTGACGCGCTCGGCCTGTTTGGCAAGCGGCAGGATTTCCGCCAGCGCCTTGCGGCCTTGCGGGCCGAAGGCAGCGGTGGACACGGCAAAGGGTACGATGCGCTGCACCGAGGCGAGCTCCGTGTCGAGCTTAAGTGCGGGCGTTGGAGTGTTTGCAGCGTTGGCGCTGGTGTTCGCCGCAGCGATTTGCAGTGGTTTGCGCGGTGTCGGTGTCGGTGTGATGGAGGCGGTGATCGGCTGCGCCGCTTGGGTGATGGCCTTGCTGGCCATGGTTTGCTTGGTCGGCGCCTTCGGCTGTGATTGGGCGACGGCTGTGGCCGGTGATTCGGTTGGCGTCATCGTGACTGGAGTGCTTGCCGCGGTCTCTGCAGGCGTTGCGATGCGGTGTTGCGGTGCAAGTTTTGTGACGGCAGCCGTCTTTGCTGCGGGGGCGGAACTCAGCTGACGCAAGGTATAGGCCCAGACCGATGTGCCGGCCAGTGCCATGATCAGCATAGCGCTGGCCAGCGACAGATTCGACAGGCGTGGCAGCGCGAAGCCGATCCAGGGACGCGGCGTGGTGGCCGACGGGATGGCGGGCAGTTCATCGCAGGCGGCACGGGCGTGGCGTTTTTCGACCTGACTGCAAGCGTTGTTATAGGCGGCGCCCAGCGACTTGTCGGCGAGTAGGTTGAGGCGCCGAGCACGCCCGGCCGAGGCTTTCATCAACACACCAACGGCTCCGTCGGTGAACAGTTTGGCACCAGCCCAACCGGCGACGCGCAGGCGGTGTTCGAGGTAGGCAGCGCCATCTTCTCGTGAGAAGGGCGTGAGTTCGAAGCGGTGGATGACACGGTCGTGAACCTGGCGCAGGCGCGGGTCGGCGAGCAGGGTGTCGAGCTCGGGCTGGCCGAACAGCATGATATTGACGAGTTTGTGCTGACCGGTTTCAAGGTTGGACAGCAGGCGCACCTCTTCAAGCGATTCGGCGGGCATCGCATGGGCCTCATCGATGACCAGCAGCACGCGTTCACCGTTGGCATGGCGGCGCAGCAACTCCTGGTGCAGGGCGGCGAGTTTTGCTTCGATCGAGACTGGCAGCTCGCCGAGGCCCAGATCGCGGCCGATGGCGCTGAGGATCTCGTCGCGATTGAAGCAGGGATTGGCCAGATAGACCGTGCCGATGCTCTCGGGCAATTCGGCGATCATCTGACGGGCGAGCAATGTCTTGCCGCTGCCGACTTCGGCGACCACGCTGACAATACCTTCCTCATGTGCGGCGATATGCAGCAGCGCTGTCAGGCATGCTCCGCGCTGGCTGCCCGCGAAGAAATAGTCAGTATCCGGGGTGATCTGGAAGGGCGGCCTGTTCAGGCCGAAATGCTTCTGGTAGATCGCTGTCATCGAGGGCTTCCTTCGGGAGTCTGTCGTGGCGATATGTCGTGGCTGGTCGCGCGTGATGCGTAGTATATGTAGGCGCAATCTAGGCGATCTTGCCGATTATCCTCTTAAATGAAACCACGCAAGGTGCGCGAAGCCATCGATAAGGTGGATAAAAACTCTTCTATTTGCGCGCCCTACTGCGCTTCACCGCCTGACATAATCGCACGATTATCGTGCAGTGGAACCGTGAGATGAATATCGTGAAATTACGTAATGCCCTGGCCTTTGTGGTTGTCACTCTCGCCACGTTGGGTTTATCCGGCTGTCTGGGAGGCGAGGGTGGCTCGTCTGCTTCCTCGCCCGGCGGATCGTCATCGGGGGGCGCGACGAGTTCGGGTAAACCGACGGTCGCTCTGGCCTTGTCTACCGCGGTGCCGGCAACGAGCGCCAATGCAGCTGCCACGGTCACGTTTGGCACGCCCGTCTATGCGGTGGCCACGGTTAAAGATAGCCGCGGCGTGGCTGTGCAAGGGGTTGTCGTCAGTTTCGCCACTGCGAATCCAATGATCGTGTTCACGCCGGCTGCGGCGACGGCACTCACCGACGCCAGCGGCCTTGCCTGGGTCAAGCTTGATTCTGCCAGTCTCGCCGATGCCGGAGCGACCAGCATCACCGCATCGGCCGACGTCTCGATGACCGCGACTGATTCGAGCGGTACAACCACGACCGCTACGGCGACCTACACCAGTACCCCGGTGGGTGTATCGGTGAATGGCTCGAGCGTGACGCTGGGCACGCCGAGCCTCGGCCAGTCGTCGATCTCCGCTTATGGCACCAGTGTCATTACCGTACCCGTGTTGATCAATGGTGTGGCGACGAATTCGCCGATTGCCGTGACCTTCACCTCGCCCTGCGTGACCAGCGGCAAGGCTACGCTATCGAGTCCGGTGACCTCTGTATCCGGCGTCGCCACCTCGACCTACAAGGACAACAACTGCGCCTCGGGTACCGACATCATCACTGCTTCGGTGAGTGGCGCTTCGGTCAGTGCGACCATTAACGTCGCCACGCCAGCAGCCAACAATATGCAGTTCGTTTCAGCGACGCCGGGCATCATCGGCATTCAGGGCGCGGGTTCCGCGTTGCCGCAGAGTTCGATCGTGAAGTTCAAGGTCGTCGACGGCAGTGGCAATGGCAAGGCCGGTGTGCTGGTCGACTTCAGCTTGCTGCAAGCCGGCGCGCCCAGTGGCATCACGCTTTCACCGGCTTCGGCGACTTCCGATAGCAATGGTGAAGTGACGACTTCGGTGATTTCCGGAACCGTGCCGACGCCGGTTTCCGTGATTGCCAGAGTGCATGATACGCCGAGCATTCTCAGCCAGTCGAATACGCTGACTGTCACCACCGGCTTGCCTGCACAGGACTTTTTCTCGCTGAGCGTGCAGACCCACAATATCGAAGGTCTGTCGTATGACGGCACCGAATCGAAGCTGTTTGTCATCGCTTCGGATCGTATGGGCAATCCGGTGCCGGATGGCACAGCCATTAATTTCATCACCGAAGGCGGCCAGATCGTGCCGCCCTCATGCACCACGAGCAGCGGCACCTGCTCGGTGACTTTCAAGAGCGCCGAGTACCGGCCGGTGGGTGGCCGTGTCACCGTGCTGGCCTATGCAGCCGGTGAAGAGAGTTTCGTCGATGCCAACGGCAACAACGTGTATGACGCAGGAGAGACTGTCTACGATCTCGGTAACCCCTTCATCGACTCGAATGAAAATGGCAGCCGCGATACGGGTGAGCAGTTCATTTCTTTTTCAACCGTGAGCGTGCCCGTGGCCTGTCTGACGCGCAACGCCAGCGGCGGCGGTACTGCGGCACTGCCGGGCAGTTATGCCGATGCGCCGAGTGTGACGAATTCCTGTGACGGGGTCTGGGGCAAAAATTACGTCAGGCGCAGCGCTGTCATCGTACTTTCCGGCTCGCATCCGGTGCTTTCGCAAACGACGTTCACCATGGGTGGTCGTTGCTTCAATACATTCGCTTTCCGGCTGATGGATGAAAACGGAAATCCAATGCCGGCCGAGTCGGTTGTCAGTATCGGCAGTAATTACGTGACCTATACCGAACCGGGCGGCGAACCGACGGTGGCCAATCTCAACGTGGATGGCACACCGGTTGCAGATGCACTGAGTATTGGTGGTACGCCATTGGTGCTGACTGTTGATGGCGGGTCAAGCTGCACTGGTACCGGAACCTATCCGGCCGGTACGGCGACCATTGTGGTCAAGACGCCGAAGGGTGTGCAGACTGCGCTCTCGATTACTGTGAATTGATCCGCGAGGCAAGGGGCGGGGGGCACGGTGGCATTGTCGCGCCGCCGCGCCCTATCACTACCTGGTCTCATCGGCCCGCATCCGCAAGGCTGCGGGCCTCTTGCTTTC
>CAZAOQ010000102.1:9056-11122 GCA_964486795.1 uncultured Rhodocyclaceae bacterium
GCGGCCAGCCAAACGCCTTGCAGCCAGCCGAGAGCCAGCGCCAGTCCGCCGAGCACCATCAGTAGCGCGCGCACTCCAGCCAGCCAGCCGAGTGTGGCGCGCAGCGCGGCATGCCATTCACGTTGCGGACCGGGGCGCAGCCAGACCGGCAGTAGTTGCGTCGCCGCGCCGCTGACCAGTGGCAGCAGGAAGGCGACGACAAAAGCGCCGATGGCGTCGCGGCCGGCGAGCAGGCCGAGGCCATGCGCGATGCCCAGCAACAGCAGGCCGATCAATCCCGCACAGGCGGCGGCCAGTGAAGTTGTGGCGCCATGTGTACGGACGATGAGGTCGGCATGGCTGCGCAGCCAGTCGCGCACCATGCGCAGCGGCGCGATCAGATACAGCCCTGCGCCGATGAAGGCCAGCGGCTTCAGCCAGGCGGCGCCGGCAGCGAGCAGCAGCGTGCCGGCCACGGCAAATTTGAGATCGGTGGTGAGACGTGTGGCGACCCGTGGATCGGGGCGTGCGGCAGCCGTCGGCAACAGCACTTGCAGCGTACCCAGTGAAGTCAGGCCGACGAAGCCGAGCAGATTGAGATGCAGATGGAACAGGCGCAGGGCGGCGCGTTGCATGGGCCAGAGACTCATCAGCGGCACCGCCAGCAGGGCGATGGCCAGACAGGCAAGTGCGGCGAGATACCAATGCAGTCCGGGATGTGGTTTGCCGACGGTGCGCCGACCACGCTGCCTGCTCCAGATCAGCATGGCCAGCGTCGCTGCACCGGCGAGTGTGAATGCCACGTGGCTGGCGGCGATCAGGTTCAGCGTGCCGGTCAGGCCGAGGATCAGGACAATGCCACCGAGCCAGGCGGTCAGTGGCGCAGCCTGCAGCCAGCGCGGCGCGCCGCTGCCACTGCGGGTAAGAACGGGAATGAAGTAGGTCATTGCCGCCAGAATCAGCGGCAGGATGCCCAGCGCAAAGGCGACATGGGCGACCGCCTGTGGCGGCCAGAGCGAAAAGATCGCCAACCCCGCTGCCGCTGCCATCATGGCAATGGCATTGATGGCAAGCAGCGGCAGCATGGGCATGGCGGGCCCGGACCTATTTCTTGATGAAGTCGATGACGATTTCGCCGGGAACGCGCTGCTGATAGAGGATCTCGACTTGCGGACCATAACGCTGACTCAACTGGTTGAGCAGCGGCAGCGGATCGTGGTCGTTGCAGAAGCGCATCGTCTCGCCCGGCATCAGCGCATCGAGCGCGCCGAAGATGGCAGCGTGGCGAAAACGTTTGGCGATACCGCGTGCATCGAACGGGTAAATCGAAGAAGGATCGGTGTGATTGCAGGCCATGTTGGTTCCAATGGACATTGAGGGACGAGCATTATGCGCGCAAAGTGCTGCCCTGGAATTGATCGAAATCAGTTTCAAAACAAAACGATAAAGCCATTTTGTGAGAAAGGATTATTGCCTGCCCGGAGACCAAGCATTGGTGCGGTTCTTCGAGGCATGCCTTGAAGATCGTTTATCCATGCGGGTTTCAGGGCATCTTTTTTTTCGGTCTGGCCGGTGCGGTGATGCTGGCCTTGGCGGCTTTGCGCGGCTTGCCGGTTTTTGCGGCAGGGCTGGCAGATGATGCCGGGGCGAGCAGCTTCGCCAGATATTCGCCCGTCGGACTGCCGCTGCTCACCGTTGTCGCGGCGACGTGTTCCGGCGTGCCGCTGGCGATGATGCGGCCGCCACCATCACCGCCAGCGGGGCCGAGGTCGACGACCCAGTCGGCGGTCTTGATGACATCCAGATTGTGCTCAATGACGACGATGGTGTTGCCGTGATCGCGCAGGCGATGCAGCACGCCGAGCAGCATTTCGATGTCGGCGAAGTGCAGGCCGGTGGTTGGTTCGTCGAGGATGTAGAGGGTGCGGCCGGTGTCGCGCTTGGAGAGTTCCAGCGCCAGCTTGACGCGCTGCGCCTCGCCGCCGGAGAGCGTGGTGGCGCTCTGGCCGAGCGTGATGTAGCTGAGGCCAACGTCCATCAGCGTCTGCAGCTTCTTGGCGATGACCGGCACGGCGTCGAAGAATTCG
>CAZAOQ010000103.1:0-10901 GCA_964486795.1 uncultured Rhodocyclaceae bacterium
TGGCGTCACCGTCACCCGACGTGACGGTGACGCGATGAAGCCGCTAACCCGACCTACGGGTTGCGCCGACATCTGTCATCGCAGCGGATTCAAATCACACAAAATGCAGAAGAGGAGACAGCCCGAGTTCCATGAGGATGCAGAATACATTTAAAATAAGACTTTGGCATTGATTGACGACTTGCAAGGTTGCGAGCGCTTGGAGATTTAGGGGAAATTTATGTGGCTCGCAGGAATAATCATCGGGTTAATTGTCGGCGCAGTGGCAGGTAACAAACCTGCTATTTTTGGCGCTATCGTCGGTGGTCTAATCGGCTGGTACATCGAAAATATAAAGAAGTCTGCGGATCAGCGACTCCAGGAAATGTCGGAGCGCATCAACGTACTTTCGGGCAACGTGTACCATTTGAAACGCCGCCTCCATGCGCTTGGCGAGCAGCAGACTCCCATACCGCATGAGGTGGTACCCCCTGTGGTGTCTGTGGTGTCTGTGGTGTCTGAAATCCCCGTGGAAACATTTGTTCCAGAGGGCACATCGCCGATCGACGACAGGCTACCCTCAATGATCAGCGAGCCGGCGGTACCAGCCATGGCGATGGCGGATGCTGAGGCACCATCGTCACAGCGCGAACCGGCAATCCGCCCCGCAGCCAAGCCCAACCCCATGATTCAATGGTTGCTGGGCGGCAATACCGTGGTGCGGGTCGGCATTGTCATCCTGTTCTTCGGGATCGCCTTTCTGCTCAAATATGCTTATGAGCACTCCCATGTGCCGATTTCCGTCCGGCTGACGGGAGTGGGCATCGGCGCACTGGCGCTGCTTGCGTTCGGCTGGCATTTGCGCGAGCGCCGTGCCGGCTATGCGTTGACGCTTCAGGGAGGCGGCATCGGCGTGCTCTATCTCAACATTTTTGCGGCCTTCCGCTTTTACGAAATGATCCCGGCCACGCCGGCCTTTGCGCTGCTGTTGGCCATCGTCGGCCTGTCGGCCATGCTGGCCATCCTGCAAAATTCGCTGGCGCTGGCGGTATTTGGGGTCTCCGGTGGATTTCTCGCGCCCTTACTGATCTCGACCGGGCAGGGCAACCATGTGATGCTCTTCTCATACTGCCTGATGCTCAATCTCGGCATTCTCGCCATCTCATGGCACAAGGCCTGGCGCATCCTGAATCTGCTGGGGTTCGCATTCACGTTCGCGATCGGCAGGGTCTGGGCGTGGAAGTATTACGGCCCCGAGCATTTCTCTTCGGTGGAGTTTTTTCTCATCCTGTTCTTCCTGCTCTACGTCCTGATTCCTGTCTTGTTTGCACGGAAGCAATCGGAGGAAGCCCGAACCTATGTCGATGGCACGCTCGTCTTCGGGGTTCCCTTGGTGGCCTTCGGCTTGCAGGCAGGGCTGGTCAGGGAATTCGAATACGGGGCAGCCTGGAGCGCCTTGGGGCTCGCGGCGTTTTATGTCTCGCTGGCGTCGCTGCTGTGGCGTCAGACCGGCGAAAAACTACGCTTGCTGAGCGAAGCCTTTCTTGCACTCGGCGTAGTGTTTGCCACGCTGGCAATTCCGCTAGCCTTCGATGGGCGTATGACGTCGGCTTTTTGGGCGCTTGAGGGGGCAGCCATCGTCTGGATCGGTTTACGTCAGCAGCGCGTGCTGGCGCGCAGCTTCGGTATCGCGCTCCAGTTCCTGGCAGGTATCGCCTTCCTCATCGGTGTCAAAACAGGGCATGGCGCTATCCCAATCCTCAACAGCTTTTTCCTCGGCTGCGTTTTGGTCGCCGTGGGCGGGCTATTCTGTTCGGCGTATCTTGAGCGGCGGCGTGAAAGTACAAAACCCTGGGAACCCGCCATTGCCGGCATCCTGCTGGGCTGGGGGGTGCTCTGGTGGGTGGCCGCGGGGCTTCTTGAGATCAATCGCCACGCTCCTGACGAACTCCATCTACATGGCTCGCTGCTATTCTTAGCGGCATCCGCCGCCGTATTCAGTGTGTTTTCCCGATCGTTGTCTTGGCAGAGCGCCCGCTGGCCGGCCTATGCGCTGTTGCCGATTGCGATACTCCATGCGTGGCATGGTGCGCTCGGTCATGTTGCGCCGTCGAGCGGTCTCGGCTTTATCGCTTGGCCGGTCACCTTCCTGTTGCACCTGCGAATTCTGCGCCGGCATGAAGGAAGCGATCCCTCGTTGCAATATGGGCTGCACGCCGCCGGACTGTGGCTGCTGGCTTTCGTCGCCGCACGAGAATTCGCCTGGCAGATCGACGTGGCCGTCGCCGGCGAGTTGGTCTGGCCGCTGATCGCTTGGGCCGTTGCACCCTGTACCCTGCTCGCCTTACTGACCACCCCACGGTGTCAGACAACCTGGCCGGTCGCAGCACATGCGGAAAGCTATCTGATTGCCGGCGCGCTTCCCCTCGCCGTGTTTGTCGGCGCGTGGACCGCGTTTGCGAATTTCACCAGCAACGGTGATCCGGCCCCTCTGCCCTATCTGCCGCTCCTCAATCCGCTGGATATCGCACAGGGGCTGGTATTTCTGACAATCACCTATTGGCTGATGTCGATCCGCAAACTGGGATACGACCACCTATTGGGCGAAGAGGTACCGACGCCACTGTATGCGTTGTTGGGCGCGGCCCTATTCATTTTCGCCAACGGTGTTCTGCTCAGAACACTACATCATTGGGCCGCCGTGCCCTTCCATCTGAACGACATGCTGCATTCGGTGCTGGTGCAGGCATCTTTTTCTATCTTCTGGACCGTATTGGCTTTGGGTACGATGACTTTGGCGACACGACGTTCCTGGCGCTCCTTGTGGTTCGCCGGCGCCAGCCTGATGGCAGTCGTTGTGATAAAACTGTTTATGGTGGATCTGTCCAATGTCGGTGGCATGGAACGCATCGTGTCATTCATCGGGGTCGGGGTACTGATGTTGATTGTGGGCTATTTCTCACCGGCACCGCCAAGCTCACCCCCCCGGGAGCCACTGCATGCGCACTAAACTCCTGCTCACATATTTCATCTCAATCGCTGCGACTTCCGTTCTGGCGGTCGAAAAACCGGCAGACTTCACCTATGGTTTGACGCTGCTGACAAACGGCAAGGACGCGCTGTATCGGCTTGAACTGCCGGCTTCGGTATATCGTGGCATGGCCAGCCGCGACCTCGCGGATATTCGTGTTTTCAACGCGGCCGGAGAAGTCGTACCGCATGCTTTGCGCTATCGTGCCGCCACCGATGAAATCCGTTCCGCTCCCGTAGCGCTAAAAATATTCCCAATCTACGGGGAAGAGAAAAAGAACCTGGATGGCCTGATTCTAGATGTTCAGCGAACCGCCAACGGCTCTGTCATCAAGCTGAACCGACAGCCCGCCGAACATACCCAGACGCTGCGTGGCTATCTGCTGGATGCCAGCACAATCACCCAGCCGTTGCAGGCTTTTGAGCTTGATGTGAAAACATCGCTGGTGGCCACCTATGTGGCCAGAGTGATGATCGAAGCCAGCGACGATCTGGCGACATGGCACAGGGTGGTGGCGGATGCGCCGCTCGTCTCGCTGGCGCATGACGGTGCGCAGCTCGAACAACGACACATCATGTTTGCGACGCAGAAGGCCCGCTATTTCAGGCTCTCCTGGCGTGGAATGCCCGACGATGCACGGCTTTCTGCGGTGCTCGCAGAGACGGGAAATGCCCGAATCGACCGTACCCGCGCATGGGAAAGCACGGCTGGCCACCTCGATGCAGACAAGGCCGGCGAATATCTGTTTGACATTCAGGGTCATTTTCCGGCCGACCGGATTCGTCTCGAATTGCCGCAGGCCAACAGCATCGCGCAATTCCAACTGTTTTCACGCAATCGCAACACCGAGCCATGGCGCAACGTCACGCATGGACTCTGGTATCGACTCAATCGCGACAGCAATGAACTGGTCAGCCCGCCTCTCCCTGTCGCCGCAAATGCAGACCGTTACTGGCGACTGAAAATCGATCAAAAAGGTGGCGGCATTGGCGCCGGAGAACCGCGTCTGGTCTTGGGTTGGATGGCGCAGGATCTGGTCTTCTCGGCGCGTGGCAAAGGACCGTTTACTCTGGGCTTCGGCAACCGGGATGCAAAAGAAACCGCCTTCCCGATTGAATCATTGGTGCCTGGTTACCATGAAGGCGCAGAAACCCACCTCAAAGTGACAACAGTCATCTCTCCACCTCAAGCTCTCGGACAAGGTCAAGCCGATCAGCTCACCGCGCCCGGTAGCATGCAAGCACCGGATGATGCCATTGATGTAAAGAAGTGGATTCTGTGGAGTTGCCTGTGCGCCGGCGTGCTGCTTCTTGCATGGATGGCCTGGCGGCTCATGAAACAGATGGATGCCGCAGCAATCAAAAAGTCGTCCTGATGGTCACGGCTTCATAGCTGGGTTTCCTTGCATAAACGCAGGACCGAATAGACTTTTTCCGCTTTCCATTGCCAAGCGGGGGCCCGATCAAACACGGTCGGTATTGACCACTTTGGCTGCGTTCGCTTTGCAGACGACACCTAAAAGGTGATTGCCTTTTAGGTGTCTTTTCGAGTCGTCTTGCGGCCTACCCTCTTGGCCCAGCAGTGCTCAGGTCGGCTTCGCGCTTTCGTACTGCATGGCGAGAATCAGCGTGCCCAACGGCATGGTCAGGATGATGCCGATGAACAGCAATAGCGCGCCGATACCACTGACAACCATGCCGACAATGTAGGACAGTAACCAGTCAGCTGGGCGTGCCTGTATGGATGCGATACCCCACTTGAAGGCGTCGCCAAAATTGGCCTTGCGATCGATGATCAGGTACATACCCGGGACGGCGACGAAACCCAATGCGAGTGAGGCAAGTGAGCCAAGCAACGGCACCACACTGAGGATCGCCGAGGCGACGACGAGCAGGATGATGTAGACGAGCAGGTTGCCGAAGCAGTCCCAGGCATTGAAGAGGTCGCCGACCTCGGCACGGCCTTCGCCACGCGAAACTTTAAGCACGGAACGCGCATAGCCAGCGATGAAGCCGATATTGGCGATTGGAATCCAAATGACCAGCAGCAACACCAACGAAAGAATGGCCAGGTCGCCCAGATTCATCTTCCAGATGATGAGTGAGGCATTGAACTGGTCGCCAAAACTGCTTTTGTACGAAGATGGAGCAGGCACGGGCGCCGCTGCTGCGTTGATCACAGAGCCACAAAGGGTACAGCGCGTGGCGCCATCCTGAATTTCGCCTTGGCAGTATGGACATTGCATGGTTTGTTCCTCATCGTTGGGTTTGAAAGTCGAGAGGTGGAGTATCGACAAGCATGCCGCCCGTGTCAATGCAATGTGCGTGGATATATGAATTGAAGAGGTGAGGAGGCCTTGCACCCGGACCCGGTTGAGCGCTCAGGGTCTCGAAACATCGTAGACGCCGTTCTGGCGCTAGGTGCCGTGCTTTACCCTGCTCGAAACGAAGAAAACTCAGCCGAGTCGCAAAACGGCTTCGGCATTCGCTGTCGTCGCCTGTGCCACGTCCGCAACGTCAAGGCCGCGCAGTTCGGCGAGTATGGCGGCGATGCGCGGTAATTCTCCGGGAGCGTTGCGCTTGCCGTCGAGCCAGGCCGGGGGAATGTCGGGTGCGTCGGTTTCGAGCACGATGGCGGTGAGTGGAAGCGTGGCGGCAAGTTCGCGAATACGCAGGGCGCGCGGGAATGTCAGGACACCGCCGAAGCCAAGTTTGAAGCCGAGTTTGATGAACTCGTCGGCCTGCTGACGGCTGCCATTGAAGGCGTGGGCGATGCCGCCACGCACGGGATGGAGGCGCAAATTTTTCAGCACAGTGTCGATGGCGCGGCGTACATGCAGGATCACCGGAAGATCAAACTCGCGGGCGAGCTTCAGTTGCTCGACGAAGTAGTGCTCCTGCAACTGGAGGTCCTGTTCTGAAACAAAGAAATCGAGACCGATTTCACCAACGGCAGCGGCGGTGTTTTCTTCGAGCATCGAGCGCAGCGCTGTGAGGTCTCCCTCATGCGCGCGGCCAACAAACAGCGGGTGGATGCCCCAGGCCGGTACGCAAGCCGGGTATTCTCGACAGACGGAAGCAACGGCGCCGAAGTTGGCACGCTCGATTGCGGGTACGACGATGGTGGCCACTCCCGCCGCCGTCGCTGTGGCGACGACCGTTTCTCGGTCGGTATCGAATTCGACAGCGTCGAGATGACAGTGGGTATCAATAAACATAATTGAAGTTTGAGCAGCTACGGTGGTTCGTGAGTAACCTATCTCGACTACGCCACTTCCTCCATCCAGGCCATCTGGATCGCCTCAAGGATCTTCTCGCCACAGTGCTTTTCGTTCTCCGTGAAGCCCGGCAGTTCGATTGTCCAGCGCATCAGGTCGACGAAGTTCACTTTCGTCGGGTCAACCTCGGGATGACGTTCGACGAGTTCAATGGCGATGTCGAGTGTGTCGGTCCACTTGAGAGTGCGCGGGGTCTGAGTCGTCATTTCTTCTTTCCTTCGCTGACCATGTTGATGGTGTAACGCGGAATTTCGACGACCAGCGGTGTGTCATTCACCAAAGCCTGGCAAGAAAGCCGCGAGTTGGGTTCCAGACCCCAGGCCTTGTCGAGCATGTCCTCCTCGCTCTCTTCCGCCAGTTCTAGGGCGTTGTAGCCTTCGCGAACGATGACGTGACAGGTTGTGCAGGCACACGATTGTTCGCAGGCGTGTTCGATGGCGATGTCATTTTCAAGTAACGCGGTACAAATACTCTCACCGGGCTTGGCCTCGATGACGGCACCTTCGGGACAGAGTTCAACATGGGGGAGGACGACGATGCGGGTCATGGCGTATACCGTTCAGTAAAGTTTGGTAACGTTCGTTGAAATCAAAGCTCAGCCACTTTGCGGCCGGACAATGCACGTTGTACGCTGCGATTCATGCGGCGTGCAGCGAATTCAGCGGTGGCTTGGCTGACAGCCTTCATGCCATCGTCGATCGCGCGGCGATCATCGCCAATCAAGACAGTCTGCAGCTTGGTGACGTTGCTGTCGATGTGTGCGCGCTCCAGTGTGGACAGGAGATCTGCATCCTCAACGATTGCGCTTTGTGTGGCTTCGAGCAGACGCTGTGCCTCAACTTGAGCTTCGCGCAACGCACGACGGAACGCGTCATCCGTGGCGTGGTTGAAGCTATCCCTGAGCATGCCGGTGATCTCATCGTCGGACAGGCCATACGATGGTTTCACTTCGATGCGCGCTTCACGGCCTGTGGTCTGTTCACGCGCTTCGACCGACAGCAAGCCATCAGCATCGACTTGGAAGGTGACGCGAATACGGGCTGCACCCGCTGCCATCGGAGGAATGCCGCGCAGTTCGAAGCGCGCCAAAGAACGGCAATCCGAGACCAGCTCGCGCTCGCCCTGAACGACGTGAATGGCCATCGCTGTCTGGCCGTCCTTAAACGTGGTGAATTCCTGCGCGCGCGCAATCGGCAGCGTCGAATTACGTGGAATGACCTTTTCAGCGAGGCCACCCATCATTTCAATTCCCAATGACAGCGGAATCACATCGAGCAGCAGCCAGTCATCCCCGGGAGCGCGGTTGCCGGCAAGCAGGTTGGCCTGTGTTGCTGCACCGAGTGCAACGACCTTATCGGGGTCGAGATTGTTGAGCGGCTCATGACCGAAGAATTCGCCGACCGCATGCTGAATCTGTGGCATGCGCGTCGAGCCACCGACCATGACCACACCCTTGACGTCCTCTGCAACGAGGCTGGCATCGCGCAGTGCTTTACGCGTCGAGCTCAGGGTTTTTTGCACCAGATTGTGTGTGATCTCGCTGAAGATTTCCGTGGTCAGGGTGACGTCGACGTATTCGCCACTGCTGAGGCGCACGGTAATCGGCGCTTCACCGTGCGAGGTCAGATATTCTTTGGCCTCGCGTGCACAGGACTGCAGCAGGCGCGCGTCCGAATGTGACAACGGTGCGAGTTGTGCAGTTTCGATGATCCAGCAGAAAACGCGTTGATCGAAGTCGTCACCACCGAGCGCGGAATCGCCGCCGGTTGAGAGTACTTCGAAGATACCCCGGGAGAGTTTGAGTATGGAGATGTCAAACGTTCCGCCACCGAGGTCATACACGGCATAAATGCCTTCGGCACCATTGTCGAGTCCGTAGGCGATCGCCGCTGCCGTCGGTTCGTTGAGCATACGCAGCACATTGAGACCGGCGAGCCGGGCGGCATCCTTGGTGGCCTGGCGCTGAGCGTCATCAAAATAGGCCGGCACGGTGATCACGGCACCCGACAGCGTTCCGCCAAGTGCCTCTTCAGCGCGTATACGCAGCACTTTGATGATTTCTGCGGAGATTTCGACAGGCGTCTTGACGCCCGCAACCGTGCGCAGTTTGACCATGCCCTCGGCTTCGACAAAATCATAGGGCATGCCTTCGACATGGGCGATGTCCTTGAGGCCGCGTCCCATGAAACGCTTGACTGACACGATGGTGTTTTTTGGGTCGGCGACCTGGCTGGCCTGCGCGACATGGCCGACTTCAACGGCGCCATCGCCGTTATAGCGCACCACCGAAGGCAGCAGCGAGCGCCCCTTGGCATCACTGAGAACCACGGACATGCCACTGCGGACGGTAGCCACCAGCGAATTGGTGGTCCCGAGATCAATGCCAATGGCAAGACGGTGTTCGTGCGGGGCGGTTGACTCGCCGGGTTCTGCAATCTGGAGTAAGGCCATCTTTGTTATCTTCGTGAGTCTCACAATGCAGCCGTGCCAAGGCACAAGCTGCCGCTTACCGTGGCCCCGTCAAGGTCCGGAGACCAGCGACAGGCCCTTGCCTGTGACTCGACAGGCTAACCACGAGCGTGGTCAAAATTCAGAATTCAGCCAGGGTGGATCATATTTCAAACATCAATTGCCGCCAGCGCATCGTCCACCTCGGCAAGCAGCTTTTCCTGGAACATCAATTGGCGGGTCAGACCAGCTGCTGCGGCATGATCATGAGCATCGAGCAGTTTGTCGAGTTCGCCGTACTGCGCTGCCATGTCCTTCTTGATGCGCCGATGCAGGTGATCGAGCGCCGCTTCATCAGCCGCGCCACGCGCTTCCTCGACTGCCTCACGCCATTCCATCTGCTTCACCAGGAATTCTGTGGGCATCGTGCGCTCTTGATGGACATCGATGCCAGCGAGCTTCAACAGGTACACGGCGCGCGCAAGCGGGCGGCGCAATGTCTGGTAGGCCTCATTCACCTGCGTCGACCATTGCATCGCCAGACGCCTTTCGACATCGCCAAGGTGGGCATGACGATCCGGATGCACGCGTGCCTGCATGTCACGGTAACGCCCATCAAGCTCGGCGTGATCCAGCGAGAAACGTCTTGGCAGCTCGAAGAGGCTGAAATGATCCCGGTTGAAATCCATATGAGTCAATTTTTCAATGGGCCTTTAGTCGGGTGATTCGATGTCCCCACACAAGCGGGAGTCACTGACAAAATGCGGCTTCAGACGTTGAAGCTCTCGCCACAACCACACTCGTCCTTGATGTTCGGATTATTGAACTTGAAGCCATCGTTGAGACCTTCGCGCACATAGTCAAGCTCCGTACCGTCGATGTACGGCAGGCTCTTCGGGTCGACCATCACCTTGACGCCGTAGCTCTCGAAAACAACATCCTCAGGGCTGATATCATCGACAAACTCCAGCTTGTAAGCCATGCCGGAGCAGCCCGAAGTGCGCACACCGAAGCGAATGCCGACGCCCTTGCCACGCTTGGCGATATAGGTAGCGACATGCTTTGCAGCTTTTTCGGTCAGGGTAATCTGCGCCATCTCAACCTCCGTGTTTACTCTTGTAGTCGGCAACGGCCGCCTTGATGGCGTCCTCGGCAAGAATCGAGCAGTGGATCTTCACCGGCGGCAGCGCCAGTTCCTCGGCGATATGGGTGTTCTTGATGTCGAGCGCCTGGTCGAGCGTCTTGCCCTTGACCCATTCGGTGACCAGCGACGAGGAAGCGATTGCCGAGCCGCAACCATAGGTCTTGAACTTGGCATCTTCGATGACGCCATCCTTACCGACCCGGATCTGCAGCTTCATCACATCGCCGCAAGCCGGCGCGCCGACCATGCCGGTGCCGACATCGCCTTCTTCCTTGGCGAAAGTGCCGACATTGCGCGGATTTTCATAGTGGTCGAGGACCTTTTCACTGTATGCCATTTGTTTTACTCCTGTAAATTCAGTGGGCCGCCCACTGCACGGTATTCAGATCGACACCATCCTTGTACATCTCCCAAAGCGGAGAAAGCTCACGCAGCTTGGCGATCTTTGAATGCAGCAACTTGATCGTGAAGTCGATTTCCTCATCCGTCGTGAAACGACCGAGGGTAAAGCGGATGGAGCTGTGCGCCAGTTCGTCGGAACGCCCCAGCGCGCGCAGCACGTAGGACGGCTCCAGACTTGCCGAGGTGCATGCCGAGCCGGACGATACGGCGATGTCCTTGATCGCCATAATCATCGATTCGCCTTCAACATAATTGAAGCTGATGTTGAGGTTGTGCGGCACGCGCTGCACGAGATCACCATTCACATAGGTTTCCTCAATATCGTTAAGTCCCTTGAGCAGCTTGTCGCGCAGTTTGCCGATGCGCGTGTTCTCGGATGTCATTTCCTCACGGGCGAGACGGAAAGCCTCGCCCATGCCGACGATCTGATGCGTCGCCAGCGTGCCGGAACGCAGGCCACGTTCATGGCCGCCACCGTGGATCTGCGCCTCCAGACGGATACGCGGCTTGCGACGGACATAGAGTGCGCCGATACCCTTGGGACCGTAGGTCTTGTGGGCGCTGAAGGACATCAGGTCGACCTTGAGCACATTCAGGTCGATCGGCATCTTGCCCGTGGC
>CAZAOQ010000104.1:0-10794 GCA_964486795.1 uncultured Rhodocyclaceae bacterium
GCGAGTGGTTCGTCCACTTCCGCTTCCCCGGCCACGAAAACCACCCCCGCGTCCCTTCCCCCCTCGGTGAGATTCCGCAGGGGTGGGAGGTGACGACGGTTGTCGACGCATTTGCGATTTCTGGCGGCGGCACGCCATCTCGGAAAGAGGATGCTTTTTGGCAAAGCGGCACGATCCAGTGGTATTCGCCCAGCGACCTGACCGGCGCAGGGACGATGTTCATGGATGATTCCAGCGACCACATCACCGAGCGCGGTCTTGCAAAAAGCTCGGCACGGATGTTCCCAAAGCGCAGCGTGATGCTCACCAGCCGCGCCACGATCGGAGCAATTGCCATCAACACACGGCCGGCTTGTACCAATCAAGGCTTCATCACTTGCCTGCCAAATGAGCGCGTTCCGCTTTACTTCCTGTTCCACTGGCTAACAGAGAATGTGCCAACCTTTCAGCGCATGGCATCTGGCGCGACATTTAAGGAAATCAGTCGCGGCGTGTTCAAGACCATCGAATTCTTGCAACCGCCGCAAGCCATCGTTCGCCGCTTCGAGGAAATTGCCTCTCCAATGGCCGAGGAAGTGCTCGCGCTCCAGCGCCAAATCCAAAACCTCCGCCGCACCCGCGACCTGCTGCTGCCGCGCCTGCTCTCCGGCCAGATCGAGGTCGGCGACCTGCTGGCGCATTCGCCATTCGCGAATGGCGAAAAGGCTGGCGCCTGAAGCAATGCGCATTGACACCGCGTTGTTTATTCAGTATTTTCGTGTTTCGCGAAATGCGAAACACTGACTGAACTCATGTCCAAACCCACCAACCGTCAGGCCGTACTCAAGCCCCAGGACTTCTACCTCCTGCTGGCGCTGGCTGCCTGTCGCGATCAGGGCACGACCTACCCGGAGCTGGCGGCCTTTTCCGGTCTTTCGATGTCCGAGGTGCATGGCGCGCTGAAGCGAACCGAGGTGGCGCGCCTGCTGTTTTTCGACGCCAAGCGGCCGCATATTATGTTGCCGGCATTCAAGGAGTTTCTGTTCCACGGCGCCAAATATGCCTTCCCCGCCACACGCGGCAGCATGGTGGCGGGTGTGCCTACGGCGCACGCCGCCGCGCCGCTGAGCGCCCACATCGCGCCATCGAGCGACCCGTCGCCGGTGTGGCCGGCTCTCGATGGCACGGTGCGTGGCATGGCGCTGATTCCGCTTTATCCGTCAGCCCCGGCGGCCGCGCTGCGCAGCGCGGCGCTCTACGAGAATCTCGCCTTGTTCGACGCCCTGCGCGCCGGCAATGTCCGCGAACGCGCGCTGGCGCAAGCGCTGTTCGAGGCGCGGCTGTGATTGTCGGTGACCCCAATGTGCAGAGCGTCGAGCTGGTGGCCGCCGCGCTGGGCTGGCAGACGGTATCGACAGCACCGAATCGGCCTACCGTCGCATCAATCCCTACTAATCTTAAGTAAATTTAGTAGACTTTGAGCGACTCTTATGGCTATACTAATCTTTACTAATTTACTAAAAATTTAGTAGACAATGCGCATACCAGAGCAGGCCCCCTCGTTGAAAATCAGTTTTGCGAAGCTGGTACCGGAGCGGATCGAGGCGGTGATGCGGCACGCCAACCCGTTGCCGACGGGAAAGTATCTGCACTGGGATGAATTGCAGCGGCGTGCGGCGCCCGAGGGGCTGACGCATGCCGAATGGTGGACGGCCGTCAGCGTTGGCCGCATGTCATCGACTCAGCAACTGCCCTTGCTGGACAAGCAGGGCAAGCCCTTTATCTTCACCAGCCCCAGCCCCGTGACGATCGACCTGCACCATATCGACCGCGACGCGGCGGGCCAGATTCGCGCCAGCGCGGGTGCGTCGCTCAAGGAAGACTCGCATCGCTATTTGATCAGTTCGCTGATCGAGGAGGCCATCACGTCGAGCCAGCTGGAGGGTGCTTCCACCACGCGCAAGGTAGCAGCGGCGATGCTGCGCAGCGGGCGCAAGCCGCGCGACCTCAGCGAACGGATGATTTTCAACAACTACCGGGCCATGGAGCATCTGCGTTCGCTACGCGACGTGAGGCTGACGCCTGCGCATGTGCTGGAACTGCACCGCATCCTCGCCGGCGATACGCTGGAGGATCCGCAAGATGTCGGCCGTTACCGGTGCGACGACGAAGTGCATGTCGTCGATGTACGCGACAACGTTGCCTTGCACATCCCCCCCGCACACACCGAACTGCCGGAGCGCATGCAACGGCTGTGCGATTTCGCCAATGCGGACGAAAGCTCGCTGCCCTTCGTGCATCCGGTGCTGCGGGCTATCCTGCTGCACTTCATGATCGGCTACGACCATCCCTTCGCTGACGGCAATGGCCGCACGGCACGGGCCTTGTTCTACTGGTCGATGGCCAGGAGCGGCTACTGGTTGATGGAATACACCTCGATCAGCCACATCCTGCGCAAGGCACCGGCAAAGTACATGCGCGCCTATCTGCACACGGAAACGGACAAGAACGACACCACCTATTTTCTGTTGCATCAGTTGCAGACCCTCCGCCAGGCCATCGCCGCCTTGCACGAGTACGTGGCGAGAAAGTCGTGCGAACAGAAGGAAACCGAACAACTGCTGGCCCGTTCGCCCACACTGCGCGGGCGCTTCAACCACCGGCAGGCTGCACTCCTGAACCATGCCTTGCGCAACGTCGGTGAGGCGTATCGGGTCGATGCGCACCGTCGCTCGCACGCCGTGGTGTACCAGACGGCGCGGCACGATCTGCTGGAACTGGAGGCGCTGGGCCTGCTGGAAAAAACCAAGCAGGGCAATGCCTATGTGTTCTACGCGCCGGCGGACTTGCGTGATCGACTGAACATGCTCTCGAAAACCAGCCCATGACCACCCACGCTTACAGCGAAGACCAGCTTGTCGAGCAACCCGCGATCGGGTTGTTTGCGGCGCTGGGCTGGCAGACGGTGTCGGCGCTGGAGGAAACTTTCGGTGCGGATGGTTTACTGGGCCGCGAAACCAGGGGTGAGGTGGTGCTGGTGCCGCGCCTGCGGGCGGCACTGACGAAACTCAACCCCACGCTACCGGCTGAGGCCATCACCGCCGCCATTGATGAGTTGACCCGCGACCGCTCGGCGATGAGCCTGGAGGCGGCCAACCGCGAAATCTACGCGCTGCTCAAGGAAGGCATCGCGTTGTCGGTTCCGAATTTTGGCAATGATGCGCGCGAACACGGCGGGCAAAAAACAGAACGCCTGCGCGTGGTCGATTGGCAGCAGCCGGAGAACAACGATTTTCTGCTGGTCAGCCAGTTCAGCGTGGTTGGCAGCCTCTACACTTGCCGGCCCGATCTGGTGGGCTTCGTGAATGGCCTGCCTTGGGTGGTAATCGAACTCAAGAAGCCCGGCGTGCCGGCGCGCGCTGCCTTCGACGAGAACCTGACCCATTACAAGCAGCAGATTCCGGCGCTGTTCGGGTTCAATGCGCTGCTCATCGCCAGCAACGGCACGGACAGCCGTGTCGGCTCGCTGACCGCCGATTGGGGGCGCTGGGTGGAATGGAAGCGCATCGAGCGCGAGGACGAACCACGTCGTGTGTCGCTGGAGGTGATGCTGCGCGGCACTTGTGCGCCGCAACGCCTGCTCGATCTGGTAGAAAACTTCACGCTGTTTTCCGAGCACAAGGCCGGGTTGGTCAAAATCATTGCTCAGAACCACCAGTTCCTCGGCGTGAATAACGCCATTGCCTCGATGCTGGAAGCCCGCCAGCTCGGCCACGGACGTGGCGGTGTGTTCTGGCAGACACAGGGCAGCGGCAAGAGTTTTTCGATGGTGTTCTTTGCGCAGAAAGTGCTGAGGAAGCTCGCCGGCAACTGGACGTTTGTCGTGGTCACAGACCGCGTCGAACTCGACGAGCAGATTGCCAAGACTTTCAAGACGACCGGCGCGGTGAGCGAGGCCGAGGGTGATGAATGCCACGCCGCCAGCGGCGCGCATCTGCGCGAACTGCTGCGCGGCAACCATCGCTACGTGTTCACATTGGTGCACAAATTCCAGACGCCAGAACTGCTGTGCGACCGCGCTGACGTGATCGTGCTGACCGATGAGGCGCATCGCAGCCAGTACGACACGCTGGCGCTGAATATGCGCGCTGCACTGCCCAAGGCGATGTTTCTGGCCTTTACCGGCACGCCGCTGATCGCTGGCGAAGAGCGCACGAAAGAAGTTTTTGGCGACTACGTTTCGATCTACGATTTTCAGCAGTCGATTGAAGACGGCGCCACCGTGCCGCTGTTCTATGAGAACCGCACGCCAGAATTACAGCTCATCAATCCGGACTTGAACGAAGATATTTATCAGCTGATTGAGGATGCCGACCTCGACGCGGATCAAGAGGCCAAGCTGGAAAAGGTGCTGGGGCGGCAATACCACCTCATCACCCGCGACGACCGGCTGGAAACTGTGGCACAGGACATCGTGCGGCATTTTCTCGGGCGCGGCTTCGTCGGCAAGGCGATGGTGGTGTGTATCGACAAGGCCACTGCGCTGAAGATGCACGACAAGGTCAAAAAGTGCTGGGTCGTGGAAATCGCCAAGGTACAAAAGGAACTCGGCGAACTAGCCTATGTGCAGATAAAAGGCGGGATGACACCCGAGCAGGCACAACGCGACCTGCGTATGGCCGAACTGAAACAGCGCCTTGACGTGCTGACGACGACCGACATGGCCTTGATCGTTTCGCCGGGACAGAATGAAATCACGCAGATGCAGACGCTCGGCCTCGACATCGCACCGCACCGCAAACGTATGTATGAATCACAACCGGGGCTGGACGAGAAGTTCAAGGACACCGAAGACCCGCTGCGGCTGGTGTTCGTTTGTGCCATGTGGCTGACCGGCTTCGATGCACCAAGCTGTTCGACGGTGTATCTCGACAAGCCGATGCGCAACCACACGCTGATGCAGACCATCGCCCGCGCCAACCGCGTCTTCCCCGGCAAGCACAGCGGCGTGATTGTCGATTACGCCAATGTCTTCGCCTCGCTGGAAAAGGCATTGGCCATTTACGGAGCAGGTAAGGACGGCAAGAGTCCGGTCAAGGACAAGCAGCAACTGGTGGAAGAACTGCGCAAGTCGGTCGTCGATGCGACAGCCTTTTGTTCTATGCACAGCTTGATGCTGGCCGAGATCGAGGCGACGCCTGTCGGCAGCATGGAGCGCCTGTCGCGCATTCAGGATGGCATCAACGCACTGATCTCCCCCGACCCGCTGCGCCGCGAATTTTTCGGCCATGAGCGGCTGGTGGGCACACTTTATCGTGCCGTCAAACCTGATCCGGTCGCGCTGGAATTCGCCAGTCGGGTGGCGTGTCTCTCAACACTGGCTGAAGCAATCCGCGCGAAACTGAACCCAAACCCGCCGGATATCTCGCAGGTGATGGGACGGATCAACGGTCTGCTCGACGACTCCATCACCGGCCACGAAATCCGGCAATCCGGACCTCCGGTGCTGGACCTCTCGAAGATCAACTTCGAGTCGCTGGCGCAGCGCTTCAAACAATCGAAGCACAAGAACACCGACCTCGAGGTGCTCAAGGCTGCGATTCGCGCGCAACTGGCAAAGATGATCCAGTTGAACCGAACTCGCGTCGACTTTTCAGAGAAATTCGAAGCGCTCATCGAAAGCTACAACGCCGGCAGCCGCAGTATCGAGGAACTGTTTGAAGAACTGGTGAAGCTGTCGAACAGTTTGAACGACGAGCAGGAGCGCCATGTGCGCGAGAACATGAGCGAGGAAGAACTGGTCATCTTCGACATCCTCACCCGTCCAGCGCCCGAACTATCGCCAAAAGAGCGCGCCGAGGTAAAGAAGGCCGCCCGCGAATTACTGGCGCAGCTCAAGGCGTTGCTGGTGTTGAACTGGCGGCAGAAATCGACGGCACGGTCACAACTGAAGCTGACCATCGAAGACACCCTCGACACCGGCCTGCCGCGTGCCTACACCCCGGAGCTGTACAACCAGAAGTGCTCAGCTGTGTTCGAGCATGTGTATGAGAGCTACCCGGAGCGGAATGCGGGGGTGTATGCCTCTCTGGATCATCAAAGTTGGTCATCTCTTCGATGGGGTGATCAATCCGATGCTGTCGTACGGGAATAACGATTTGCATGCATACGTTGTCCCGATAAATAACCGGAGTGATGGGGATAGCCGGAGTCGGTTCAAGCCGAATATGGGCCCCGGCGGTGGAGGACTATTTGCGTGACGTGGTGCAGGTTAAGGGCGGTGTCAGTGACTACTATGTACCCGGCGAGATAGATTACTTGGCCTTACGCAAGGAGCAATATCGTCCTGCAAAGAAACCAGAAAAATTCGTGATTAGAAAGAATCGTCAGCCGACGCTTGTCATTCCCGCGAAAGCCGGAACCCAGTCCACACCCGCGACACCCGCTAGCCCTGGATTCCCGCCTTCGCGGGAATGACGGGAGCGGATTGCGTGATCTGCGAGATACCTGCTGACGCGCATTGCCAATCAGAAAAAAATTTAAGCTAATGCCTATTGGGTACAAAATATCGCGTCGGCGAAAGACAGGGTGGTAGCAGGGGAACTGTTCTTTCGACATCTGCAGCCGGGATGTAAAATGGCAACAAATCATTTGAGGAAATGACACTATGTTCACATTAACAATTAATTATGTGATTTATTCGGCTAATAAGCTTAGCAAAAACAACAAGTTATAAGACTTGTTGACGCTTATTGAGTGTGCGCAACCGTTCTGAGTCTGGCGTCGAGCGCCCCCGGCCGCTTCCTTCCGTGTGGCGCGTATTGCTGCGCGTAGTTTGCGTAGCCTGCGCGACGCTGCTCGCGGCCAGTCCGCCGGTATTTGCCTTCGGTCCGTGGCGCGCCAGCGAAGACAATACGCGCGGCTGGCAGTTCATGTCGCCAGAGGAACGCATCGAGCATCAGACACGGGTGCGCGGCTTCCGGAAATACGATGAGTGTCATGCCTATCAGCTCGAACATCACCGGTTGATGGTCGAGCGCGCCCGGCAGCAGGGCGTGCAGATCGGAGAAGCACGCCGCGATATCTGCGCGCATCTCCTGCCCGCTGATGCAGCCCGCTGATGCAGCCCGCTAGGCGGGACGGCTTGCGCGTCATGCGGCGGAATTTCCCCTCTTTGCTGATACTTCCCCTCGTCGTCGCGGTGGCGGTCGGCGTGCCGCTGGTCTGGGCCTTCCCTTCCGGCTTAACTTTCTGGCGTAGTGTCGGCATTGTCCTTGGCTGGCTGGGTGGCGGTTTGCTGCTCGCCAGCCTGTTACTGATGCTGCGTGAGCCGCGCCTCGCAGCCAGCTTCGGTGGCCTGGAACGTATGTACCGCTGGCATCACCGGCTCGGCGTCTGTGCCTATGTCGCATTCCTCGCGCACCCGCTGGCACTTGCGCTGGATGGCTGGCAGGAGCGACCGGCGCTGGCCTGGTCGGTGCTCGCGCCCGCACAGGAAAGCTGGCCGGTCTGGTGTGGCTGGGCGGCCTTGCTCGTCATGATGCTGGGGCTTGCCGTGGCCCTGACACCGCCACAGAATTTGCGCTATGCGTTATGGCGTGGCTTGCATGCGCTGCTGGCGCTTTCGGTGGTGTTGGGTGGTTTGCATTTGCTGCTGCTCGGTGTGGATACACCGTTGCTGATCCTTCCCGTGCTGGCGGTGGTGCTGATGCTGTGGCGCGCTTTGCGTGCCGACGTCGGCCTCGCGGCACGACCCTATCGGGTGGCGCAGGTCGCGGTACTCGGCAGCGATGTCGTCGAGGCCACATTGCAGCCGGTCACCTCGCAAGCTGCGGCGATACATGAGGACAAGGTGTTGCAGCCGGGACAATTCGTTCTGGCGGCTTTTCTCGATGGCCCCGGGTTTAGCGGCTGCGGTGAGTACCACCCCTTCACCGTCAGCGGCAGCGGCCCGGACGGCAGCATTGCCATCGGCATCAAGGCACTGGGTGATTGCACGCGGCACTTGCAGGGTTTGCAGCCTGAAGTCGCGGTGCGCGTGCAGGGGCCCTTTGGGTCGTTCCTGCCGGCGCGCTTGGAGCGCCCGGGCCTGTGGCTTGCTGGCGGTATCGGCATCACACCGTTCATCGCGGCTTTGCGCAGCCAGACGTTGAGGCAGCCGGTGCACCTGATCTATCTGCATCGCGATGACGATGATGCGGCGTATGCGGATGTGCTGAATGCGCTCTGGCCGGATCAGCCGGCGCTGACTCTGGACATCCAGGCCAGCGGAGCCACGCTACCCGATCTGCGCGTCATCCTGCCGGAGTCATCACGTCTGGCGGCTTGCGTCTGCTATTTGTGTGGCCCACCCGGCCTGGTCGATGCGGCCCGTGGCGTGCTGCATGAGCGCGGTGTGGCCAAACGTGACATTCACTTCGAACGTTTCGACTTCCGCTGATGCGCAGGCTCTTCATTTATTCGACACTGCTGTTCTGGCTGGCGCTGCTCGTCATCTGGCAGGTTGGCCGGCTTGACGATGCCCCGCAGGTGATCTCAGTCGTACCCTCTCCCGCACCGGCGCTCTATACGCTCGCCGAGGTGGCGCACCATGCCTCCCCGGAGGATTGCTGGATGGCCATCGATGGCCAGGTCTATGCACTCTCAAACTACCTGCCCGAACATCCAGCGCGGACGGGAATCATCGAGGATTGGTGTGGCAAAGAGGCGAGTGAGGCTTATCGCACCAAGCTGCGCCGACGCGCGCACTCGTCGCTAGCGGATAAACTGCTAACCCAATATTGGATCGGGATGCTCGTTCAGCCATGATCAAAAAAATGCGCCGTCTGAAGATTTCCTCTTGGCAGGATATGTTGTATGTCGCTTTACCCGCACTGCTGTTGTTGGTCAGTGGTTTCTGGCTGGCGGCGCAGTATGTGAAGCCGGCGCCGCCGCATCAGCTGATCTTGACGAGTGGCAGCGAAGGCGGTGGCTACCAGCGCTTCGCGGCGCGCTACAAAGATGTGCTGGAGCGTTACGGTATCGAGTTGGTCGAGAAGCCGTCGGCGGGTTCGCTTGAAAACCTGCAGCGCCTGCGTGACCCGAATTACGTCGTTGATGCCGGCTTCGTTCAGGGGGGCACGGCCAATGTCAGCGATGAAGATCGCGAGCGTCTCATGTCGCTGGGCGGCTTGTATCAAGAGCCGCTGTGGATCTTCTATCGTGCCTCATTGGCCCGGCAGGTAAAGTCTGGACGACTCGACCAGCTCAGCCAGTTGCGCGGTAAGCGCATCGCGGTCGGCGCACCTGGCAGCGGCACATACCGGCTCGCCCGCGATCTGCTCGAAGCCAATGGCATGACCGGGGCGCCCACGCAGCTGGTGGAGCGCGACGGTCTGGCGATGGCCGAGGATCTGCACCAGGGCCGACTTGACGCGGTATTCGTCGTCGGTCCCTCACAGTCGGCAGTCGTCTGGTCACTGCTTTATGCCGAAAACGTACTGCCGATGAGCCTCACTCATGCAGAGGCTTACACGCGCCTCTATCCGTATCTCCAGCACCTGACGTTGCCGCGTGGTGCAATCGACATGATTCGCGACATTCCGGCGAAGGATGTTGCGCTGCTCGCACCCCTGGCGACGCTGGTGGTTCGCGTTGGCACGCATCCGGCACTGATCGATCTGTTGCTGCAGGCGGCGAGCGAGGTCCATGGTGAGCCCGGCGTGTTCCAGAAACCGCACGAGTTTCCGCGCGCCACCGAGGTGGATTTTCCGCTCGCCAGCGAAGCGGAGCACTACTACAAATCGGGCAAGAGTTTCCTGCAGCGCTATCTGCCGTTCTGGATGGCGACCTTGGTCGATCGCCTGATCGTGCTGTTGGTTCCGCTTATTGCCCTGCTAATTCCCATCGTTCGTTTCGCGCCGGCCATTTATGGCTGGCGCATCCGTTCGCGGATATTCCGGCGCTACGGTGAGCTCAAGCTGCTGGAGGGGGATCTCGATCTTGACTCTGGTCGCCGCAGTCGTGAGGAATGGCTGTCCCGGCTTGATGATATCGAAGAGGACACCAACCACTTGGCGACGCCACTGGCATTTTCCGACATGCTTTACACCTTGCGCGTGCACATCAATCTGGTGCGGGCGGAAATATTGCGCAAGACGTGAATGCGTCAATCGACTATGATTTCGCCTATTCAGGCGCCCCTGCCGGATCAGTGCGCATGCAGGGTGGCGCGAAACGGGAGTCCTAGATGTTTTTGTTGATCGGGTATGTGATCATACTGGCCGCATCGGTCGGTACCTATGCCGTCCACGGCAGTCTTGCCGCGCTCTGGGTGCCGATGGAATACATTGCGATCGTTGGCCTGACGATCGGCGGCTTCGTTGCCGCAAACAGTCCCGGTGTGATCAAGGCGACCGTTGGCGCACTCCCTTCCGTTTTGAAGGGCTCGAGCCTCAACAAAGCGCTCTATATGGATCTGCTGGCCATGCTGTTTGAAATTTTGGCCAAGGTACGCAAGGAAGGCCTGATGTCGATTGAGGGCGACATCGAAACACCGGATCAGAGCAGCATCTTTTCCAAGTACCCGACCATCGTCCATGATCATCATGTGATGGAGTTCATTACCGACTATCTGCGCATGATGGTGGGCGGAAACCTGAATGCGTTCGAGATCGAAAACCTCATGGATATCGAAATCGAGACCCATCATCATGAGGCTCACGTTCCGGCACACATCATGTCGAAGACCGCGGATGCACTGCCCGCTTTCGGTATCGTTGTCGCCGTGATGGGCGTGGTCAACGTGATGGGCTCGGTGGGCGAGCCGCCCGCCGT
>CAZAOQ010000105.1:0-10725 GCA_964486795.1 uncultured Rhodocyclaceae bacterium
TGTCCTGATTCATCTTGCCGTCGCGCGTGAGGATGTGTAGCTCTTTGAGCAGTTCGATCGACTGGCCGGGGCGGACCTCGTACATCTGGTCTTTGGGGATGGGGGATTTTTTCATGCGCTGGCGTGAATTAGCGAAGAGTGGCCGGGCAGGTGACGGTCCGGACAGCCTGCCAGTATACCGTTCGTCGTTCTGGATGGGCTGCGGCAAGGTATCATGCGGCCTTTTCGGTATCTTCCGCTGTCTATGCAAACCATCGAATTCGAATTGGCCGGTACGGGCGATGATGCTCATATCGAACTCTGCAATCTGCTCAAGCTGACCGGCATCGCCAGTAGCGGCGGGCAAGGTAAGTTGATGGTGGCTAATGGCGAGGTAACGGTCGACGGACGGCCTGAGTCACGCAAGACGGCCAAGATCCGCACTGGCCAGCTGGTTGAGTGTCTGGGGCAGCGCGTTCTCGTGATTAGTAACAATAGCGGCAACGGAAAGGTGGCCTGAGATGGCGATCCAGTGGTTCCCTGGGCACATGACCCAGGCGCGCAAGAAGGCTGGCGAGACCATGGCGATGACCGATGTGGTGATCGAGGTCGTCGACGCGCGTATTCCTGAGGCGAGCTGCAATCCGATGATCCACGAGTTGCGCCGCCATCGGCAGCGCACCTGCCTGAAGCTGCTTAACAAGGCAGATCTCGCTGATCCAGTGGTGACAAAAGCCTGGCTCGAGTATTTCAATGCCCAGGATAACGTCAAGGCGGTAGCCATTTCCTGCAAGAAGCCGGGTGATGCGACACGTGTGCCGGCGCTGTGTCAGGCGCTCGCACCGCATCGCAACGATAATCTCAAGCCTTTGCGCATGATGATCATGGGCATTCCTAACGTCGGCAAGTCGACGTTGCTGAATGCGCTGACCAAGCGCCGCGTCGCCGCAGTCGGTGACGAGCCGGCGGTGACCAAGTCGCAGCAACGTATTGAACTGAGCCCACAGCAGATCATCGTCGATACACCCGGCATGCTCTGGCCAAAAATCATCCACGACAGCGACGGCCTGATGCTCGCTGCCAGCCATGCTGTTGGCCGTAACGCGGTGATCGACGAGGATGTGGCGATCTTCCTTGCCGGCATCCTGCTCGAACGCTATCCGACGGCGATCCCGACGCGCTATCGCATTGACACGGCAAACCTCGATGCCGTCGATGTGGTCGAGGCCATCGCCAAGAAGCGCGGTTGTCTGGTCAAGGGACGTGGCAATGAGCTTGATCTGGAAAAAGCGGCGATGATCTTTCTGACGGATTATCGCGACGGCTTACTGGGCCGTATCAGCCTGGAAACGCCGGATAGCCGCCGCGCCATGCTGGAAGCAGATGCAGCGCAGAAGGCCGCACTGGTCGAACAGGCAAAACAGGCCGCCCGGGCTGCAAAAAACAGGAACAGCGCGAGCGTGCCGGACGCCGGGTCAGACGCGCCCGATCCTTTGCCCTAATCTATAACTTCGACGTGCGCTGGGGTGTCAGGCAGATACCTGCGCCTCTGCCGGGGTCCGCGCGTCGATGTTCATGGCGTGGATGTCGTGCTTCATCATGTCGCCAAGGGCCATATAGACCATGCGGTGACGGGTGACCGTGTTCTTGCCTTCGAATTGGGCGGAGACGATTTCCATGCGGAAGTGACTGCCGTCGTCCATGAATCCGGCATGACCGAGGTGCTGGTGGCTGTCATCGTGAATGACCAGCGATTGGGGTTCGAGCGGCGCGAGTTGCGCGCGCATGGTGTCGATTTTGTTCATCTGGTGATACTCCTGAGCGCTAAGTGGGAAAGACCTGCTTGAAGGGGCGCACCCAATAACTCTTGAAGATGCCGGCAGCGGTGTAGGGGTCGGCGGTAAGCCAGGCTTCGGCGTCACCCTGTGAAGAGAACTCGGCGACGATCAGGCTGCCGGCAAATCCAGCCGGGCCGGGATCGACAGCATCAATCGCAGGTAGCGGGCCGGCCAGGATCAGGCGGCCTTCGTCATACAGGGACTGAAGGCGGGCAAGGTGCTCGGGTCGCGCGGCAAGGCGCTTTTCGAGGGTGTTCGGCGCATCTTCGCCATAGAGTGCATACAGCATGAGGTGGGGGTCCGGTTTATTTGTCGTCGATGTACTTGGCGAGGAAGAGGCCCTGACCGATGATGAAGGCGAACATCAGACCCATAGTGCCAAACAGCTTGAAGTTCACCCAGACGTCCGTAGGCAGGTTGAGGCCAAAAGCGATCAGCAGATTGAGTGCGCCGAGCACCACGAAGAAGGCGACCCACATGAGGTTCAGTCGCTGCCAGAGCGGTTCCGGCAGCTTTACCTGCACCTCGAGCATCTGGCGGATCAGGTTTTTCTTGAGGACGGTGGCAGAGAATAGCAGCGCTACGGCAAACAGCCAGTAGAGGACGGTGGGCTTCCACTTGATGAAGGTTTCATCATGGAAGAACAGGGTCAGACCACCGAAGAAGACGACAAGGATCAGGCTGGCCCAGAGCATCTTGTCGACTTTGCCATGACGCAACCAGACCCAGCTGATCTGGAGTGCCGTGGCGACCATGACCACGACCGTCGCAACCAGGATGGGGGCTTGCGACGCGCTGATGACTCCCCCGATACCCAGAAAGCCGAGAATTTGACTGATGAAGTCGATAGCGACTTGCGGCCTGGCTTCAGATAGCTTGAAGGACAGGAAGAACAGGATGACCGGGAACAGATCGAAGAGAAATTTCATATCCGGGTAATTATACAGAAGTTGAGTGTTTTGCTCAGGCTTTATCAAATTTCAGCGAGGCTGAGTTGATGCAGTAGCGCTGGCCTTCAGGGGCCGGGCCGTCCGGAAATACGTGGCCGAGATGGGCATTGCAGCGTTCGCAGCGGACTTCGGTGCGTTGCATGCCATGGCTGTGGTCGGGAGTTGCGGCGACGGGTGCGGCCGTCACGGGGCGGGTGAAGCTTGGCCAGCCACAGCCGGCATCAAACTTGTCGGCGGCGTCGAACAGTGGCGTGCCACAGCAGACGCAGCGATAGATGCCGGGTGCGTCGTGGTTCCAGTATTCGCCAGTGAAGGCAGGCTCAGTGCCACTTTCGCGCGTCACGTGGTATTGCGTGGGAGTGAGTTCGGCACGCCACGTGGCGTCGGGTTTGGTGATCTTCTCGGACATGAGACCTCCCAGTTCGCTGCTTTTCTCCCCCTAAGGGGAGCGCGCTTGTCAGTGCAGGTGGCGTGGTGTGGCTTCGGCCTGCTCTTCCGGCATTTCGGCGTGCACAGGTTCCCCTTCTGGATTCGGGTAGAGCGGGGCGCCGCAGTCGTCGCAGTATTCGAGCGGCAGGCGATGGTCGAGGTGAAGCACCTCACCGACGCCGATTTCGCGCAGTACGGTTTCGATCTGCGCAGCCATGTCGGCGGCATCATCCTCGGCGTCAAGCATAGGCCAGACGACGCCGTGGATGACCTGGCTGCTATTTTTCTGTGTGAAACCGATGCGGTATTCCTCGAGATTCTGCTCGTAGAAAGGCGCGATCACGGCGCGTAGTTCGCCCGCACCGATATTCAGCGTCGTACCGAGATAGGCAACCGATGCACGCAGGGAGTAGGGGCGCGACTGGCGGTCGGCGTCGCGGCAGGCGGCGTGATAAGACTGCGGCAGCAATAGTTCGCTGACGCAGCCCGTCAGCAGTGGGCGCAGTACCTCGTCGCCCTGCTTGCGCCATTGGCTCAGGCATTCGTCACGGTGGTTGGTGCTGGCATCGTCCTCCTGCCAGCGGAACAGTGCCGCTCCTGGTGCAACGGCCACGACGCCGAGGATGTAGCGCATGTCAGAGAGGAAGCTGGCCGTTTCCGGCATCTGTCCAGGTTCGAGGTGCAGGTCGCGGCTGTGCAGGGCACATTTGCCAAGCTTGTCGGTGAGTTCAGCGGTGGCGCAGTAGCTCTGCGGCAGTTGGTCGGGGCTGTACAGGTAATCGGCGAGACCGATACGCACACCTTCGGCGAAGATGTGCGCTTGCAGATGAACGCGCAGGTTGGCGAGCGTCTGCGCAGTGATCGGAGTGGCTGGAATCGCATAGCGCGACCAGGCCAGGATGGGCGCATTGAACAGCAGAAGACTGGAGGCGCGTGCGACCTTGGTATCGGCAGCTTCGGTCGACTTTGCCGGGGCGGTGTGTGTGCGTGTCTCGCAGCGGGCTTCTATCATCTCGGCCAGGGCATCGTAGGCGCGGTCCTTGCCGGCGTAGAGGTGGTCAAGTGCAGCCGTCAATGTGGATTCGTCACCGTCCTCGAGCAGACGGTCGATCTGAGTGGCGAGTCGGGCCTCCCAGAAGGCATCTTCGGCGCGACAGCAGGAATGGCCGAGGCCGCTCGCAAGGCGAACCAGCTGCTCGAAGTCCGGTGTCTGCCGGGTGTGGCGGGGGAGGCGGGTGCGTTTCATACTGCGCCTTGAACGTGTCGTAACCGAGCATTGTAACATCTGCGGCAGCGCACAATTGACTCAACTTAATCCAACAGTGGCGCTGAATTACTTGGTAAAATTTTTTCTTTGTACCCATAAAATCCACATGTTCGGACGCTTTATGCCCCTGGAGGGCAAGTTTTTCGAGTTGTTCAACGCGCATGCGGAGCAGATTGTTGCGGGCGGTCGCGAACTGAGTCTCTTGATGTCGACGCTCGGTGACACGGTGTTGACTGCGGATGAGCACGCCAAGGTCATTGATGCCATCGAGACTCGCGCCGACCAGATTACGCACGAGACGGTCACGCTGCTGCATCGCACCTTCATCACGCCGTTCGATCGCGACAGCATCCACCAGCTGATTTCGAATATGGACGACATTCTCGACCTGATCCAGGATGTCGCCGAGTCGCTGGTGCTTTACGACATCCGTAAAATCACTCAGGAGGCGCGACAACTCGCCGATATCTGTCTGTCTTGTTGCGAGCGTGTCAGGTCGGTGGTTGAGTTGTTGCCGAACATGGAGCATGCCCAGGTCATCCTGAAGACCTGTCGTGAAATCGATCAGCTCGAATCCGATGCCGACCGCGTGATGCGCTCGGCGATCTCGCGCCTGTTCCGCGACGAGCCAGATATGCGCCAGGTGATCAAGCTCAAGACCCTCTATGAATTGCTGGAGACTGTGACCGACCGTTGCGAGGATGTTTCGAACCTCGTTGAGGGCATCGTCCTGGAAAACTCCTGAACGAAGCCCTTTTCCGTCGCTACCGCTCATTTCCCAACTGCTTACGAATTACTGACGGGTCACCATGCACTCCCTGGACATAGGTATCTGGGTGGTTGTTGTTCTGGTTGCGCTGGCTCTGCTGTTCGATTTCATGAACGGCTTCCACGATGCGGCCAACTCGATTGCCACGGTCGTTTCCACGCGCGTCCTCAAGCCGCATCATGCGGTCGCCTTCGCTGCTTTTTTCAACGTTCTTGCGCTTTTCGTCTTTCAGTTTCATGTCGCGGCAACCATCGGCAAGGGCACCATCGATCCCGCCATCGTTGATCATTATGTGGTGTTTGGCGCACTGATCGGTGCCGTCTCATGGAATCTGATCACCTGGCACTATGGCATTCCATCAAGCTCCTCACATGCGTTGATCGGCGGCCTGGTCGGCGCAGGAGCCGCAAAGGCTGGTACAGGGGCCATGGTCTGGTCGGGTATTGGCAAGACTGTCGCCTTCATCCTGATTTCGCCAATACTCGGTTTTTTGCTGGGTTCACTGTTGATGCTGGCGGTGTCCTGGATGTTCTTTCGCACGACGCCGCGTCGCGTGGATCGCTGGTTCCGACGGTTGCAACTGGTTTCAGCCGGGCTTTACAGTCTCGGTCATGGCGGCAATGATGCACAAAAGACCATGGGCATCATCTGGATGCTGCTGATTGCTAACGGTCATCTTGCCAGCAACGACCCGGTTCCAGTCTGGGTCATCATCTCCTGCTATTTGGCCATGGGTTTCGGGACCATGTTCGGTGGCTGGCGTATCGTTAAGACGATGGGTCAGAAGATTACTAAATTGAAGCCGGTCGGCGGTTTCTGTGCCGAAACCGGCGGGGCGCTGACGCTTTTCTTGGCAACGACACTGGGCATCCCAGTGTCGACGACGCACACCATCACCGGTGCCATCGTCGGTGTCGGTTCAACCAACGATGTACACAAAGTGCGCTGGGGCGTTGCTGGCACCATCGTCTGGGCCTGGATTCTGACGATCCCCTGCAGCGCCTTGATTGCGGCACTTGCCTGGTGGGTCGGTCGCATGATTCTTTGACCTGGAGCACGGCTTGCTGCAGGTTTAGTCGATTCGCGTGCTTTTTGTTAAATGATGCATAATTGTGCCAAATTAATAATAAATATGGTGCCTTCTGCGCCATAACGGAGGGTGCCACCGAATGTCTTTCCATCATTTCAGGCTTGCAACGCCGGTTGCACCCGAACCAACGGGGATTGACCACGGCGAAGCGGTTCAGGCTCAGTTAAACCGCGAGCTTTACGAGCGTGGCAGCCTTGCTACCGGCGTGATGCTGGTCTTGATTGTCTTGATGCGTTGGGCGATCGATCCCGCTTGCCGTGCAGACCCACAGATCAGCGGCCTCTTCATGGCCTTGATCATCGTGAACGTTGTCCGTCTGTTGATCACCTTCGTTCCAACGGCCCGACGGGACGCACTCTGCAATCTGGAAGTTCAATACCTGATTTTCGCCACTGGAGTCGGTCTTTCAGCGACCCTCATGGGCATTCTTGTGGTGATGAGTTGGCCCTTGCTGCAAACCGTGCAGATCAGCATTCTTGCCATCATCATCATCATTTCAGGGCTTTTTTCGGGGGCCGTGCTTGGGCAGGGCATCAGTCTGCTTTTGTATATGCTCTATATGGTCCCGTCGGTCGGCGCCTTGTTCATGATGGCCATGACCGATCAGCGGCCACCTTGGGGCGCAGACATTCTCGCCACGCTGTTCGTGATTTATGCATTGGCTGTGCTTGTCATCAGTATCGAGCAGCAGCGAAATCATCGCCGTGCGATCGAGGACACGCTCAAACTCAATGATCTCGCCGTCCGCGATACGCTGACCAATCTTCACAATCGGCGCTTTCTCAAGGAGTTCATGACGCTCGAGGCGGCGCGTATCTCGCGCGAGATACGTGATCAGGAGCAGGGAAGAGAACCCACATACCATGCTGCTGTCGGCCTGTTCATGGTCGATCTGGATCATTTTAAACGGGTGAATGACACACACGGGCACCCGGCTGGAGATGCTTTGCTCAAGCAAACTGCGGAAGCGCTCTCCAGTGCGGTTCGCCATTCAGACATCGTCGTGCGTTGGGGAGGTGAGGAGTTTCTCGTGATTGCGCGTTCCAAGGAGCGCAGTCATATCTCCATCGTGGCTGAGAAACTGCGCGCTGCTGTCGAAAGCCTTGAGTGCAAATTGCCGAACGGTCGCTCATTGCACAACACCTGCTCAGTCGGTTACTGCATGCTCCCCTTCTTTCCCACCCAGCCGCGGCTGCTCAAATGGGAAGAAGTGCTCGGCATGGCTGATGCGGCACTGATGGTCGCCAAGACCGAGGGGCGTAATCGCTGGGCTGGCGTGGTTTGTCCGGAAAAGGTCTGGGATGACCCCAATTTGACCTATATCGAAGTGATCAGCGACGTGAAGATCGCTGCCGAAAAGGGCTTCATCAAACTTGAACGGTGCCCGAGCTGAAATCGGGCAGCGCTTCTATTTCCGCAAAGTGCGTCAGGCTATCCACCGCGATACACTTTTTGCGCAGGGTGTTGATGTACAAAACACCGCGACGTTCTCCGCCCTGGATCACATAGCTGCGAAAAACATCGGGATCCAGCGTGCGCTGGAGCCCTTCGAGGGTGCCATGTAGCATGAGCTTACCTGCCGGGAAACAGGTGGCAAGGTCAATTTCGCGCCTATCGTTCTCCGTCAGTTGATGTTCAATTTCGAGCTGCGCTTCGATGCTGTGCTCGAGCTGCTTGAGCATGCGCAGGTCGTGATTCTGGGGGTGGCCGGGGATTCGATACATCTTCGTATATTAGCATGTGCTGATGCGACATCCGTCACGGCATGCACTTCGTACTACGCCCATCGTGGGCAAAAATACCGTCCGGAATATGGATCGGCTTCCGGACGGCGGGAGTAGAACAGACCCGTTTATTTCGCCGCCGGTGTTGCACGTCGCATCATGCGACGCTCACGCTGCTCAGGGTGGTGTGTGAAGTGCTTGTCGGCGATCACCCTCTGCTCGGGTGTCAGTGCGGCATAGAGATCCTTCAGCGAGGCATTCATGGCTTCCATATTGGACAGACGCTGCTTCATGAACTCGATACCCTTGTCCATGCGTTCGGGTGCCGAGAGGGTTGCCGGGGTTGCTGAGGCTGTAGCACTGGCCGCTGGCGGCTGGAGTTTCCCACGCATCGACTGCATGTTTTCAACCTGTTGTTTGGCTTTGCCGGCGAAGGCCTGCCAAGCGGTTTCCTGTTCAGCCGTGATCTTCAGTTCGCCCTTCAGCTTGTCGAGGCGTGCTGCGGCCGCTGCAGCAAAATCGGCCTGGCTCTTGGCGTTGGGACCACGCGGGCCGTCAATACCGCGGCGCCCGCCCATCATTCCGCGCTCATGAGCGCAGGCTTCCGGACCCATCATGCCAAAACCATCGGCCTCGGCCCAGGTACTGCCTGCACTCAAGCCGAGTGCTGTAAATGCTGAGATGCCGAGCAGAATCTTCTGTACGCGCTTCATGGTGTGACTCCTCTGGTGAAAAAACAGGAACTTCATTGTGTCAGCGAGTTGTAACTGAATTGAGGTTTTGGCACTTGATTTTGTAACACGCTGTAAGACACATGAGACCGGTGTGTGAAGGGGGAAGGCGCTGATGGTGGGGTAAAATTGCGCGATGGACAATACTCTGGTCAATATCCTGGCATTCGTGGCGGGCGCCACGCTCTCTGGCGCTGCGCTCGCCTGGTTGCTGGTCACGCGCACGCGTGAGGCCGTGCGCCTTGGGCGTGCCGAGCTCGAGCCGCAACTGGCGGTGCTCAATGAACGTCTGGCGGGATTAGGCGAGCGGCTCGCGACACGGGACGAAGATCTGTCGCGCTTGCGTGGTGAGCTGGTCGAGGCCCATGGCGCGGGGGATAGTTTGCGTCAAAACGCGGCCGACCTGCGCATGCGCACCATGCAACTAGAAACCCTGCTGGCCGAGGAGCGCCGCGGAGCTGCCGAAAAAATTGCCACGCTCGAAGAGGCGCGCTTGTCGCTGGCCGATGCCTTCAAGGCACTCTCGGCCGATGCACTGCAGCGTAATAATCAATCCTTCCTCGAACTCGCCCGTGCGACGCTTGAGAAATACCAGGAAGGTGCGCGCGGCGAGTTGGAGAAGCGCCAGCAGGCGATTGGTGAACTCGTCGCACCGGTCAAGGCGACGCTGGAAAAATTTGAACAGCAGGTGCAGACGGTCGAAAAGTCCCGTGTCGACGCCTATGCAACGCTGACCGAGCAAGTCAAATCCCTGGCCGAATCGCAGAGCCAGCTCAAGCTGGAGACGGGCAACCTGGTCAAGGCCTTGCGTGCACCGCAGACCCGCGGACGCTGGGGTGAGCTGCAATTAAAGCGCGTCGTCGAAATGGCCGGCATGCTCGATCATTGCGATTTCTACGAGCAGGCAAGTGTCGGCACCGAGGACGGCCAGTTGCGCCCGGATATGGTGGTGCGCCTGCCCGGGGGCAAGAATATCGTCGTCGATGCCAAGGCGCCGCTGGCTGGCTATCTGGAGGCGCTTGAAGCGCAGGACGATGTCACGCGCAAGCGCAAGCTCGACGATCATGCGCGTCATGTGCGTGACCATCTGACCAAGCTCGGTCGCAAATCCTACTGGGAGCAATTCCAGCCCTCGCCGGATTTCGTCGTGCTGTTCCTGCCTGGCGAAATGTTTTACAGCGCGGCACTGGAAGCTGATCCCACGCTGATCGAAGCGGGCGTCGAGCAGAAAGTCATTCTCGCCACACCGACCACGCTGATCGCTCTGCTGCGCGCCGTCGCCTACGGCTGGAAACAGGAAGCGCTGACCGAGAACGCGCAACAGATCAGCGCGCTCGGCAAGGAACTCTACGAGCGCATGTATGTGCTGGCCGATCACTGGAGCGATGTCGGCAAGCATCTTGGTAACGCGACCGGTGCCTACAATAAATCGCTGGCCTCGCTGGAGTCGCGCGTGCTGGTCTCGGCGCGCAAGTTCCGCGATCTCAAGGCCGCGCCAGAAGGCAAAGAGCTGCGCGAGTTGGCTGCCATCGAGATAGTGCCACGCGGTTTGCAGGCACCGGAGCTGCTGCTGAGCGAAGCGCCCAAAGTGTCTGAAGCGTCCGAAGCACCCGAAGTGCGCGACGTTTGGAATGATGCCTAAGCAACGATGAGTGTGGTCGAGAAAAAGGAATACTGGCGCTGGCAGGAGAGCTGCTGGATCGACGAGACGCGTGACTGGCGTGCGGCGCGCGTCGTCACGGCGGGAATCGATGTTGGCTCGGTGAGTTCTCAGGCCGTGGTCTGCGTCGATGGCGAACTCTACGGTTACCACAGCACGCGCACCGGCAACGACAGCCCGGATTCGGCGCGGCGTGCCATCGACGGTGTGCTGCAGAAGAGTGGCATGACACTCGATGACATCCGCTATGTCGTCGGTACCGGCTACGGCCGTGTCAATGTGCCGTTC
>CAZAOQ010000106.1:0-10499 GCA_964486795.1 uncultured Rhodocyclaceae bacterium
TCAGCTCGATGCCCATGCAGTAGGCGAGCTGCCGCGCCACCTCGGTCTTGCCGACACCCGTAGGGCCGCTGAACAGAAAACTGCCAATCGGCTTCTGCGGATTGCCCAGGCCCGAGCGCGACATCTTGATCGCCCTGGAAAGCGCGTCGATGGCGCGGTCCTGGCCGAATACCACGGCCTTCACGTCGCGATCCAGATTCTTCAGTGCGCTGCGGTCGTCGCTCGACACATGTTGCGGCGGAATGCGCGCAATACGGGCGACGATTTCCTCGATCTCGGTCTTGCCGATGAGTTTTTTCTGCTTGGATTTTGGCAGGATGCGCTGCGCTGCACCGGCCTCGTCCATCAGGTCGATGGCCTTGTCCGGCAGCTGGCGGTCGGTGATGTAGCGGGCTGACAGTTCGACCGCTGACGAAATTGCCGTGGCCGAATACTTGATGCCGTGGTGCTCCTCGAAGCGTGACTTCAAGCCGCGCAGAATGGACACTGTCTCACCGATCGACGGTTCATTCACTTCGACCTTCTGGAAGCGGCGCGACAGGGCGTGATCTTTCTCGAACACACCGCGATATTCCTGATAAGTCGTCGCGCCTATGCACTTGAGGGTGCCGTTCGACAATGCTGGCTTGAGAAGATTGGACGCATCCAGCGTACCACCCGACGCGGCACCCGCGCCGATCAGCGTATGAATCTCGTCGATGAAGAGAATGGCATTCGGCAACTCGGCAAGCTGCTTCAGCACCGCCTTCAGACGCTGTTCGAAATCGCCCCGGTATTTCGTACCGGCGAGCAACGAGCCCATATCGAGCGAATACACGGTGGCATCGGCAAGAATCTCCGGCACCTTGCCCTCAACAATATGACGCGCCAGACCTTCGGCAATCGCCGTCTTGCCGACACCCGCCTCGCCGACCAGCAGCGGATTATTCTTGCGGCGGCGGCACAACGTCTGAATGACGCGCTCGAGCTCCTTATCGCGACCGATCAGCGGGTCGATTTTGCCCTGCTGTGCCTGAGCGTTGAGATTCAGCGCATAGCTCTCCAGAGCGCCATTATTGACCTGACTTTCCTGCTCCTGTTCGGCCTGCTCGGCTTCGCCGCGCGTCACCGGTTGCGTCGTCTTGGTGATGCCGTGGGAAATAAAGTTCACCACATCGAGCCGCGTCACGTTCTGGCGCTGCAGGAAATACACGGCATGCGAATCCTTCTCGCCGAAAATGGCGACAAGCACATTGGCGCCGGTCACCTCTTTCTTGCCGGACGACTGCACATGCAGGATGGCACGCTGAATCACACGCTGAAAACCGAGTGTCGGCTGGGTTTCGATCTCGTCACTACCGCTGACGGTCGGCGTGTGCTCAGTGATGAAGTTGGTCAGCTCGCGCCGCAGCTCTTCAACATCGGTCGCGCACGCGCGCAGCACCTCGGTAGCCGAAGGATTGTCGAGCAACGACAGCAGCAGATGCTCGACGGTGATGAATTCGTGCCGCTTCTGTCGGGCATCGACAAAGGCCATGTGCAGACTGACTTCGAGTTCCTGCGCGATCATTTCAGTTTTCCTCCATTACGCACGCCAGCGGGTGCTGGTGCTGGCGCGCAAATGCGACCACCTGTTCAACTTTGGTCGCAGCAAGATCACGCGGGTAAATTCCGCAAACCCCCTTGCCTTCCCGATGCACCGCGAGCATCACCACCGAAGCCTGCTCGCGGCTCATGCCAAAAAACATCTCCAGAACCACCACCACAAAATCCATCGGCGTGAAATCGTCGTTCAGCAGTAGCACCTTGTAAAAGCGCGGCGGCCTGACCTTGCTCCGCTGAACTTCCAATACTGCGCCGCCCTTGCTGCCGCCGCTGTCACTTTGATCAAACTGTTTTCTTCCACCCATAAAATGATTCTAATGACTATTGGCGAATCTGCAACACGATAGAAAAACTGCAGATTCCGGGATTTCCTGCCTTTCACGGAATGAGACAGAACGTGGTCACGACGGTTCAGTTTAGCTGACCTTATCCCTGAGGACGATTGCAGCGGGAATAGGAATTCCCTATAGTCGCACCATACCGCCCCTGCACCACCTGCCGCCCTCATACGCATGCCACGGTATAGCGCGCAGCAGCCTCTGGCCTCTGGCTTCTGGCATCGGCCACAAGCAGAAGATGGCGATGAAACGACAATTTACAAGTACGGGAACACTCATGCAGTGGACAAAAGGTCTTCAATGGTTCTGGCGCATCACGGCAACCTTGCTGCTGATCACCTATTCGGCAGCATGCACTCACTTGCCGTCAGGTGAAAAGGCTTTCGAAAGTTTTGACAGCTGCTTCGCCGCCAACCTTGGACTCGCCGCAGTCGGCGGCATTGGCATCGGCCTGCTCGGCGCCAAACTTACCGAAGGTATCACCGGCAGTTCCTCAACAGGCAGAACGGTCGGCGCGGCAGCGGGTGTCGCCGCCGGCGTGATGATCGCGATGCATGCCTGGAAGCAGTGCGCCGCTGTCTACAACAAATCCGAGGTCATTGCACCGCCCGCCGCACGCCCTGTATCAACTTCGACTGCAGCCACGGGAGCGGCGACAACACCGCGCCTGACTCTCGACCGCCTCGAAGTACGTGTCGAAGGCAACGAAAACACCCCACCGGCACCTGAGTTCGATATGAGCTTTGCCGCTGCGAACCCGACCACCAAGGACATCAAAGCGCAGTTCCGACACCGGGTCGAGATCGTCCGCTTCATGGCGTCCGAGGATGATCGTCTGGTGCTTGCCGACGACAAGGGGAATGCGATGCGCGACAGCTCAGGTAAGGAAATCCCGCTCGAAGCCGCTGCACGCATGCCGCGCGAGCGTCTCTCGTGGGTACCGATTGCCGAGGATGGCAAAGACGACTACGTCGAGGACGTCGTCATTCAGCAAGGTGCGCGCGCCCGCTTCCGCCACAAACTGCAAGTGCCACCGCGTGCCAAACTGCCCTTGCCGCTGCCTGTGCCGATGCGCTACACGCTGAGCATCGAAGCCGACAATATGAAGGCGACACGCAGCGTCGATTTTGCGATCCTCAGCACCAGCGCTCGCCCGAAGCGCTATGCCTCCACCTCGAACGCCAGCGCACTCAGCGCCGGTCAAGCACCCTCTGTCACGACACGATCATTATCGGGTGCTGCTTCGTCCTCACCCGCCGCCACAGACACCGATACCGTCACGAACCGCAAGACCATGCTCTACAGCGACACCACCGGACAGCGCAAACCCGTCGGCGCGCTGGCCAGGGGCGTGCGCCTGCGCGTCGAGGAACGCATCACGGCCATCATCGACAACAAGCCCGCCGCATGGGTGAAGGTAGTCACTGACCGGGGCCAGAGTGGCTGGCTGCCTGCCGCCCACATCGGCAGCAAGGGGCGCTAGTAATATGTGCCACACCCTGACACTGTGGAAGCTGTTTGGCTGCATTCTGTTGAGTCTGACGCTTGCGACGACGTTGAGCGTCAGTCCGGCGAATGCTGCCGATACAAGCAATATCGACGCCGTCAGCCCGGCCGAAATTTCTGAAATCCGCGGCGCCTTTAGAGACATCGGCCTGCGTCAGGCCAATGTCGAACTCGGGTCCGACGGCCGCGTCAGTCTCGTTGGCGAATACGAGAACCGCGATGAAGTGGAAACCGCCTTCTCCGCTGCACGTGCCGTCGTCGGCCTGCGCCGCGTGGCTCCGACGACGCCATCCAGCATCAAGTACCGACTCAAGGGTTTCGACAGCGCCTTCTCGTCGACCATCGCGAAAATGATGAAGAAGTCCGGTAGCACCAAACCCTCCACAAACCCTGCTTCCGTCGCGACACCACCGGTGGAAGCAGCTGCCCCTGTCCAGCGTGGCCCGCAGGGTTTCGGCCTCGTCATCGGCGTTGGCAAGTTCAAGAACCTTCCGGAGAGCAAGAGCCTCGAAGGCGCCGACAAGGATGCCACCGCCGTCTACAACGTTCTCACCGCTCCGGATGGCGGCGGCATGTCACGCGACGCCGTGCGCCTGCTGACCCAGGAACAAGCCACCTCGACCGCCGTCAAAGCGGCCATGCAGGACGTCCTCGCCAAGACCCAGGCCGGCGACACCGTCGTCCTCTTCGTTGCCAGTCACGGCCTGCCCAACGCGATGAACAAGTTTGACGTCATCCTCTACGACACCGAGTTTCCGCGCAAAAAGGCTGGTGCCAAAGATGGCTTTGAGTTTGTGGTCACCAACCGCGCCACGGCGCTGAGCGACGACGAGTTCCAGAAATTCATCTCGCAGCTGACGCTGAAGAACGTGCGCACCGTCATCGTCCTCGACACCTGCTACAGCGGCAAGACCTTCGCCGCCGTGCCCGGCTTCCTGTCGACGCGCACGCGCAGTCTGGTTGTGCGCAAAAAAGAGGCGGCATACACCACCGCCATGCCGCAAGAAGCGATGAGCGAACTCGCCCAGCAAGCCAAGGATCTGAAGACCACGCGCATCGTCATCGTCTCCGCCTCGGAGGACGAAGAATCGATGGAAGCACCCAGCCTCGGCGGTGGCGCCTTTACCCAGACCTACATCGCGCTGCTCCGCAAGATTCACGACTACGCCGATGCATTCGACAAAGCCAAGCCCTCCGTGATCCGCATCGCCCGCACCGTCGGGCACTCGCAAACGCCGCGCATGCTGGTGATTCCCGAAGAAGCCGTCACCAAGATGTGACACGCGGCGCTCGCCCCATCTCCACTCAGGCAGCTCCCGCTCGCCCGATGCTCACCCGGTGACTCATCATGCTCGGCAAACTGTTGAACAAGATTCGCCCCCGCGCGCAGAACGCGTCCCCGGCAAAACCTGCGCCCGCACCGATACCCACTCCGACACCGGCAGCAGCCGACCCCGCCGAATGGCAGGCCCGTCTACATGCCACGCAGGGTGATGACGCACTACTGGAACTCGCGCGCAAAGCGCCGCTGCACGACATCCGCCACGCCGCCATCCTCCGGCTGCGCGGTGAAGAAATCCTGAAGCAGGCCGAGCGCGAATTTCGCGGCCATGACAAGCGTCTGCACCGGGCCGCCAAGCAAGCCCATGACGCCATCATCCAACAGCGTGAAGCACGTACCCGGGCCACCACCCTGATCGACAGCGCACAGGGTCTGACGCAGGACGCGGTGCTGCCTGCCAATCGCCTCGTCGAGCTCGATCAAGCCTGGGGCGCACTCGACGCGACGCTGCTTGATCCCGCACAACAAACCCGCTTCGCTGACCTGCGACAGCAGCTCACGACGCTGGCACGCGAACGCGGCGAACGACACCGCCAAATCCAGCAATGGACCGAACAGGCCACCCAGGCACTGGACAAGCTGCGGGCAGTGATTGGCTCAACGAACACTGCGAACACTGCGTTTGTTGCGGACGCTGCAAACGCTGCAGATACGCTGGACGCCGCCCGACATGCGGTCGATGCCGCGCTCGCCGAATCTGCCACACTCGCCGACCCAAGCTGCCAGTCACTCGCCGACGAGTTGCGCACCACGCTGCAACACGCTGAGCACACTACCGCACGTCACGTCGAGCAGACAGCCAAGGACGCTGCGGCCGCTGTACGCCAGGCTGACCGCGAAGAACACGCAAAATCACGCGACAAGCAGCGCCAGCAGAACGCACAAGCCACGCAACAGGCATACGCCGCTTTCGATGTCATCCTCAGCGTTGCAGAACAGACCCTCGCGGAAGGGCAGCTGCATGAAATCGACAAACAACTTGCCACATTGCGTGAGCATGCCGACACGCTTGGCGGGCTTGACACACCCCGACAGACACGCCTGCAAATACTGCAGGCTGAGCACGCGCGCCTCAAGGGCTGGCAAACTTGGGGTGGTGAGCAGGCGCGCGAAGAACTGGTTCGCGAGGCCGAAAAGCTGGCGGGCGCCGCGGGTAACACCCGCCAGAAGCTCGATTTCAAGCAGCATGCTCACGACATCGAGCAACTGCGCGTTCGCTGGAGGGCACTCGGCCGCGACCACCTCGGCAATGCCACCAGCCAGACGCTCTGGAAACGCTTCGACGCTGCACTCAGTGCTGCCTGGCAGCCTATTGCCACCCAGCAGCAGAAGCTCGCTGAAACGCGCCTGGAAAACCTGCACACGCGCGAGACGCTGCTCGCTGCTCTGGAAGCCTGCCCACTACCTGCGTTACCCACCACAGACCCGGCCGGAGAACAAGCAGGGACGGGCATCTCCGAGCCTATGCCTGAAGAACAAGCATTGGCGCGGCTTCCAGGGCAGGTCTCTGAGGAATTCGACTGGCGCGCCGTGACGCGCACTCTGGACGCCTTCCAGGCGGATTGGCGCAAGCTCGGGCCCATTGAACACACCGCACCACGCGATGCGCAGCCGGCCTTGAAGAAACGCCTCAGCGCCGCCCTCACTCGCCTCGAAACACCGCTCAAGAACGCGCGCCATCAGGCGTACGCCGAACGCCGTGCCCTGATCACCCGGGCTACTGAACTACAAGCACACGCCAGTAACCGCGACGTCGTCGCCCAGGTCCGCGCGCTGCAGGCTGAGTGGCAACAGCATGCGAAGTCAACGGCGCAATCCCAAGCACTCGCGCGCAAGGACGAAAACGCCCTGTGGGCCGAATTCAAGACCGCCACCGACGCTATCTTCACCGCCCGCAGCACCGCCCATCACGCACGCGATGCGGAATTTGCTGCCCATCAGACAACACGCGAAGCACTAATCGCGCGGCTGCACGAACTTGCGCACAACGATGCGCTGGCCCCGCATGAAATCAAGCAGCAGATCGGCGAAATCGACGCGCAATGGCGCAATGCCGGCCCCGCGCCGAAGGCCGCCGCCAACCAGCTCGACGCCACTTTCCGCACCGCCCACACACAGGCGCAGCAACACGCCAGCAGCGGCAAGCAGCGCCTCTGGCAAGCCGCCTGCGACAGCCTGCTGGAGCGCCTGAAGCTGTGTGACGCAGAAGCCGCTGCAACCGCCACCGGGAATGACACCGCCGATCGTGCTGCGCGCTGGGCCGCATTGCCGACACTGCCCACGTCGCTCCCGAGCCCATGGCGTGACGCACTGCAGCGTCGTTTCACAAGCGCTGCCATAAAGACGGCCACGAGCGATACCGCCGCCCTCGACGCGACGCTGCTAAAGCTCGAGGCTGCCCTTGATATCGCCTCGCCGCCCGCGCATCAGGAAGCACGGCGCGAACTTAAGCTGCACGCCATGAAGCGCGCCTTGGAAGCCCGCGAGACCCACCATAGTGACGACATCGACGCACTGATCGCCGTTGCCCTCGTCCAGGCTTACAGCACACCGGAACAGTCACAACGCCTGCGCACCGTTTTCGCAGCGCGTGCCCAAAATCCCTAACCCACTCGAAAAACATGCCGCGCATCCGTATCGAACTCCCCGATCACTTTCGCTTTTCCACCGAGATCACGATCTACCAGAGCCATATCAACTATGGCGGCCATCTCGACAATGCCCAGCTGTTGACCCTCGTCTCCGAGGCCCGTTCACGCTTCTTCAGCTCCTTCGGCTATCACGAGAGCAACGTCGAAGGCGTCGGCATCCTTCTGGCCGACGCTGCCGTGCAGTACAAGTCCGAAGCATTCCATGGCGAAATCATGGTCGTGCGCATAACGGCCAATGATTTCAGCGGCAAGGGTTGCGACCTCGTCTGGTGCATGACCGAGAAAGATTCAGGACGCGAGGTCGCGCGCGGCAAGAGTGGCATCGTCTTCTTCGACTACGCAGCGCGCAAGGTGGCCTCCGTGCCCGCAGCGTTCCGCGAGCGCGTTGGTGAACCGCTGAACTAGCAACCAGGCCACAACAGGGCACTGCTATTTAATTGGGGTAGTACCAATCCCCGATGCAAAGTAAAATGCCCGGCTGTTCAATATTTACCGGGTCCGGCTCATCCCGTTCTCCTCTCGCCATGAGAAAACGTTCCGCAAGTGAAGCTCCCGCACAGATGCGCTACCACCTGCTCGGTGCGGACGACCTGTACAAGCCGATCCCGTTCCTGTTTGTCACGGACCGGATGTGCCAGGAAATCGCCGCCGAACGCCAGCAGATCCTCGGAAGCCTGCCCGCCCCGAAGCTGGAACGCCAGCGCAAACTCTTCGATCGCTACAACCCGACGCATAGCTCGGCGGCATTCAACGCCATGTTGCGGCTGGTCAATCCCGGTGAAAAGTAAAACGTAAGGCGAGATGAGCAAACGCCGCCCGACTCGCGCCACGGCCAACTCGGTCAACTCATCCCCTGCGGCCACCGCGCCATTCGACGCAGAACTGCTCGCGGCGCTGGGACTCGATGCGCTGATCCCCGCGCCGCTGGCGCACTGGCGAGCACTGGTCAGCGATGGGCTGACTTTTTTCCTTACCCGGCTTCCCGCCGAGCGCGTGGCCACCATCATCACCGAACAACTCGTGCTCGGCATCGATCCGGATGCCGATGCCGCGTGCCGCCTCGTCGCCCTCATGGCACGCTGCCCGACGCTGCACAAGCTCGGCCAGATTGTTGCCCGCCACCCGCAGCTCGACGAAAACCTGCGTCGCCAGTTGCAGAAGCTCGAATCGCTGCCCGCGACGACACCGCATGAATTAGTCCTGGCACGCATCCGGCACGAACTCGAAAACAGTAGCGTCATCGCGGACACGCAAGCCGCTCACATCGAAATCGGCAGCGAAGCGCTCGCCGAAGGCAGCGTCGCCGTCGTCATGCCGTTCACCTGGCGGCAGGGTGATGAAGTTCAGCACGGCGTATTCAAGGTGCTCAAGCCTGGCATCGAGGACATGCTCGCCCAGGAGCTCGCCATCCTCGTCGAACTCGCACCCTATCTTGAAGAACGCAGCCGCGCACTGGTCCTGCCACCCGTCGACTATCGCGACATGCTGGAGACCGTGCAGCGTTTGATGACGCGCGAAGTCCATCTCGACATCGAACAGCAAAACCTGCGTGCCGCCGCCGCGTTCTATGCAGAAGAACCCTTGATTCAGGTGCCCGATCTGCTGCCCTGGTGCACGCCGCGCATGACCGCCATGGAGCGCATCTTCGGGACCAAGGTGACCGATGCCGAACTCACGCCGGTGCTGCGCCAGCAACTCGCCGAGACGATGATCTCCGCATTGCTCGGCCAGCCCTTCTGGAGCACCGATGACCGCGCCGTGGTGCATGCCGATCTGCATGCCGGCAACCTCTTCGTCACCGCAGACGGCCGCCTCGCGGTCCTCGACTGGAGCCTGACCGCCGGCCTCACCAAGACACAGCGCGAAGCGCTTGTCGCCATTGTTCTTGGCGGCCTGCTACTCGATGCGGACAGCATTCGCCGCGCGGTAGCCACACTCGGCACCATCACCCACGACGATCCCATCCTCAGCGCAGCTGTTGAACGCGCGCTGGATCAAGTCGCGTTCCAGGGCCATCGCCCCGGCTTCGACTGGCTGCTGGCGCTGTTCGATGAACTCGCCCTGCACACCGCCGCCGGCTTCTGGGAAGACTTCGTGCTGCTGCGCAAATCCTGGCTGTCGCTGTCAGGCGTGATCGGTGACCTGGCCGGCAGCGGAGTGATCTCACCCGACCCGCAACTGATCGGTCTCGCGCTGCAACGCTTCCTCACCGAAATGCCATCCCGCCCACTCGCCCAAGCCGGCGCACAACATTTCGCCAGCCACGTCTCCAACGCCGACCTGCTGCGCCTCAGCGCCTCACCCTGGCTGATCTCGCTGCGCTGGTGGGACCGTTGCACGCGGCAGACCTGGGGATGGCTCGGCGTATCAAGGTAGGCGATTTAAATCTGCGACACCGTGGAGAAGCGCGTCGTTATTGGCTTTCCGGCCGATGCATCGTGAAGAATGGCGTCAATGCTTGATCCTGGCTAAGCCAAGGATCAAAAAAGCTGCTGGTACCTCATGGCAATGACACGAATTGCCAGCGCTCGCCTTGGGCCTTGCTGCTGCCGGGTATAATTGCCGACTTTCCCAAAGATATCCGGAACATGAGCCCCACCATGCAGGAAAAATACAGCCCCAACGAAATCGAGCAGGCCGCGCAACAAGACTGGGAGACGTCATCGGCCTTCCGCGCGGTGGCGGACACCAGCAAGCCGAAGTACTACTGCCTGTCGATGTTCCCCTATCCGTCAGGCAAGCTGCATATGGGGCATGTCCGCAATTACACCATCGGCGACGTGCTCTCCCGGCACCACCGGATGCGTGGCTACAACGTGCTGCAGCCGATGGGCTGGGACGCCTTCGGCCTGCCGGCCGAGAACGCGGCGATCCAGAACAACGTGCCGCCGGCGAAGTGGACCTACGACAACATCGCCTACATGAAGAAGCAGCTCCAGTCGCTCGGCTTCGCCATCGACTGGACGCGCGAACTCGCCACCTGCCAGCCCGCGTACTACAAGTGGAACCAGTGGCTGTTCCTGCGCATGCTGGAAAAGGGCATCGCCTACAAGAAGACCCAGGTGGTGAACTGGGACC
>CAZAOQ010000107.1:0-10458 GCA_964486795.1 uncultured Rhodocyclaceae bacterium
TAAGCGGACAATTCATGTGCTACAGAACCGGACAATTCTAAAAACCCGCGACAGTCATTCATTGTCATTCATTGTTATTTGAAATTTTTCTTTCCCCGGCATCGGTCGTCCATGTATAATTGCCGGTCCTCTGTAGCATCTTTATTGGAGTCCAACATGTACGCGGTCATAAAAACCGGCGGCAAGCAGTATCGCGTTGTCGCTGGCGAAAAAATTAAAGTAGAACAGATACCGGCTGATGTGGGCGCAGAAATCACTCTTGACCAAGTACTCATGGTCGGCGAAGGGGAAACGGTCAAGATCGGAACCCCTATCATCGTCGGCGCTAAAGTCACGGCGAAGGTGATTTCGCACGGTCGCGCAGCGAAGATCAAAATCTTCAAAATGCGCCGGCGCAAGCACTATCAAAAGCATCAAGGCCATCGCCAGTATTACACCGAAATTCAGATCAGCGGTATCGCTGGCTAACTTTTAAGGAGCCTGAGCCATGGCACACAAAAAAGCAGGCGGCAGTTCCCGTAACGGTCGCGATTCGGAATCGAAACGACTTGGCGTCAAACGTTACGGTGGTCAAGTTGTTTCAGCAGGCAGCATCATTGTTCGCCAGCGCGGTACGAAATTCCATGCCGGTGATAACGTCGGTATCGGCAAGGACCACACACTTTTCGCCAAGGTAGAGGGCTCGGTTCAATTTACGGTCAAGGGTGCCGAAAGGCGCAAGACCGTCAATATTGTTCCAGCCATCTGACTTTAGAACGCCCAGCATAAAAGCCCTATCTTGGTGATAGGGCTTTTGTGTTTATGTACAAGCAATTGACAAAAGAATGAAGTTCTTCGACGAAGCCAAAATTGAAGTCATCGCCGGAGACGGCGGCAATGGCTCGGCCTCGTTCCGCCGGGAAAAATACATACCTCGTGGCGGACCTGATGGCGGTGATGGTGGTCGAGGTGGCAGCATCTGGGCGGTCGCTGATTGCAATCTAAACACGCTAATCGACTTTCGCTACACAAGGATCTTTCGCGCCCAGCACGGCGAGAACGGCAGAGGAGCGGATTGCTATGGCAAGGGCGGCGAGGACATGACTCTCCGCGTACCCGTGGGTACCGTGATCAGCGATGCGCTTACTGGTGAAATAATCGTCGACCTTGATCGTGACGGCAAACGCACCATGATAGCCAGTGGCGGCCAAGGTGGGCTTGGCAATATTCATTTTAAATCCAGCATCAATCGCGCACCCCACCAATGCACATCTGGAGGGGAAGGAGAGCGTCGCGATCTTCGGCTTGAGCTGAAGGTGCTCGCTGACGTTGGCTTGCTCGGACTCCCGAACGCAGGAAAATCCACCCTGATCCGCGCTGTCTCAGCGGCAAAGCCCAAGGTCGCCGATTACCCCTTCACCACGCTGCACCCCAACCTCGGCGTCGTCCGGGTCGACCATAATCGCAGTTTTGTGATCGCCGACATCCCTGGACTGATTGAGGGTGCCGCCGAGGGTGCCGGACTCGGGCACCGCTTCCTGCGGCACTTGCAACGCACACGGCTACTCCTCCACCTGGTCGACATCGCCCCCTTCGATCCAGCCGCCGACCCTGTACACGATGCGCAAGCGATCATCGAAGAACTCCGCAAATACGATACTGCTCTCTACGAGAAAACGCGCTGGCTAGTCGTCAACAAAGTTGATCTGCTGCCCACCGAAGAACGTGATGAGCGCATTGCAAACCTCGTCAGTGGTTATGGCGCTATCGATCGATTCTTTCCGATTTCCGCAATCAATGGGGCGGGTTGCAAGGAGTTGACCTACGCGATCATGGACTTTATCGAACAGAACAAACCTCCCCCGCTCTCTGAAGAAGATGAGGAACCGGCTTCATAACTCCCGTCGCCTTGTAGTCAAGGTTGGCAGTGCTCTGGTCACCAACAACGGCACCGGACTCGCGCTGGATGCGATCACCGAATGGGCTCGGCAAATTTCTGCGCTGCTTGCTGAAGGGCGCCAGGTGGCGCTCGTGTCGTCGGGGGCCATTGCCGCCGGTATGCAGCGCCTTGGCTGGTCGGAACGACCGCACGCAATGAATGAACTTCAGGCAGCCGCCGCAGTCGGGCAGATGGGCCTTGCGCAGGCTTACGAGACCAATTTTGCGCAGCACGGCCTCAAAACCGCGCAGATCCTGCTGACCCATGAAGACCTCGCCGACCGCACACGCTATTTGAATGCGCGTTCGACAATTATGACGCTCCTTAATCTGGGTGTCGTACCCATTATTAATGAAAACGATACCGTCGTCACAGACGAAATCAAGTTCGGTGACAACGATACCCTCGGAGCGCTGGTCGCAAATCTCATTGAAGCCGACGCACTCGTAATCCTGACCGACCAATCGGGGCTTTTCAGTGCCGACCCTCGTCGAGATCCGAACGCGACGCTAATCTCAGAAGGCAAGGCTGACGATACTCGCTACGAGGCCATGGCGGGTGGCGCTGGAACCGGAATCAGCAAAGGAGGGATGATCACGAAGGTCAGGGCCGCCCAGCGTGCCGCACGCAGTGGTACTCACACAGTGATCGCCAGCGGACGCGATACTGATGCATTGCTCCGCGTGGCTCATGGCCAGGAAATTGGCACGTTATTGATCGCAACAGCCTCACCGCTTGCTGCTCGAAAGCAATGGCTCGCAGACCAATTGCAATTAGCAGGTGGTGTGCTGCTGGATGATGGTGCGGTCGATGCATTGAAAGCCGGCAAGAGCCTGTTGTCGATCGGGGTCGTCGCCGTCGAGGGAGACTTCAAGCGCGGTGCGGTAGTTGCCTGCAAAACGCAAACAGGTCATGAAATCGCGCGGGGGTTGATCAACTACTCAAGCTCCGAAGCGCGACGCATTGCCCAACATGCAACACATGAAATCGAAGACCTCCTCGGCTATCTCGATGAAACAGAACTGATCCATCGAGATAACATGGTCTTGCTGTAGTTCAAGCGAGTCTTTCGCCAAAATATTGGGCAGTTCACTTTAAGCTGAAGTTGAAGCGCTTGGAATACTTCCCGTCGCCGCATGCCGCCCTGCGCGCCTTCCGCTGAACAGGCAATCCGCCAACGACAGCCCGCTGATATAAGTATGCGCACACAAACCGACGGCATTGCGCCCTGCCGCATAGAGCCCAGCGATTTCACGGCCCTCGCCATCGATGACTAGACCGCTTTTTTCGTTGACACGCAAGCCGCCGAGCGTCAAGGTCGGGCAGGGGAATTTCGAGCCGATGCTGATGTCGATCGCATAGTAATGACTATTGCCCAGCGGCATACGGTATTTGTCGGGCTTGGCGTACTCGTCGGTGCCGCCGTCAGCGATGCTCTGATTGTAAGTCTGAAGCGTAGTTTCAAGCACATCGACCGGCACACCGATCTTGCGCGCAAGATCAGCAGCGGTGGTGGCCTTCCGGGTACAGCGGACGATATACATCAAGCTCATGAGCTTCTGTATTAATGCCATATCACTACGTAATTGAACGTAAGCTTCCTGCATAAGTGGCTTATCCAGGATCAGCCACCCACGACCACCACTCTTTTCCCGCATGACGTCCGCAACCGTTGCACCGTAAAGGGCTTCGTTACACAACCGCTTGCCACTCGTCCCAACTGCTAAAGCTTTGAGCCAGGCGTGCGGCGGCGCGTAGAAGCGCCAGTATGTCAGGCGATCAATTCGGTCCGTTGCAGCGCCGCGCGTGAGGCCAAGGCGGATCCCGCTGCCGTTACAGTCTTCCCCAAGGGCGTGTGGTGTGAGGAGACGGGCACCGGTCGCCTGCTCGACCATAGGCTTATTAAAGATGAATCCACCAGCACTGAGTACAACGCCCTTACGTACGCGCACACTTTGCTCGCGGTCGAAAACGCTCAGCAGGCCCGCCAACTTGCGCAACGGCGCACCACCTCGTGGCATGGCAATATTTATCTTGCTGGCCATCCAGTGCAGGCTAGCACGCAGGGCATAGACCGGCCCGCCCTGTGATCCGAGGCGATAGCGCACGCCGACGACATTGTTCCGGGAGTCGACGATCAAGCCGAATACCTCGGCAAAACGCAACAACTCAACGCGCTCCGCGTATCGACGGCAAAGCGCTTCGATTAATGGTCGCATCAAGCCCGGCCCACCAAAGTAACCGCCACCTTGCGTCACGTGGCCGCGTGCGGCACTTGTGGAGTTAGCGTTATACGGCGCATAGGCTTCATTGCCTGAGTGGTAAAGCCCCCATGCGCCACCAGGGAAGGAGTTTTTCTCCTTGTAATAACGACTGCTGAAACGCACGCCAAAGTGCTCCAACCATTCGAGGTTAACAACGCTCTCGTGACAGAAACGTCGCAACGTTTCATCGGAGACAACGCCACCGACTTGAACGCGCAGATACTCATACATATTCTCGGGCGTATCCTCGACGTCGGCCTCCCGCTGCTGGCGAGTGCCGCCCCCCGCATAGACGACGCCACCGGAAATTCCAGAAGCGCCTCCGCCGCCAAGACGGTCGAGTACCAGCACGCGTGCGCCGTGGTCCGCAGCCTCGAGTGCAGCGGAGGCACCGGCCAAACCAAGGCCAACAACAGCGACGTCCACGTCGCGATCCCAAGGATATTGGTCAGGATTGTCGACGATGAGTGGCTCATCGACTGGAACGTGAAGGTTGGCGCGGCTATCAAATTTCATGGCAATCTCAACGATCTATTGTCCGAATCAAGAGTCTGGACAAAGCAAAGCCGGATACACAGTCATGTGCACCCGGCCGCATTACTCCTTACGCCTCAGCGCGGCGTGTGCGCCCCCGATCCAGTCAGTCAGGAAGTGCGATCTTATGATCAGTGCTGTACTGGTAATCGTGGAAAATATGCTCGGCCGTGAGTATCTGGTAGCTACCGTCGGCAAGCTTGTGGGTGGTGTCCTTGAGGCGATAAGTATAGTGACCGCAGGTCCAGCAGTCGAAGTTGCGCATATGAGTGCAAAGACAGGTCTTGTCCATGACCGAGATCTTCTTCGAATCTGGATGCGCAGCAAGTTCGCGATTGTATGCGGTGATGTAAGCGCAGTTACCCGAACCATCAAGCAGATAACCAAAGGCTTCGCAGTTGGGGCGGATACCGGAACCAATCGCAGGGCTGTTCTTTAACATGCGCATGGGATAGCCGGTGGGTGAAACGGTATTCACCTCAATGTCCTGCTCACCGGCTTTGAAGTATTCCTGCTGTGTATCAGCTGGCAGACCGCATTCCTGTGCCACAGTGAAGCGCGTCGACACCTGTATGGCCGCGGCACCCTTGTCCAGAAAATCAACAGCGTCAGAACCGGTGAAGATGCCACCGGCGGGGATCAACGGGATATTGAGCTTTTCAGCCAACATAAACTGCTGGATCTCGGCGACGATGGTGGCCAGATCATATTGCGCCCAGTCCATGCCAAAACCGAGATGCCCCCCTGCTAGCGGACCTTCAACCACAACGAAATCTGGCAAGCGGTTGAGTTTAGCGGTTTTGCGCAAAAACAGCTGCAGGGCGCGCAACGAAGAAACGATGATACCAAGATGAGCATCGCGAAAGCGCGGATGATCCTCGATCAGAGCGAATGAGCCAAGATGCAAGCCGGCGGACAACGTGATGCCGTCGACGCCGACATCCAGCGCCGCCTTCAACCGAACACGCAGCGTTTCGCGCGGCGCGTTCATTGTCAGTTTTTCCATGCAATTGACAAACACCATGCCGGGGCCGCGCTTGGCTTCCATGGTCTTGCCAACGTGATTGCGCGTTGCCTCTTCAAGCAAACCAAGGTCGAACTGCACCACGGACTTATCCGCATTGGCGACGTTGTGTTTGTAAAGTTTGAGCTTGTCGCGGACAAAGTGGGTCTTGAAGCGCCGGTCGGAAACAGTCGGCACCATGGCATCCGAGATATGGCCGACGCCGCCTAGCCGCGCGACTTCGAGCGCCAGTTCGGCGGTCGAGATGTCGACGCCCATGCCACCGATCATGATAGGGACCAGTTCATGCTTGCCGAACTTCAGGCGAAAATCATCTACTCGTTTCATCGCTATCCTTCTCCGTCCCCGGCCACACCGAAGACAGAACATGATCACTGCGCATTTTTGCCGGTTGACGGCCCGATTAGGAATGGTCAGGGAGCGATACAAGCGCCCCTTACAACCCTGATTTAACTGACTTACAGAATATTACAAATCCACGTCAGCATTCTATTCAACAGTCACCGACTTGGCGAGGTTTCTCGGCTTATCGACATCCGTTCCTTTGACCAGCGCGACATGGTAAGAAAGCAGCTGCAAAGCAACCACATGCAGCACCGGCGATAGCAGCCCATAGTGCTCGGGCAACCGCAGAATGTGCACCCCATCGCTTTCACTCACTTCACTGTCGGCATCCGCAAACACATAGAGCTCTCCGCCTCGCGCACGCACTTCCTGCAGGTTGGACTTGAGCTTTTCGAGCAAATTGTCATTTGGCGCAACGGAGATAACGGGCATGTCCCTGTCGACCAGCGCCAGTGGCCCATGCTTAAGCTCGCCGGCCGGATAGCCTTCGGCGTGAATGTAGGAGATTTCCTTAAGTTTCAGCGCCCCTTCCAGGGCGATCGGATAATGTAGCCCCCGACCGAGAAACAGGGCGTGATTCTTTGCAGCAAAGGCCTTCGCCCACTCCGCAATCGCAGGCTCCAGCTCCAGCACCTTCTTCACGGCCAAGGGCAGATGGCGCAGCGCCGTCAGATACTCCGCCTCTTCGCCAAGAGACAGGCGACCGTTAAGCTGAGCCAGTGTCGCCGCAAGCACGAACAACGCTGCGAGCTGCGTGGTAAATGCCTTTGTCGACGCAACGCCGATTTCCATACCAGCCCGCGTTAGAAAGCGGAGGGCGCACTCGCGCACGATAGCCGACTCAGCCACATTGCAGATGGCCAACGTGCGGCCCATGCCGCGCGCCTTGGCGTACTTGACAGCCGCAAGCGTATCCGCCGTTTCACCCGACTGCGAAATGGCAACCACAAGCTGATCTGGGTCAGTGACAGAAACGCGGTAACGATATTCGCTGGCGATTTCCACGGTGCAAGGGATACCGGCGAGCTGCTCGATCCAGTAGCGCGCAACGAGACCAGAGTGGTAACTCGTGCCACAGGCAATGATCAGCACAGACTTCGTTGTGCGCAGCATGTCGGGTGCCGCAGCACCAAAGATGTTGGCTGAGAAAGACTGCGCCGCCATATTGCTGCCAAGCATTTCGAGCGTATTAGCCAGCGCAACCGGCTGCTCGAAAATCTCTTTTTGCATGTAGTGCTTGTAGCGGCCTAGCTCAACAGCATCGGCGGACAGCGTGCTCTCATGACGTTCGCGCTCGACCTGCGTGCCGTCCTGACGGATGATGCGATAACCGTCATAAGCAATCTCGGCGAGGTCACCATCTTCCAGATAAACCATGGTGCGCGTGACCTGCAGCAATGCTGAAGCATCCGATGCGGCATAACATCCGTCTGCGCCAATACCGAGCAACAGTGGCGCCCCTTGGCGAGCAACAACGATGCGTTCACTCCCTTCACGCAGTACCGCGATGGCATAGGCGCCAACTAGTTGCGCGCTGGCGAGCCGCACTGCCTCGAGCAAGTCTGGCGTAGTTTTGAGGATGTCGTCTACTAGGTGGGCGATGACCTCCGTATCGGTATCTGAAGTGAACACGTAACCGGCGCCAATCAAACGCGCCTTGAGTTCGGCGAAGTTCTCGATAATCCCGTTATGCACCACGGCAAGACCTGCGGAAATATGCGGATGCGCATTGCGCTCAGACGGCACACCGTGCGTCGCCCAGCGTGTATGGGCAATGCCGATGTGGGCATCGAGTCCTTCAGCATGGGCCGCAAGCTCGGCAACACGACCAACGCTGCGCAAGCGGCTTAGCGTCGGATTGAGGACAGCAAGACCCGCCGAGTCATAACCGCGGTATTCGAGCTTACACAGCCCCTCGATGAGAACAGAAACAATGTTGCGGCAAGCGACTGCGGCGACGATCCCACACATGCTGAATCCTTTTAGCAATAATGCAGACGGAGCTGCGAAGTGGAAGCGAGAAGGCACACGCAATTTCGATCGTTAGACCTACACGCATACGCTCTGCTTCTTCAGTCCTTCCGGGCTTTCACTGGCCGCTTCCATCCGGCGATGGTGATCTGGCGGACGCGCGAGATAGTCAGCGTATCTGCCTCGGCGTCTTTCGTCAAAGTGGTGCCGGCACCAAGCGTAGCACCACGCCGCACAGTGACAGGCGCGACGAGCTGGGTATCCGAACCGATGAAGACATCATCCTCGATGATGGTGCGATGCTTGTTGCCGCCGTCGTAATTGCAGGTGATCGTTCCTGCGCCGATATTGACACGGCTGCCAACCGTCGCATCACCGACGTAAGCGAGATGGTTCGCTTTGGAATGATCTGCGATGGTACTGTTCTTCACTTCAACGAAGTTGCCAATATGTACGTCGTCGCCAAGCATCGCGCCCGGACGCAGGCGCGCATACGGACCAATCGCATTGTCGCGGCCTAGCGTCGCGGAATCAATGTGACTGAAGGCCGCGATACGCGTACCAGAGCCCACCTTGGCATCTTTCAGTACGCAGTTCGGTCCGATTTCGACGCGATCACCGAGCTCGACACGACCTTCGAACAAGCAGTTCGCGTCGATGAAAACATCACGCCCACAAAGCAACTCACCGCGCACATCAATACGTGTCGGATCGGCCAGCCTTACGCCCTGCTCCATCAAATGACCAGCCACATTGCGTTGATAAATACGTTCGAGTGCAGCCAGTTGCGCCGGGCTATTCACACCCTCCGTCTCCCAGGCATCGAGCGGCTGAGCCGAGCAGATCGCCAGCTTATCCCTTACGGCCAAACCAACAATGTCAGTTAGATAGTATTCACCCTGCGCATTTTGGTTACCAAGCCCAGGTAACCAGCGGCGCAAAGCCTCTGTCGGTGCGAACAGAATGCCGGTATTCGTCTCGCGTATCGCACGCTCTTCAGGGGCGGCATCTTTGTCTTCGACAATGCGCAGCACTGCCCCCTCTTCTCCCACCGTCACGGGCGCACGCACGATACGGCCATAGCCTCGAGGATCATCGAGATACGCGGTCAGCAGTGCCAGCGCACAGTCACCCTGCGCGCGCGCCTTGTCGATCAAATGCAGGAGCGTATCGATCCGTGTCAGCGGCACATCGCCGTAGAGTACCAGTGTCGGCTGAGTCGGATCGAGATGGGGCAACGCTTGCAACACCGCATGCCCTGTGCCGAGCTGCTGCTCCTGCTTGACCCAGGTCAGTCCGGGAGCAGCGAGACGCTCGCGCACCTGTTCGCCACCATGCCCATAGACGATACAGATCATCGCCGGCTTGAGCGCCCGTGCCGTGGCGATGACGTGGGACAACAATGGTTTTCCGGCAAGCGCCTGCAGCACCTTAGGCAGGTCGGAGCGCATGCGCTTACCCTGTCCTGCGGCGAGGATGACGATGTTCATACTGACCTTCCAAAGACGATGAAGATTAAACGGGCAAGGGTAATGACACCACCATAGAGCTTGGCATTCTCAGCGCGGCAGCGTCGAACTTCCCATCAGGAACTCATCGACGGCACGTGCGCACTGGCGACCTTCACGGATGGCCCAGACTACCAGCGACTGACCGCGGCGCATGTCGCCGGCAGCAAACACCTTGGGCACCGATGTCTGGTACGCCTTGGCATTGGCTGCATCGTCGGTGCTGGCCGCAGCGTTGCCGCGCGCATCTTTAGCGATACCGAAGGCATCAAGCACCCCTGCCTGTGGACCAAGAAAGCCCATCGCCAGGAAAACCAGATCTGCGGGCAACTCAAACTCACTCCCCGCAATCTCACTCATCTTGCCGCTCTTCCATTCGAGACGCACGAGCATGATCGCCTTGATCTTGCCTGCATCCGCACCTGTCCCGGCAACAAAAGACTTGGTGCCAACCGACCAGTCACGCGTGCAACCTTCGTCGTGCGAAGACGAGGTGCGCAGCCGCATCGGCCAGTAGGGCCAAGTCAGCGGGCCGTTTTCCTGTTCGGGAGGACGAGGCATCAGTTCGATCTGCGTGATACTCGCCGCGCCATGACGGTTGGAAGTTCCAACGCAATCTGACCCTGTATCGCCACCACCGATCACCACCACATGCTTGCCCTTCGCACTGATCGGGTTGGCTGCCATGTCGCCGGCGACCACCTTGTTCTGCTGACCAAGGAACTGCATCGCAAAATAAACGCCCTCGAGTTCGCGGCCAGGGGCGGGGAGGTCGCGCGGATTTTCCGCACCACCGCTCAACACCACCGCATCGAACTCACCGAGCAGCGCGTCCACCGACACATCCTTGCCAATGTTCTGCTTCACACGGAACTCAACACCTTCGGCGGCCAT
>CAZAOQ010000108.1:0-10275 GCA_964486795.1 uncultured Rhodocyclaceae bacterium
CACAAAACCGATGCAACAAAGCCCTCAAAATCGAGGGCTTTGTCAGCAGTCTGAAGCCGCCCTCGGGCGGCTTCTTCTGAGGTTGATGGCGCCGGGCGATTAGAGTGCCTTGGCGTGCGAAGCCAGATATTTGGCGACGCCATCGGGTGTGGCGGTCATGCCGGCACTGCCCTTCTTCCAGCCAGCCGGGCAGACCTCGCCATTCTCTTCGTTGAACTGCAGCGCATCGACCATGCGCAGCATTTCGTCGATATCGCGTCCCAGCGGCAGATCGTTCACGACCTGGTGGCGCACGATGCCGGCCTTGTCGATCAGGAAGGAGCCGCGGAAGGCGACGCCGCCAGCGGATTCGACGTCGTAGGCCTTGCAGATTTCATGCTTGATGTCGGCCACCAGCGTGTACTTGACCTGGCCGATACCTCCCTTGTCGACGGGGGTGTTCTTCCAGGCGAGGTGGGTGAACTGCGAGTCGATCGAGACGCCGATGACTTCGACATTACGCTTCTTGAACTCTTCGAGGCGGTGATCGAAGGCGATCAGCTCGGACGGGCAGACGAAGGTAAAGTCGAGCGGGTAGAAAAAGACAACCGCGTACTTGCCCTTGATAGCTTCCGAGAGTGTGACGGGCTTGATTTCATTATTTCCCAGAACCGCAGTGGCGGTGAAATCGGGAGCGGGCTTACCGACGAGAACGGCCATGATGATCTCCTTGAAAGTGAAAGGGTGATGCCAAGGGTGATGCCAAGGTTGAGACTGCGGGCTGCCAGTTGGCAGCGTGGTGGAATCGGGTGGGTACGAGAGGGAAAACACTTGCTGGATCTCGCTCCAGAAGGTTTCATTCTAGAGCAAGCAGTAGCAATCGCAATGGATAAGGCGATTGAATTTGGCTATGTGCTCGATAGCCTGCGGCAATTGGCGGCTGCCACAGAGCAGGTGCTTTAGGCGTCGGCGCGCTGCTGAAAGCGATCGGTAGCGAGGAGCTCAGTAGTCTCGGTACTGGAAGCTCGTTCGACGGCAAGATGCTCGACACACGCCAGTGGTGGGCCATGACGCGCCCAGACCAGCATTGCAGCAATGGGCTCGGCCGTGCCGGCGACGACGGCCTCGACCGCGCCGTCGCTGCGGTTGCGTACCCAGCCTGCCAGCCCGAGGCGTACCGCCTCACGCGTCATATGATAACGAAAGCCGACGCCCTGGACGCGGCCGTGAATGATGAGATGACGGCCTTCGGGTTCGGTCATGACGGATGGAAAAGGAGTTCCGCTTAACCCTGCACCAGGCGAATCTGATGCCCCATGCGGTCAAAGGCAATGTAGGCCTCAATCTCGCCCATGCGGATGGAGTCGGTCATGCGGCGCAGCGGGATATCGGCATCTTCACGGCTCGGCGGCGTGCGGCCCTGGCCACCCAGTGCTGCACAGAAGACGATGGTCCAGTCTTCGGCACGTGTGCCTTGAGTGAAGTGCAGTGATTCCGTGACAAGCTGATCGAACTCCTGGAGTTCGTCGGGTAGTTTGTCGACTTCCATCAGTGGGCTCAGCGCACCGCCGAGGCCGTTCTTGAAGCGCAGGCGCTGTTCGAGGCTCGCGTCCTCGGGCAATTCAGAGATGGCGAAAACGAACAGCAGGCGCTGTGCGTCGGGTTGCTGGCGGGCCGTGGTCAGCAGGTCATCGAAGGTCTGGATGTACATGAGGCGGGTTTTCCTGAAATGCGGGTGATCGCGGAAGGGCGATTATTGTGGCACGAAATTGCGACCTACTTGCCCATGAGCGCAGTGAGGATACCTTGCAGCACCGCCAGTGGCGGTGGCGGACAGCCCGGCACCGCGACGTCGACGGGGATGACGTTGGCCACGCTTCCAAGACTCGCGTAGCTCTCGCCAAAGATGCCGCCGTTGCAGCCACATTCGCCGACAGCGACGACCAGCTTGGGTGCTGGCATCGCGTCATAGGTGCGGCGCAGCGCGACTTCCATGTTCCGTGCGACCGGGCCAGCGACCAGCAGCAAGTCGGCATGGCGTGGGCTCGCGGCGAAGCGGATGCCGAGCGACTCGAGGTTGTAGTAGGGATTGCCGAGCGCCTGGATTTCCAGCCCGCAGCCGTTGCATGAGCCGGCATCGACATAGCGGATCACCAGGGCGCGGCCAAGCAACGCCAGCATGGCTTTTTCGAGCCGCTGGCTGACGAGACGCAAGGTTTCATCGGCCACTGGCGGCGCTTCGGTCTTGATGCCGGTCACGACAATCTGCTTGAGCATTTGCAGCATGAATAGCCCTCGCTGCTAGAGATCCTCTCCGCTGTAGGAGAGGTTGAACGATTTGTTGATCAGTGGGAAGTCAGGAACGATATTGCCCATGGTGGCGTGCTCCAGCGCCGGCCAGCAATGCCAGGAGGAATCGTGACAGTGGCAGCGACGGATACCGCCATCGACACCTGCTTCCAGTGCGACGAACACGTCGCCGCGCCAACCTTCGATCCAGCCGACAGCGAAAGTGCCTGCGCAAGCGGGTGGGAAGGAGACGCGTGTCGCGCCATGCGGCAACTGCAGACAAATCTGGCGGATCAGGCGCAGCGATTCGAAGATTTCATCGAAGCGTACCGCCACGCGCGCGGCGACGTCACCGTTGCGTCGTGTGGTGATCTGTACGTCGAGCTGGTCATACGGTGCGATGGCATTCTGCGTGCGCAGGTCCCTGGCCTGACTGCTGGCGCGGCCGGCGACGCCGCTGACGCAGAATTCGGTGGCCAGTTTCGGTTCCAGCCGGCCGCTGGTGACGAAACGGTCCTGGAGGCCAGCATGTTCTTCGTAAAGGCTGCAGAGCGTGCGCACTTCGCGCTCGATGGCGTCGCATTGTGCGTTGAGGCGAGCGACACCGTCGCTGTTCAAGTCGATTGCGACGCCGCCGGGAACGATGCAGTCCATCGTCAGGCGGTGGCCGAAAAGTTCGCCAGACAGGCGCAGCCAGTCTTCGCGGAGACGCATGAACTGACTCAGACCAAAGGCCAGCCCGGCATCGTTGCCCAGGGCGCCGAGATCACCGAGATGGTTGGCGATGCGCTCACGTTCCAGCAGCAGCGCACGCAGCCAGACGGCGCGGTGCGGCGGCACACAGGTGGCGAGCGACTCGGCGGCGAGGCAATACGCCCAGGCATAGGCCACCGTCGCATCGCCGGAAACGCGGCCGGCGAGCTTGTAGCCATTGGCCAGCGGTAATTGCTCGAAGCGTTTCTCGATCCCCTTGTGCTTCCAGCCCATGCGTTGTTCGAGGCGCAGGATCTTCTCGCCCACCACGGAAAAACAGAACTGCCCCGGCTCGATGATGCCGGCATGAACCGGGCCAACGACGATTTCGTGCACACCATCACCGGCAACTCGGACAAAGGGATAGTCCTCGTTCTGGGTGGCGAACTGACGTGATGTATCGGTGTCGCGGCGCAGCGGGAAATAGTCGGCAGGCCAGTTGGCGTGGCGCAGCCAGGGCCGCGTGTCAGCGGCTTGTTCCGTTGTGCCCAAGGGCACAATGCCGAACAGGTCGTGTGTCGCACGCTGCAATCGGTTGGCGGTCGGGAAGATCCCGGCGAGATCGGGGAACTCAGGCTGCGTAGCCGACAAGGCGACGCTGGTCAGCGCTAGTCCTTCTTGAATACTGAAGGCGACATGCACGGAAAATCCGCGTCCCGGTGCATCGCGTTCATCGACACCCCAGAGCGTGACGAAGCGGCCACCAGCCTGCTTCACGGCCTGCGCGAACGCGATCAACTGCCCACTCGTCACGACCGCACGAAACGCCGGCAAGGCCCCGGGCAGGCGGATGAATTCGGGAATCTGATCGAGCAGCTTCATGGCATCCTCATCCGATGAATTTCGCCGCCAGACGATACCAGTCAGCGAGATAGGGTGGAATCCACAAACCCAGCATCAGCACCAGCGCCAGGTGCACGAATACCGGCAGCATCGCGGGGCGATGTGCCAGCCGATGGCCGCTGCTCTCGCCGAACACCATGGGTTGCACCTTGCCGAAGATTGCAGCAAAAGCGACGCCGAGCGCCACGAGCAAAAAGGGCGTCGCCCATGGTTGTTGCTTCATGGCCGTGATGAGGATCATGAATTCGCTGGTGAACACGCCGAATGGCGGCATACCGAGAATCGCCAGCGTGCCGAGCAGCAGGCCCCAGCCGACGGTCGGGCTAAGCTGGAGCAGGCCGCGGATGTCCTTCATGATCTGCGTGCCGCATTTCTGTGTGGCATGGCCGACCGCAAAGAAGATTGCCGATTTGGTGAGGCAGTGCACGGTCATGTGCAGCAGGCCAGCGAAGCTCGCCACCGGCCCGCCCATGCCAAAGGCAAAGGTGATGATGCCCATGTGCTCAATCGACGAGTAGGCAAACATGCGCTTGATGTCGCGGCTACGCAGCAGGAAGAAGGCGCCCACCACCACCGTCAGCAGACCGAAACCCATCATCAGTTGGCCGGGCAGATGGCTGTGCAGCGCACCGTCGGCAAGTACTTTGCAGCGCACGATGGCATACAACGCGACATTGAGCAGCAGACCCGAGAGCACAGCGGAGACCGGCGTCGGGCCTTCCGCGTGGGCGTCGGGCAGCCAGTTGTGCAGCGGCACGAGGCCGACCTTGGTACCGTAACCGACCAGCAGGAAGACAAACGCCAGTGCCATCACCGTCGGTTCGAGACTGCCCTTGACGACGTCGAGGTGGGTCCACAGCAATGCACTGCCTTCGTGACCGAGCACTTTCTCTGCGGCGAAGTAGAGCAGGATGGTGCCGAACAGCGCTTGGGCGATGCCAACACCGCAGAGGATGAAGTATTTCCACGCGGCTTCCAGCGAGCCGGCGGTTCGGTAGAGCGAGACCAGCAGCATGGTGGTCAGCGTCGCCGCTTCCATCGCCACCCAGAGAATGCCCATATTGTTGGTTGTCAGTGCCAGCAGCATGGTGAACATGAAGAGGTGGTACATGCTGTGATACAGGCGCAGCTTGCCGGCGTTGACGTGACCTTCGTCGTGCTCGATGCGCATGTAAGGGCGCGAGAACAGTGCAGTGGTGAGGCCGACAAAGGCGGTTAGCGCGACGAGGAATACATTCAGCGGATCGACGGCGATCTGCTCGTTGAATGCCACACGTGAGCCGTGCTCGACGACGTCGCTTGTCAGTATCACGGCGGCGATCAGGGTGATCAGGCTGAACAGCGCGCTCAGGTCGTCGGCGCGGTGTTTGTGACCGATCAATGCCAGAACGAGACCGCCGAACAGGGGCGTGCCGAGGAGGAAAAGGATGTCCATGCTGTTCCGGGTTCCTAGTCCTTATGTCCTGCTGCTTTGCGCTCGCGCACTTGTTCCAGATGTCGGATGTCGAGGCTGTCGAACTGTTCGCGGATCTGGAAGAAGAACACCCCGAGGATGACCATGCCGATCAGCACGTCGAGTGCGATGCCGAGTTCGACGACCATCGGCATCCCGTAGGTCGCCGAGGTCGCGGCGAAGAACAGGCCGTTTTCCATGGCGAGAAAACCGATCACCTGCGGCACCGCTTTGGAGCGCGTGATCATCATCAGGAAGGCCAGCATCACCACGGCCATGGCAACGCCCAGCGTGGAGCGGCTAACCGTGCCGGCCAGCTCGGAAATCGGCAGTGCCATGTTGAAGGAGAACACCACCAGCACGATGCCGATCAGCATGGTCGTGGGGATGTTGATGAGGGTTTCGACATCCCACTTCACGTTGAGACGACGGATCAGTCGATGCAGAATCCACGGTAGCACCAGCACCTTGAGCACCAGGGTGATGGCGGCCGAGCCATAGAGATGTGTCTGCCCTGTTGTGAGTGCGACGACGGCCGTCGACACGCTAAGCACCAGACCTTGCAGCATGAACAGGTTGATCAGCGTTAGCACACGGCGCTGGGCGAGCATGGCAAACGACAGCAGCAGCATCAGTGCCGCGAGCAGGTTGATGATTTGGGCGTAGTAAGGGGTCATCGTCTTTTTACTTGCCCGTTCCCAACAGCATGTGCAGGAGCAGGCCGAGCACCGCCAGCATGAAGGCAGTGCCGAGGAATTCCGGTGCCCGGAAGATGCGCACCTTGGCATTGAGTGTTTCGATTAGTGCAAGCAGAGTGCCGCCGAGTGCCAGCTTGCCGATGAGGCTGACGAACGCGACGGCGAGCGCGGCAAGGCCAAGTTCGCCACTTTGCGGCACACCCCAAGGGAAGAACAGCGCGAGGCCGAGGCAGGAATAGGCATATAGCTTGAGTGATGCGGCCCACTCGATGAAGGCGAGGTGGCGACCGGAGTATTCGAGGACCATCGCCTCGTGGATCATCGTCAGTTCGAGGTGTGTCGTTGGATTGTCCACTGGTATGCGTGCGTTTTCGGCAAGCGACACCATGGTGAACGCCACACCGGCAAAGGCAAGGCTTGGGTAGATGAAGAAGCTGCGATGGGCGAAGGTTTCGACAATGGTGGACAGCGATGTCGAATGGGCGATCAGCGAGGCGGTGAAAAACACCATCAGCAGTGCCGGTTCGGCGAGGAAGCCGATCAGCATTTCGCGGCGCGCACCCATCGAGCCGAACGCCGTGCCAACATCCATGCCGGCAAGGGCGATGAAAACACGCGCCAGGGCGAAGATGCCGACCAGGGCGATGGTATCGGCCGCCGGCCCGAAGGGCAGGTCGGTCGCCAGTGTTGGCACGATGGTCGATGCCAGCGCCATGCAGGCAAAAATCACATACGGCGCAACGCGGAACAGGCTGGAGGCGTTGTGCGCCAGCACCACTTCTTTCTCGAACAGCTTGGCGAGCTGGTGGTAGGGCAGCAACAGCGGTGGCGCACTGCGGTTCTGCAGCCAGGCGCGGCACTGGTTCACCCAGCCGGTCAGCAACGGTGCCAGTGCCAGAGCGAGCAGCAGTTGCGTGAGTTGCAGGAGGCCGGCGAGTGCGGTCTGCATCATGCGCGCACCAAGAAGAGCAGCACGATCAGCGTGATCAGGCTGTAGAGCAAGTAGATGGCGATGCGCCCTTGCTGGATCACGGCGATGCCGCGCGAGACGAAGTTGACGAGACGCGCCAGCGGTAAATAGAGCAGATGCCAGAAGTGATCCTGCACGACGACGCTGTAGCGCGGCGCTTTGTCGGATGGGCTGGGCAATTCGCGCGTCATGCGATAGAAGGGCTCGAAAATCTGGCGCAGTGGCTGACTGAAGCCTTCGGCAGTGTCCTGCATGCGCGAGGTCTGTAGCGGATAGCCGCAGCCCCAGGCGTCCGCACGACGGATCCGGCCATGCCAATAGCGATGGACGAAGAATACGGTGGTCGAGACGATGGCGACGATTGTCAGCAGGAACACCAGTGGCGCATAGCTCGCGCGCTCGGCGTCAATCGGTGCAAGCAGCAGCCAGCCGTGGGCGCGCGTCGCCACTCCCGCGCTCGTTGAATAAACGCCACTGCCGAGCAGGGTGCGTGTGACGAAGTCGAGCTGCTCGATGACGAATACCGGGAACAGCCCGAGCAGCACGCACAGTGCTGCCAGCCAGGCCAGTCCGCCGCGTTCGAGGGGCCCGGCATCGCGTGCCTGTCGCGAGATGGCGCCTTCGCGCGGCTGGCCGAGGAAGATGATGCCGAAAAATTTGACCATAACGTAGCCCGCAAGTGCGGCGATCAGCACTACGGCAGCGGCGGCAAGCGGAATCAGCATGTTGATGTAGCCGTGCGGCAAGCCCGGTGTGAACAGGAAGGCCTGCAGCAGCAGCCATTCGGAGACAAAGCCGTTGAATGGCGGCAGCCCGGTGCTGGCGAGCACACCGACCAGCGCCAGCCAGGCGACCCAGGGCATGGGATGAATCAGGCCACCGAGTTTGCCCAGACGTCGTTCATGCGTGGCATGCAGCACTGAGCCGGTGCACAGGAATAGCAGGCTCTTGAACACGGCATGGTTGAGGCTATGGTAGAGCACCGCCGTTAGTGCCAGCGCCGCCAGCGCTGTCATGCCGAAGGCCTGGAAGGTCAGCGTCAGGCCGATGCCGACGAAGAGCAAGCCGATGTTTTCGATTGAGGAATAGGCGAGCAGCCGCTTCATGTCGCTTTGTACGGCGCTGAAAATGACGCCGAACAGTGCTGTCAGCAGGCCAAGTGCCAGCAGGGCGACACCCCACCACCAGAGCGGATGATGCAGCAGGTCAAAGGAGACGCGCAGCACGCCATAGATGGCCGTCTTCAGCATCACACCGCTCATCAGCGCCGACACGGGTGAAGGTGCTGCCGGATGTGCCTCCGGTAGCCAGACGTGCAGTGGCAGCAGACCGGCCTTGGCGCCGAAGCCGAACACCGCGAGACCGAAGGCGGCACTCGCCCAGAAGGTGTTGTGCTGGGTGGCACGCATGTGCTCGAAGGTGTAGTCGGCGACGCCATTGGCTGCCACCAGGTCGCCGCCACTTTGTAGCGCACCGAAGCAGAGCAGGATGGCGATCGCACCGATGTGGGCGATCAGCAGATAGAGATAGCCGGCATTGCGAATCTCGGCGTGGCGGTGATCGGTGGTGACGAGAAAGAACGACGACAACGCCATCGATTCCCACGCGACCATGAAGGCATAGGCGTCATCGGCCAGCAGCACCAGCGCCATGCTGGTGAGGAAGAGGTGGAACTGCAGGGCCTGCAAACCCGGCATCTCGCCGGCCTCGTGGCGCAGATAGCCGGCGCTGTAGAGCGAAATTGCCGCGCCGACGCCGCCTAGCAGGATCAGAAAAAAGGCGGATAGCGCATCGAGGCGCAGGTGAAACGGCAGATCGGGCAGACCCAGCGGCAGCACCGCGACTTGCGGTGTCTCACCCAGTGCGGTGAAGGCCACAGCGGCAATGCCCAGACCGACCAGCGCGCCGAGTGGGTAAAGCAGACGGGTAACGAAAGCACCATTGCGCAGCACCAGCAAGCCGGCCAGGCCGATGCCCAGCCAGGCGGCGATGAGGATCAGTAGCCAGTCAAGTGCGAGCATGGAGCTTCCATGAACGATGCTTGGCGGCAGAAGTGAGCACTGACATCCTACGCGCCCTTCTGTTCGAAAAAGGGCGCACCGGCCTCACTTCACGCGCATGCCAGGTTGGGCGCCACTGTCCGGGGAGAGCAGGAACAGGCCGGGTGTCGTGCCGTCGCTATCGGAGGCGGCCAGTACCATGCCTTCCGACATGCCGAACTTCATCTTGCGTGGCGCGAGGTTGGCGACCATTACAGTCAGTCGACCGATCAGTGCCGCCGGGTCGTAGGCTGACTTGATGCCGGCAAAGACCGTGCGTGTCTCCGAACCAACATCAAGTGTCAGTTTGAGTAGCTTTTCTGCCCCCTCGACATGCTCCGCATTGGCGATACGGGCAATACGCAGATCGATCTTGCCAAAATCGTCGATACCGATCTGCGGCGCGAAGTGGCCACCGCCACCTTCAATCACGGGTGTCACGCCGTGCGGCTGCTGATGCTGGGCGTGACGCTGCGGTGAATGCACGGCAGCCGTGGCTGCGTCGGCAGGCGCGGCCGGGGCCAGTGATTCGCGGTTGGCCTCGACGAGTGCATCGATCAGCTTGGTGTCGATACGCTGCATCAGGTGCTTGTACTCGTTGATCTTGTGGCCCGCGGGGAGTGCCCGTGCCAAGTCCTGCCAGGTCAGCGGTGCAAGGTTGAGGAAAGCCTCAACCTGCTCTGCCAGCAGGGGCAGCACCGGCTTGAGATAGATCGTCAGGTCGCGGAACTGGTTGAGTGCCGTGGTGCAGACCGTGTGCAGACGCGCCGCATTGGCCGGGTCTTTGGCGAGGTCCCAGGGCTTGTGCTCGTTCACGTACTGGTTGGCGGCATCGGCCAGGCGCATGATTTCGCGCAGCGCACGCGCGTAGTCGCGGTTTTCGAAACTCTCAGCGACGGCATCAGCTTGCCGGGACGCCTGGAACTCGATCATGGCGCTGACATCGACGCTGCCAAGTTCGCCACCGAAGCGTTTGCTGATGAAGCCGGCGCAGCGACTGGCGATGTTGATGTACTTACCAACGAGGTCGCTGTTCACACGTGCGACAAAGTCGCTGAGGTTGAGGTCGAGGTCCTCCATCGAGCCGTTCAGCTTGGCGGCGTAGTAATAGCGCAACCACTCTGGATTGAGGCCCTGCACGAGATAGCTCTCCGCAGTGATGAAGGTGCCGCGTGACTTCGACATCTTCTGGCCATCGACGGTGAGGAAGCCATGGGCGAAGATGTTGGTCGGCGTGCGGTAGCCGGCGTG
>CAZAOQ010000109.1:0-10207 GCA_964486795.1 uncultured Rhodocyclaceae bacterium
TCACTTTATCGAATGCGGCGCAAACCATCGAGGCCGGAGCCGACATGCTCTCTGTCGTTACCAGCCTGTTCGACGCCATGGACATCGCCGCGCGCGCGCGCGCCTTCAACGAGATTATTGAATCGCAGTCGAGGACCTCATGAACCGCAACGAAACCCTGTTTGCCCGCGCCCAGAAAACTATCCCTGGCGGCGTCAATTCGCCAGTACGCGCCTTCCGTTCCGTCGGTGGTACGCCGCGCTTCTTCGCGCGCGGCGCCGGCCCGCACGTCTGGGACGCCGACGGCAAGCGTTATCTCGACTACGTCGGTTCATGGGGGCCGCTGATCGTCGGCCATGCACATCCAGACGTCGTGCGTGCAGTGCAGAGCGCGGCAGCCAACGGGCTTTCGTTCGGTGCGCCGACCGAAGCCGAGATCGACCTCGCCGAAACTCTCGTCGAACTCGTCCCCAGCCTTGAGATGGTGCGCCTCGTCTCCTCTGGCACCGAGGCGACGATGAGTGCCATTCGCCTCGCGCGTGGCCACACCAGTCGCGATGCGCTGATCAAGTTTGAAGGCTGCTACCACGGCCACTCCGACAGTCTGCTCGTCAAGGCAGGCAGCGGCATGCTGACCTTCGGCAACCCTTCGTCCAGCGGCGTGCCGGCTGATCTCGCCCAGCACACGCTGGTGCTCGACTACAACGATCCGCAACAACTCGCCGACGCCTTCGCCAAACACGGCGACAAGATCGCCTGCGTGATCGTCGAGCCCGTTGCCGGCAACATGAATCTTATCCGGCCGACACCCGAATTTCTCAAGGCCATGCGCGAACTCTGTACCAAACATGGTGCCGTGCTGATCTTTGACGAAGTAATGACCGGCTTCCGCGTCGGCATGGGCAGCGCCCAGGGCCTGTACGGCATCACGCCCGATTTATCGACCTTCGGCAAGGTCATTGGCGGCGGCATGCCGCTCGGCGCCTTCGGTGGGCGCCGCGACATCATGGAAAAGATCGCCCCGCTCGGACCGGTCTACCAGGCCGGTACGCTGTCTGGCAATCCACTCTCAGTGGCGGCCGGCCTCGCGACGCTGGCCTTGATCCGCACGCCAGGCTTCTACGAAAACCTCACGCAGCAAACCACACGGCTTTGCGAAGGACTGAGCGTCGCTGCAAAAGCGAGTGGCGTCGACTTCGCGGCGCAATCGGTTGGCGGTATGTTCGGTCTCTACTTCAGTGCGCGCTGTCCCGGCAACTACGCCGAAGTCATGAAGTGCGATAAGGATGCCTTCAACCATTTCTTCCACGCCATGCTCGACGCCGGCCATTACCTTGCGCCCTCAGCGTTTGAAGCCGGCTTCGTCTCGGCTACGCACAGCGATGCCGACATCGACACCACCATCGCCACAGCGCGAGACATCTTCGCTCAGGCTTGAGCGAGCGAGAAACCATCGGCATCGCGCTACACCGGGACGCACCGAGCAAGCCTCGTCCCGGTGAGCCCTGCAACGGTTGCGGCGTCTGCTGTGCGACCAAACCTTGCCCCGTCGCCATCGTCTTTCTGCATCAGCGCCGCGGCTCCTGTCGCGCGCTGCTCTGGCAAGCCGAGGACAGTCGCTATGTCTGCGGCATGCTCAAAGAACCGCATCGATACTTGCGTTGGCTACCTATATGGCTGAAGAAGCCCGCCCAGCTTGCCTTTCGACGCAGCATCGCGGCGGGAATCGGCTGCGACTCGAGTATTGAAGTAGTGGAGTGAACTACTGCTGGCCGTAGCCGGCGAACTTCTCCAGCACGCGCGCCATCTCCGCATCGTCGAGCAATTTCGGCTTGCCAATCTGCAGCACGCGCCAGTACTGCTCGCAAAGCGTCTCGAACTCCACGGCCAGTGCCAGCGCCTGACGCAAATCCTTGCCGCAGACAATCATGCCGTGATGCGCGAGCAAGCAGGCCGAGCGGCCCTGCAAGGCCATCAACGCCGCATCAGAAAGCATCTTGCTACCGAAGGTCGCATACGCCGCACAGCGCACGTCCTTGCCGCCGAAGCGGGCGATCATGTAATGAAAGGACGGAATGTCACAACCCATACAAGCCAGCGTGGTGGCAAACGGCGAATGGGTGTGGATCACCGCATTGAACTCAGGGCGTGCGGCGTAAATGTCGCGATGAAAGCGCCATTCCGACGACGGTTTGCGCTCACCCTGCCAGCTGCCGTCCATATGCATCGGCACGATGTCGCCGGCATTCATTTCCGCGTAATCCATGCCGGTCGGCGTGATCAGGAAACCATCCCCACCGAGTGCACGAACGCTGACATTGCCGGCCGTACCACGGTTGATGCCAGAAGCATTCATGGCACGCGCGGTGGCGAGCACGTCATCCGCCTCGCCTGTCTCAACCTCCCCGCCCGCCCGCTTCGTCTCGGGATTCATCTGGCCAGCTTCGCGCGGCGCAGCTCATTCGGGGAAAAGACACCAGACTCAGTGATGATGCCGCTAATCAATTCGGCCGGCGTGACATCGAAGGCCGGATTGACCACCGGAGTTTCACTCTGGATCATCGGCCCGAACTCGGCAGCAGCGCGCTCCTCGATGGGAATCGCCGCACCGTCTGGACAGGTGAAGTCGATCGTCGAACGCGGCGCTGCGACGTAAAACGGCACGCCATGCGCGCGCGCAGCAAGCGCCTTGAGATAGGTACCAATCTTGTTAGCTGTATCGCCATTGGCGGCAATGCGATCGGCGCCAACGATGACGAGGTCCACCTTGCCTTGCATCATCAGCAGACCGGCGGCGTTGTCGGCGATCAAAGTGTGATGAACACCACCCTGCCCAAGTTCCCATGCCGTCAGCAGCCCCTGATTGCGCGGCCGTGTCTCGCTGACCCATACATGCACCGTAATACCTGCGGCATGCGCTGCGTAAATCGGCGCAAGCGCCGTGCCGTGCTCGACTGTTGCCAGCCAGCCAGCATTGCAGTGAGTCATCACATTGACGACATCGCGATGCGTGGCAATATCCGCGAGTAGAGGCAGTCCGTGCGTACCGATCGCAGCATTCGCCGCGGCATCCTCGGCCGCGATGGCGCGCGCCTCCGCCCAGGCTGCCGTGCGGCGCTTTTCTATCTGCAGTGGATGCAATACGCGTTGCATGCGTTCGAGTGCCCAATGCAGATTGACCGCCGTGGGCCGTGTCGCTCCGAGCGTTGCAACAATCCGCTCCAACGTTGCGTCATCGGCTACTTCGCGCAAACCGAGCGCCACACCGTAGGCAGCGGTGACACCAATCAGCGGCGCACCACGCACCTGCATGGAGCGAATGGCATGCGCTGCATCCTCAAGGGTGACCAGCCGCGCCTGTATTGCCTTGGCGGGCAGCAAGGTCTGGTCAAGAATCAGGACGGCGTCGCGACTCTCACCCTTGCCATCCTCGATGATGGTCGGAAACATGTGCCGCACGAACTATGCTGGATCAGGCCAAGCTACCGTGACAGTGCTTGTATTTTTTGCCTGAGCCGCAGGGACAAGGATCGTTACGGCCGATCTTGTCGACGTGGCGCACTTCGGGTTGTGCCACCTGCGCTTCGCCCGAGTCTGTACCAATTGCCTCGTCATAGTCGGCGTGGTGATACTGAACGTTCTCGAGTTGCGGCGGTGCCTCGACTTCCTCGATCTGCGACTCGGAGCGGATCTCTACCGTCGTCAGCAGGCGCGTCACGTCGACACGCACCGACTGCAACAGCCCTTCGAAAAGTTCGAAGGCCTCGCGCTTGTAGGCCTGCTTCGGATCCTGCTGTGCATAGCCGCGCAGGTGGATGCCCTGACGCAGATGATCGAGCGCGGCGAGATGCTCGCGCCAATGGGTATCGAGACTCTGCAGCATGACGCTGCGCTCGAAGCCACGCCAAGCGGTGAGATCGACGGACGCCACTTTATCTGCATAGGCTTCGTCGGCGGCAACGATGATGCGTTTGAGCAGTTCGTCGTCGGCGAGTTCCGGTTCACTTTTGAACCAATCACCAACCGGCAGCTTCAGCTGCCACTCGGATGCCAGCGCCGTTTCGAGACTGGGAATGTCCCACTGCTCTTCGACGCTCTCGGCCGGAATATAGGTGCGGAAGGTGTCATGCAGCACGCCCTGGCGCATCGCGGTGATGGTCTCGGCGATGTCATCGCTGTCGAGCAACTCATTACGCTGCTGGTAGATGACCTTACGCTGATCGTTAGAAACGTCATCGTATTCGAGCAGCTGCTTGCGGATATCAAAGTTGCGCTGCTCGACCTTGCGCTGTGCCGATTCGAGCGAGCGTGTGACAAGCGGATGCTCAATCGCCTCACCCTCGGGCATCTTCAGACGCACCATGATGGTATTGAGGCGCTCACCGGCGAAGATCTTCAGCAGCGGGTCTTCAAGTGAGAGATAGAAGCGCGAGGAACCCTTGTCGCCCTGACGACCGGCACGGCCGCGCAGTTGGTTGTCGATACGTCGCGACTCGTGACGCTCGGAACCGATGATGTGCAGCCCCCCGGCATCCAGCACGGCGTTGTGGACCTTCTCCCAGTCGGCGCGCAATGAAGCGGCGCGCTGTTCCTTCTCATTGGCGGAAAGGCTTTCATCGCTCCTGACGGCGGCAAGCAAATTCTCGACATTACCGCCAAGCACGATGTCCGTGCCCCGCCCCGCCATATTGGTAGCGATGGTAATCACGCCCGGGCGACCTGCCTCGGCCACAATCTCGGCCTCCCTGGCATGTTGCTTGGCGTTGAGCACCTGATGCGGCAGGTTTTCCTTTTTAAGCAGGTTGTCGAGTAGCTCTGAACTTTCAATCGACGCCGTACCAACCAGCACCGGCTGGCCACGCTTATGACAATCCTTAACGTCGTTAATGATCGCCGTATATTTTTCCTGCGCCGTACGGTAAATCTGATCCATGCGGTCATCACGCACCATCGGCCGATGCGTCGGGATGACCACGGTTTCAAGACCATAGATCGAGTGAAACTCGTAGGCTTCGGTATCCGCCGTGCCGGTCATGCCAGCCAGCTTGCCGTACATGCGGAAATAGTTCTGGAAGGTGATCGAGGCCAGCGTCTGGTTCTCATGCTGGATCGCCACACCCTCCTTAGCCTCAACCGCTTGATGCAAACCATCCGACCAACGCCGGCCCACCATCAAGCGACCGGTGAATTCGTCGACGATGACGACTTCACCATTCTGCACCACGTACTGCTGATCGCGGTGAAACAGGTTATGCGCACGCAGCGTCGCGTAGAGGTGATGCATCAACAAAATATTGCCCGGCTCGTAGAGACTCCTGCCCTCCGGCAACATACCCATGCGTGCGAGAATTTCCTCGGCGCGCTCATGCCCAGCTTCTGTCAGCAGCACCTGGTGCGCCTTCAGGTCAACGGTGTAATCACCGGTATCGACTCCACCGTCCTTGCCTGCGGCTTCGCCACACGTCAGCAAAGGGGCAACCGCATCCATCTTGACGTAGAGTTCAGTATGGTCCTCGGCCTGCCCCGAGATAATCAGCGGCGTGCGCGCCTCGTCGATGAGAATGGAGTCGACCTCGTCGATGATGGCAAAGGTGAGTGAGCGCTGCACACGCTCACCTTTCGCGTACACCATGTTGTCGCGCAGGTAGTCAAAACCAAATTCGGTATTGGTGCCATAGGTGATGTCTGCCGCATAGGCCGTCTGCTTTTCCTCGTGGCTCATCTGCGACAAATTGATGCCGTAGCTGAGACCAAGGAAGTTGTACAGACGCCCCATCCACTCGGCATCACGCCGGGCGAGATAGTCGTTGACGGTGATGACATGGACGCCATTGCCGGGCAGCGCATTCAGATAAGTCGCGAGCGTGGCGACCAGCGTCTTGCCTTCACCGGTTCGCATCTCCGAGATCTTGCCGGCGTGCTGCACCATGCCACCGATCATCTGCACATCAAAATGGCGCATACCCAGCACGCGCTTGCTGGCCTCGCGCACCACAGCAAAGGCCTCGGGCAACAGGGTATCGAGCAACTCACCCTTGGCCAGACGCTGGCGGAATTCTTCTGTCTTGGCCTGTAGCTGCGCATCACTCAAAGCCTGCATGGCCGGCTCAAGTGCGTTGATCTTATTAACACTCTGGCCGTACTGACGCACCAGGCGATCGTTGCGACTGCCAAAAATCTTCTTGAGAAAGCGGGAAATCATGGGAGAAGCCCGAGACGGGAAAACGGTAATTTTAGCACGCTGTCACCTGCGACTCCCTCTAGCACACGGGCTTTGGCCGAGTTTGGGCAAAACCCTTAAACCTTCAATTACGCCGCGCCAGGCTCAGCCTGCCGTCGTCAGCCGCAGCATTCTGCAGGAAGCGATTCGGATTCTGTGCCACACCGCGCTGGCGCACTTCGAAGTGCAGATGCGCGCCCGTCGAACGACCAGTGCTGCCGACATCACCGATGTGCTCACCGCGCCGTACCAGCGCACCCGGTTTGACGAGGATGCGCGAAAGATGGGCATAGCGGGTGGTTAGTTGATTCCCATGATCGATCTCGATCAAGTTGCCATATTCGGGATGCCGTTCGGCGCTGATGACGATGCCGCCCGCCGCAGCACTGACCGCCGTGCCAGCCTCGGCTGGAAAATCGACGCCTTCGTGCATCGCCTTATCGCCGGTGAAGGGGTCGATACGCCAGCCGAAATTGGAGCTCCACTGACCTTCCACCGGCAGCAGGCTCGGCATCATGTTGTGGCGCGCGCGCCGATCGACCAGTTGCGATTCGATCAGCGCCAGTTTGTCACCGCGCGAATCAGCCTGACGCGAAAGATCATCGAGCGCACTGAGCAGATCGGCCTGCGTCATCGGCGACGCCTGCACTAGCGGCCCGCCACGCGCATCTCGGGCAGCCCGAGTAGCCTTGCCGTCTGTCGATGCATTCTTCCCGGAATTCTCCTGCATCTTCATGCCGGAAAAGACAGCCAGACGCTCACCAAGCAGATCAAGGCGCGTCAACTGGGCCTGCATTTGGCCGAGCTTGACCGCCATGGCATTGAGATTCTCACGCACGAACTCCTTGCTGCGCTGGCTGTCCGCAGCGCTGCGCGTGCCGAGGAGTTCCTCGACGAAGGGCAACTGCCACTCGACCGCATGGCGCACCGTCACATAGGAAAACAGCGAGGACGTCAGCAGAAACAGGACAAACAAGCCGGCGAAGAGGCCCGCCAGATGCCGCCAATCGAGCGAAATGCTCTTGGCCGTTGCCAGCCGATCGGAGACGAGAATAATATGCACAGTATTCCTTTCCTTCAAACTGCCATGCGCGCGCGTCCCCTCGATCATTATCTGAATTCGAATGAGTCGATGGCGCGGCTCGCAGCCCACGCCGGACACTTGCTAAAGCTGCAGCAGTCGTTTGAAAAAGCCGTTCCCGCGATGCTTGCAAAAAGCTGCCGGGTGGCGAATTTCAAACTGGGAGTGGTGATTATCCACGCCGAGAATGGAGCCGTAGCGGCAAAGCTGCGCCAGATTGCACCCAGTCTCAGTGAGGACTTTCGTTCAAGAGGCGAGCAGGTTACCGAAATCCGCATCAAGGTGCAACCCTTGGATGCTGCACTGCAGCACAAGCCGACGCCTCACGCGGCCACACTCGGTGAAGGTGGCCGCGCCAGTCTCGGGCGCCTCGCTGAGACACTGCCTGAAGGCCCGCTGCGCACGGCACTCGAGGGGTTCGTCAAAAAAACTGCGACACGACGCTGACGTTGACTCAGAAAGTCACTCTCATCAAGCCCGAGGCGATACCTATCTTAAAATTGATCATCGACTGATGCGGAAGCCGCCGGATAAGTCGCTTGGGCCAAGACTCGGCATGGACAGCAGTTGGCGGCATAATGCCTCGGTTTGGCAGACATACAACAAAGGGAAGCTCAATGAACCGCCCGAATCGATAGCTCCGCCGTCCGACTTCATTCGGGATGGCGGCAGCAAGGAAAACAATGAACTTCTCCATCCTGAAAGAAATATTTGCGAGCAACGTGCGCACTCGCCACATTGCCCGACACTTCCGTCGCCTGGTCTTGCTGGACACCGTGACCCAGACCGGCGTCAGCCGCGAAGTACCGGCGAGTCTAACCAAGACACTGGTGGCCGCCGCCATCGCCGATACCGACGCACTACTTACTCAGCTCGATAGCCACATTGACGGCTTATCCGACGCGCAAGCCGAGGTCATTCGCGAGCGCGTTGGCCTCAATGAAGTCGAGCATGAAAAGCCACTGCCGTGGTGGTGGCACCTGTGGCACTGCTACAAAAACCCCTTCAACCTGCTGCTCACGCTGCTGGCGGTCATCTCCTATCTGACCAATGACCTCAAGGGCGCTACGGTGATCAGCGCGATGGTGGTGCTCTCCACCTTTCTGCGCTTCTGGCAGGAAACCAAGTCAAATAAAGCAGCCGACGAACTCAAGGCGATGGTCAGCAACACGGCCACTGTGATTCGTCGCGACATCTCGGAGGACGCCGCACCAGAAGCCGAACGCCTCTTTGGCCTCCATCTGCACGTCAAGGCGGCACAACGCATCGAGCAACCAATCAAGCTCCTGGTCCCCGGCGATGTGATCGTTCTGTCAGCGGGTGACATGATCCCGGCCGACTGCCGCCTATTGACGGCCAAGGACCTGTTTGTAGCGCAAGCCGCCATGACGGGTGAGTCCATGCCGGTAGAGAAGTTCGTACAGCAACGCGACACCAATGCAATCAACCCGATGGATCTGGACAGCATCCTGTTCATGGGGACCAATGTGATATCCGGTGCGGCGACCGCTGTGGTACTCGCCACCGGAAACAACACGTACTTCGGTGCCCTGGCCAGCCGCGTCACGGCCACCGATCGCGCACCGACCTCGTTCCAGACCGGGGTGAACAAGGTGAGCTGGCTGCTGATTCGCTTCATGTTCGTGATGTCGCCACTGGTGCTCTTCATCAACGGTTTCACCAAGGGTGACTGGATGGAGGCGTTGCTGTTCGCCCTTTCGGTCGCCGTGGGCCTGACGCCGGAAATGCTGCCGATGATCGTCACATCGACTTTAGCCAAGGGCGCCGTGTTCCTGTCGCGCAAAAAAGTGATCGTCAAGCGGCTGGACGCGATCCAGAACTTCGGTGCGATGGATGTACTGTGCACCGACAAGACCGGCACGCTGACGCAAGACAAGATTTTCCTCTCGCGACATGTCGATGTTTGGGGTGAAAGCTCGGATGACGTGCTGGAACTGGCCTACCTGAACAGCTATTACCAGACCGGTCTCAAGAATCTGCTCGATGTGGCCGTGCTGGAACACGTCGAAGTGCATAGCTCGCTGCAAGTAGCCTCGGCCTTCCACAAGGTCGATGAAATCCCATTTGACTTCACCCGCCGCCGAATGTCGGTGGTGGTGGCTGAACATGATGAGCATCACGTACTCATCACCAAGGGCGCCGTCGAGGAAATCCTGTCGGTTTGCACCCAGGTCCGCCATGGTGAAGCGCTGGAGCCGCTGACCCCGGAATTACTGGAGAGAATCTGCAGGGTCACGGCGGATCTCAACGAAGAGGGGCTGCGCGTCGTGGCTGTGGCCTGCCGCGAACTGCCACCAACGCAGGAGGTCTATGGCCTGGCCGACGAGCGTGATCTGGTGCTGGTCGGCTATGTCGCCTTCCTGGATCCACCAAAGGAGTCGACGGCCCCGGCCCTTAAGGCCTTGGCCGAGCACGGTGTGACAGTCAAGGTACTGACGGGTGACAACGAACTGGTGACAGCCAAGATTTGCCGTGAAGTCGGACTGAAGCAACAAGGTCTGGTGCTGGGCAACGACGTCGAAGGCATGAGCGACGCCGAACTGGCCCTTGCGGTGGAGGAGCACAACGTGTTCGCCAAGCTGACGCCTTCGCACAAGGAGCGCATCGTCCGCCTGCTGAAAGCCAACGGCCATGTGGTCGGCTTCCTGGGTGATGGCATCAACGATGCACCGGCACTGCGCACGGCCGACATTGGTATCTCGGTGGACACAGCCGTGGACATTGCCAAGGAGGCCGCCGACATCATTCTGCTGGAGAAGAACCTCATGGTGCTGGACCAGGGCGTGCTGGAGGGCCGGCGCACCTTCGTCAACATGCTGAAGTACATCCGCATGACGGCCAGCTCCAATTTCGGCAACGTGCTGTCGGTGCTGCTGGCCAGCGCCTTCATCCCCTTCCTGCCGATG
>CAZAOQ010000110.1:0-10080 GCA_964486795.1 uncultured Rhodocyclaceae bacterium
TTGCCAAAGCTGAGTTTGCATCAGTTTTACTGCGGGCTACTGAGGAAAATAGGTTTATCGGAGGAATAAGTCTGTCTTGATTCAGGTGCTACGCTGAGAGCAAGTATTGACGCGGTTCTCCAGAGCATCCACTCGGAGAACCGCACCACGCCTTGATCTCCGGCCAATGCCGATCTGTGAGCAAGTATCGGCGCGGCTCTCTCGGCTCTCCCAGTTTTCCATCAAGCCTCCGCGCCACACAGCACCAGCTCACAGGTCGCGCGAGTCATCGCCACATAAAGCAAACGCGCCTCGTGCGTCGATTCGGCAGCATCGGCCATCACCCGCGTGGCGCCGGGGATAATGACCAGCGGATATTCGAGACCCTTGCACGAGTGCATGGTGATCAACGTCACCTTGTCTTCGCCCGCGCTGTGCGTCGCATCCTTGAAATACACCAGCGGAATGCCATGCGCCGGCAGTAGTCTCCGGATCAGGCTGGCATCGCGCTGATATTCCCGATAGATCACAGCCATGTCGCACCAGGGCATCCCCGCACGGTGTGCCTCCTTAAGGCGCCGCACGATGAACTCGGCTTCATCGCGCAACGTCGGCAGCTTGATTAGCTGCGGCTCGGCACCCGCACGACCGGCTGACTGCGGCAGCAGCAAGGGCACGCCGTCCTCATCCGCATCGGACGGATTCAGGATGCTCTGTGCCGCATCACGCGCAAAGCGCAGGATGGCGTCGGTGTTACGGTAATTGACCTTGAGAATGGTGGTGCGCCCTGACGCATGGATGCCGACACTCTTGAAGCTGAACTTGCGCTGCCGTCCCGCGTCCGCCCCCTTGCCCTGCTCTTCGTCACCGTAGATCGATTGTGCATCGTCATAAAGCACGAGCAGGCTGTTCGTCTTCGGGTCGACCATCTGCACCACGAGCTTGAGCCACTCCGGGCGGAAGTCGTGGGCTTCGTCGATCAATATTGCGTCATATTGTGCGGCGGGAATCTGGCCGCACTCAACCGCCCGAATGACACGCCCGACCATTTCGGCGAAGAAGGCATTCGCATCACTTTGCGATGGCGGCAGCTCGACGTGAAAGGCCTTGAGCTGCGCGCGGCACCATTGATGGAAGTGATGGGTATGCACATTTTCGGCGAGGCCGCGCGAGCGCATCTGGCTGGCCAGCCGCCGCGCCAACGAGTGGTTGTAACAGAGCACAAGGATGGGCTTGGCAACCAACCGTGCCAGGTGTTCTGCGCGATAGCCGAGAATCAGCGTCTTGCCGGAGCCGGCGACACCGTGGATCACGCGATGGCCTTCACCCAGGCTGCGCGCCAGTTGCTCCTGCTGAATATCCATAACGCGCACGAGATCGAGCGAGGGTACTTCGTCGGCCAGCGGCAGCGTACCTTGCAGCCCTGCTGCTGGCGGGATGCGCACCTCGGGAAACAGATGCCAGCGCACGCGGTCAATCTGCGGCAGTGACAATGCGCCATGGAAACGGAATGAAAACATCTCCCAGAGCCGCTGCTGGAAGACTTCGGCATCAACCGACTCGGTCATCTCGTCCTGGCAGATCACGCGGGCCGCCGGAATCACTTCATCGAGGCCGCCGTCGTCGAACTGACGACGCGTCATGTTCGGCAACACGACGCCATAACTCCACGGAAACAGCAACTGACCCGCCACGCGGCCCGATGAGAAGACGAGTTGAGGATCACGCTGCATCGCCGCAATTGCAGCGTGAGCGTAATGGCGTGCCTGTTCCAGTGGGTTCTCGACGACACAGGGGCCGCGAGCGGTCTCGATGGTGAAGCTTTGTCGGTCGGCAGAAAGGATCGTGCGCACCCGCCAGTCCTTTACCTCCAGAATCAACAGGCCGCGTCGAGGATGAAAAACAATAAAGTCAGGATGCTGATGGCTTCCGCCAAGTGGGACGTTGTACCAGCACAAATAGTCGTCTTCGAGCCGGCTCTCAAGACGTTCGGCAAAGCGGCGCTCGCCGCCACTGTCGAAAGTGCAGCTGCCGATCGCAGGAATCAGGACAGCCATGGTTGCGCGCTCCTCGGTGCAGTCATTCGATATCGAAGCAGTCCTGAAACGAACCCGCCAATATCGATTAGTAGCGCATTATCCTGAAAACTGTCGTTGTCTGCCTTCGAATATGCTTATCCGAGGCCATCCAGCAAGATGTGGCGAAGCTTGGCCGACACCCCGACCGCTCATCCCCCAAAGCCGAGTAGGCGCATGCCTTGATAGAAGACGAAGGTCACCAGCCAGGCGAGTACCAGCGACCAGACGACTGACAAGAGCGCAAAACCAATGCTGCGCGCTTCAGTTCTGATCGTGGCAATGGCGGAGATGCAGGGTGTATAGAGCAGCGTGAATAGCATGAAGCTGACGGCATGCAGCCAGTCCATATTGCGCGTGAATTCCTGTGACAATGCATCGCCCGAGAGCCCATAGATTACGGCGAAGGCGCCGATCATGACTTCTTTGGCGATGAAACCGAACAGCAGGGCGAGTGTGAGTTTCTCGTCGATGCCGATGGGTGCCAATATGGGTGCGAACGCATGACCGAGTTGGCCGGCATAGCTATCGAGACTGCCCGGTGTCACACCCAGCGGCAGATTGGTACACAGCCAGATGGCGATCACGCCGAGGACGATGAAGCGCGTTGCCCGTGACAGAAAGTGGCGCACTTCAAGCCAGCCACGCATCCATACCTGCTTGATTGCGGGTAGGCGCCAAGGTGGAATCTCGACGACGAAAGGCTCGTCGCTGCGAAGCTGATTGCGGAAGAGTAGCGCGGTGAGCAGCATCGCAGCGAAGCTGACGAGATAGAAGCCAAAAATCACCAACGGCGCCTGCGTTGGTGAAAATACTGCAGCGATGACAAACAGGAACACCTGCAGTCGCGCCGAGCACAGCGACAAGGGAATGATCAGCATCGTCAGTAATCGCAACGCGCGCTGGCGCATCATGCGTGTGCCCATGATGGCGGGCACATTGCAGCCAAAACCCATCAGCATCATTACAAAGCTGCGTCCATCAAGCCCCAGACGCGACATCAGCGCATCGGTCAGAAAAGCCGCACGCGCCAGATAGCCACTGTCTTCGACGACCGCCATGAACAGGAAGAACAACACGATCAGCGGGACAAAGGCAGCGACGGTGGAGAAGCCCGCATACACGCCATCAAGCAGCAGGCGACGCAGGAAATCCGGCAACACGCTACCAAACGAAACAAGCAGCGGTTCAATCGCCATGTGGCGCAGCCAGTCAAAGCCTTCGCCCAACCATTCCTGCAATGGCGTACCGATCCAGAACACAGCCTGGAACATGACCATCATCGCAATAAAGAACAGCGGCAGTCCCAGCCAGGGGTGCAGCGCAAACCGGTCGATACGGTCAGACACCTGCGCGGGCAACTCGACGGGTATCGTCACGGCAGCGGCCATCAGCTCGGCGGTTTCGCGTTCGATACGGTCGTCATCGGAAAGAATGTCTTTCAGGGCACCGTGGCGTGCCGGTCCTTGCGCCTTCGCGGCATCGAGTTGCTGAGCCAGAATGCGCATTGCCTCAGGCTGGCCTGTGCCGTATTTGGCTGAGATCAGTACCACCGGCATGCCAAGGCGCGCACCGAGTTTATCGGCATCGACGTGTACGCAATTGCGCTTCGCCTCGTCCGCCATATTGAGCAGCAGCACGCAACGCAAGCCCAGCGAACGCAATTGCAGGACCAGCGGCAACTGACGCTCAATCTGCGTCGCATTGACGACAACAGCGATCAGATCGAGCGGATGCGCTTCAAAGAAGTGACGGACGACCTTCTCGTCGTCCGAAAAACCGTGCAGATCGTAGATCCCAGGCAGATCGACCATCTCGGCCATATGACCACCGAGAAGCAGTTTGGCACTGGCCAGATCGACAGTCACACCCGCCCAGTTGGCGACGCGTGCGGAAGAGCCCGTCAGTCGGTTGAACAGCGTCGACTTGCCCGTGTTGGGCATGCCCAGCAGAGCAATGCGCTTCACGGCGCCCGATCAGAAACAGTACAAAAGATCGAAATCCGGCAGGCCTCAGTCTGACGCAGCATCACATCGGTCGCACCAAGCCGCACATGCAAAGGCCCCGACCAGATGCCGCGCCGCAACAGTTTTACGCTACGCCCGATGCGAAAACCCAGTGCAGCAAGGCGCTGATGCAAAGCCTCGTCGGCATGCACACAATCAATAACGGCATCCTGCCCCGGCATAAGGTCACTGAGACTCTGACGAATAAGTGATTTATTTGTTTCCATAAGCGCATTGTAGCAAATGAGAACGTTTCTCGATTGACTTGTATCAAATCTGCGAAAAATATTTTCGCCACAGTCTTTCCGTCGCCTTGCGATAGAAAGGTGACCCAGCTATATTCGTGTTTTCTAATTTACCAGGAGCCGCATCATGTACTACATTGTCGAAACACAAAAAACCTTCGAACAGGCCGCTGCTGGCCTCGATAGCGCCGTCAAGCAGAACAACTTTGGCATCCTTCACATTCACGACATCGGGAATACCCTGCGAGGCAAGGGAATCGAATTCACCTCAGAGTGCCGGGTTTTCGAAGTCTGCAATCCCATGCAGGCCAAAAAAGTGCTCGATATCGACATACGCCTCAACATGGCCCTGCCCTGCCGCATTTCGGTGTATTCCGAACAAGGTACGATCCGGATCGGCATGATTACCCCGAACAACATTCTTTCTGACCTGTCCGACGACCCCGCTCTGCGGACAATCGCCAACGAGGTTGAGATGACAATGAAGAAGATCATCGACGAGGCGCGCTGAAGCTTCTGCGCCAAATCAAAACGCGGCGGATCAGTCGCTTGGGGTCAGCTTGGGTCAAGTTCCTGCTAAAATAGCGAACGGGATAAAGTCCCGCCATTTCCCCCGCCTCATAGAGATATCCATATGCCCCTTGCCGCCCTGGTCGTCGACGATTCGCCGTTGGCGCGAAAGATGTTGATCAAGACGCTGCGTCCCGAGTGGGATATGGTCGTCAAGGAAGTCTGCAGCGGCGTCGAAGCTATGGAAGCCTGTCGCGCCGCACGCTACGACATCATGTTTCTTGACCTGACAATGCCGGAAATGGATGGCTATCAGGTCCTCGACGCGCTGCGCACCGAAGCGATCAAGTGTCCGGCCATCGTCGTGTCTGCCGATATCCAGCCACGCGCCAAAGACCGTGTCATGGCTGCCGGCGCCTTGGCGTTTATCAAAAAGCCCGTCGACGCTGCAAAAGTCGACGCAATATTGAAGCAACACGGCATCGTGAGCACTGAGAGTTGACCCATGCTGACTGAAAGCCAAGGAGAGGCGCTCCAGGAAATCGTCAATATTGGCATGGGGCAAGCCGGCGCATCGATCGCCGAAGTGCTCAATCATTTCGTCGAACTTTCGATTCCCCGCATCATCGCGATACGCCCCGAAGACACAGCCGATGCGCTGCGTCGAACCGTCGGGGACAGCAACGTTACTGCTGTACGCCAGTCCTTCCGCAGTCTCATGAGTGGCGAATCTCTGGTCATCTTCGACGCAATGCGCCGTGCCGACCTCGCCGACCTGATGGGCTACGATGGCACCATTAATGGTTCCGAGGAAGCCGAGATTCTTCTCGACCTCGGCAACATTCTCGTCGGCGCATGTCTTCGCGGTATTGCCGAACAGATGCAATCGGAGATCAGCTTCACCGCGCCCTCCCTGTTTGCCGAAAACATCGCCATCAATGACCTGCTGCGTGCCGAAGATCTGCCGTGGGATAACGCGCTGCTGGTCGAAGTCAACTTTGGCCTGGAAAAGCGTGGCTTCGCATGTCACCTCATCGTCTTTCTCGAGGAAAGCCAGATCTCCGCTCTCGCCGAAGCGCTCGAACGCTTCCTTGCGAACTACTGATCAATCGGTTCAGCGTCCGTACCAGTAACGCCAGCGTTCAGCGCGCGCGCCAGATACCGTTACGGCGTTACCCACTTCTTGAGATCCATTAGTCCCTTCAAGGGCAACGGTCAAAGCGCCTTCAAAGTCAGTGCGCCTTAGCGCAGCCCCTGTCACGCGGTAACGCTCAACAACATCCGTACGTGGATGACCGAAGTGATTTCGATAGCCAACTGGAAATATCACCGTCGTCGCGCCCACCTCACGGATGAACGCCTGCGTCGACGAAGTCCTGCTCCCGTGATGCGGCGCCAACAACACATCCGCATGCAAGCGTGCTCCTTCGCGCGCGAGCAGCGCTTGTTCGGAAAGCGCTTCAATATCCGAAGTCAGCAGCATGCGTCCGCGCATCGTCTCGACCATGATCACGCAACTCATATTGTTCGTCTTGCGCTCCGGCTCGCGTAGTTGGGTCGCCACCGGATGCAGCACGCTGAAGCGCACTCCATCCCAGGCCCACTCCAATCCGGCGTAACACGGTAACGATTTAACAGGTAAGGCAGACAGTGGATGCTCAAAGTCCAGGGAGCTCATCAACCAACCGACCGGCACTTCATCAAGCACAGACTCAACGCCACCCGAGTGATCAGTGTCTTGATGCGTGACGACAAGGCCATCGAGTCGCGGCACGCCGCTAGCTCGCAAATAAGGCAGGATGACGCGATTACCGCCGTTGGCCTCAGTCGTGTAGATCGGCCCGGTGTCATACAAAAGATCGTGCGTGGCGGTCTGGATGTGAATCGCGAGCCCCTGCCCGACATCCAGCACCACAAGTCGCGCGCTGCCGGGCATAGGCCGCTCGGGGCTTGCCAGCCACAATGGCAGCAGCGCGATGAGGCCCAGCCAGCGTGCCGGAAAACCGCGCGGCAACAGTAGCCATACACATCCGGCCAGTGCACCCAGCCACGCCCAAAGCGGTGGCTCATGCTGCTGCCAGACAGCCCAGGGAAGTTCTGCCAGCCAGCCGATACCATGCATCAACCATTCCGTAACCCAATATGCGGGCTCCAGCAGAAAACTGAATGGTGGCAAAACAGCAGCCAGCGCCAGCGGCGTGATGACAAAACTCACCACAGGGATCGCAATTGCATTAGCAAGAGGCGATACCAGCGAAAACTGCTGAAACATTAGCAACAGAACCGGCATAGAACCGAGCGTGACTGCCCATTGGGTGCGCCCCCACTCACCCAGCAGATGTGTCTTGCCGAGTCGCCCACTGCCCGCCAGAAAGAGCACAGCAACTGCGCCGAATGACAGCCAGAACCCAGCAGCCAGAACCGCCCAGGGATCAAGCAACAGGACCGCCAGCAACGCAAACGCCAGCACCCGACTGACTGAAATCGTGCGTCGGCTCCACAGTGCCATAGCTACGACAGCCAGCATGTAGAGCGTGCGCTGCGCTGGCACGGCAAAACCGGCGACCAGGCAATACACAAGAGCTGCCAGAAGCCCGCCGACCACCGCCGCACGCTGGGCAGGTAGATGCAGCATTAATGCCGGATGGCGCCGCCACAACCAGTTGACGAAAGCATAGGCAAGGCTGGCGAGCATCGTCACGTGCAGACCAGAAATACTCATCAGATGCGTAATGCCGGTGCGGCTGAACTGCCGCCACTGGGAAGTGTTGATCGCCCGCTGATCACCTATCACCAGTGCTATCAGGATGCCGGAATATGGCCGTCCAGCAAGGCGACGTTCGAAGCGTTCGCGGATACTCTCCCGTGCTCGCTCCACCACGGTGCGCGGCGTCGTGACGAAGTCGGTGAGGCGCAGATTATCTGGCACCGACCGTACATAGCCCGTCGCCCGAACGCCCGTCGCGAGCAGCCACGCTTCGTAATCAAAGCCGTGTGGATTGACATTCCCGTGCGGCCGTTTCAGCCGCACCGTCAAACGCCATCGCTCGCCGACATGAAGCTGCGGCACGTCATGCGACCCTGCGGCAGCCTCATTCTTGGTGAGCTTGTCAATATCAGCAACATCAAGATCACGTCGCCAACCGCGATACCATGCCAGCGAAAGATGTTCTGGAATCCGGCTTGCTTCCGCACCACCATCGGGCAACGCCTCGACACGAAACTCGAAGCGAAGCCCATTCTCGAAAGCCTGCGGCAGACCCGCGACAATGCCGACAACCGCTATGTCACGTCCTTCGTCGCTCTCGGCCAAAGCATCCGCGAGGCGCCATTGAGCCATGCCACCCGCCCAGCAGAAACCCAGCAAAAATGCACCGACTGGCACCAGAAAGCGCAGCCTCACACCTACCGCACCTGTTAAGTAGCCTGCACCGACTATCAAGATCACGCTCGCCATTGCGAGCAGGGCCAGATCCGACGTATAAGGCAGGAAAGGCTGCCACTGCAGCAGCCAGACACCGGCGGCGAAGCATAGAATTGACAAACGCATGGTCACATTAGACCAGATTCAGACCATCATTCACGGGCGCCAGAATGCTTTCTACCGCAGATGCATTTCGTCAAACCCGCCTAGCCGATTTTTCTGCAACACAAGTCGTACTGACCATGCGCAACCTCGCCAGCCTGTGGCGCGAGTTGTTTCCGGTCGAACAGTTTCGATTGGCGCAACTGCTGATCGAGCGGATGGTGATTGCCGACAGCGCGCTGGAAATCATCTGGCGTGATCAGGGCTGGCAGGAGCTGGCCGGAGAACTGCTAGCCGGAACCATCGGCACAACAAAAGGTGGAGGCATGAAACCAAAGGTGCAGACCTTGGGTGCAGCAGTTGCCCGCGAACACCGGGATGGCGGGCAGGTGAAGCTACCCACCTTCATCCCGCTGAAGATCGCGAAAACGCGATGCCAGCAAGGTGGTCGTGCGGCCCGATGGACAAGTCGATTTACCGGGAGGGTTGCCATCCAGCACGACCACCCTCTGCTGGTGGCGCTGAAACGGGCGTTCTACTGGTAGCAATTACTCGACGACGGCGTGCTCGGCAGTGGCAGCGAAATTGCCCAGCGCGAAGGTCTGCACCACTCCACGGTCAACGAACTGTTGCGGCTGACCCTGCTGGAGCCCGCCGTCATTCAGACCATTTTGGCCGGGCGGCAACCACGTTGCATGAGCCTGCTGTGGTTCCAGCGGAATCCACTGCCAACCGATTGAGTGGTGCAGCGGGCGGTGGTGGCGGAGTTTGACGAGTGACCGGGGTACGCGCCCTCGATCACTCGTGCCAAATCACCTTGGCATTCGGCACATTTGCCAACCAGCAGCAAGTCCCCGCACTTGATCGTTCCGCTGAAGTTGGTGATCGTCACCTCGTGGCGGCAATCTCCATACCAGACATTGGCCAGCAGGCTGCTAACGAATGTCCGCCGGGATGGATTCCCACCGCTGACGGGCCGGTGGGGTGAATGTGGGGAGTGATTCAATATTCACGACTCATTCCTCGAACAATTCAGAATGCGTGCCCGCCCGCACAAAGATGATGGTGTTGCCATCCAGCCAGTAGATCAGCAGGAAATCGCCGCCGATATGACATTCGCGGTGGTCGGCCCAGTCAACCTTGAGCGGATGGTCAAGCCATTCGGGGCCTAGCGGCGCATCGTTGGCAATAAGCAGCAGCATCGCCGCCTTCAACCGCTTCAGATCGTAGCGGCCAGAGCGAGAGAGGCGTTCCCAGTCTTTGAGGAAAGCTTTGGTGTAATCGCACGCTCTGGGCGGTACGGCCCGCTTACTGCTGGCGGGCTTTTTCGAGGTCATCAATCAGGGCGTCGGCAGAGTCAAAACGGGCGGCACGCGCACTCGTTATTGCCCGAGCTTCTTCCATCGCCGCACGGGTCTGGGCGTTGGGCACCTTCAACTCCAGCGGAAAAGCTTGGTCGTTCACCACGCGCTTGAGCAGGATGCGCACGGCATCCGACACAGACAGCCCCATGGCTGCCAGTGCCTCACTGGCTTGTGTCTTGATTTCGTCGTCCACCCGGACGTGCAGCATCGTGGAATGGGCCATGATTTGATCCTCCATTTTCGAAATTATGTATCTCGTTTGCGATACAGTCAAGGACGTCCAGCCCGCAGCAAGGATTGGGGGTTACAAGTTGGTGGCGTTCGATGTCTGACTGGTCGCCTATACATGCACCAGTTGTGGTGCTACATCAAGGC
>CAZAOQ010000111.1:0-10048 GCA_964486795.1 uncultured Rhodocyclaceae bacterium
GAGGTCGGCCCGGAGCTGTTCTTCTCGCTGCTCATCATCACCGTCTCCTTCCTGCCGGTGTTCACCCTCGAAGGCCAGGAGGGTCGGTTGTTCAGCCCGCTTGCCTTCACTAAGACCTTTTCCATGGCGGGTGCCGCTCTGCTCTCGGTGACCCTGGTGCCGGTGCTGATGCTGTTGTTCATCCGCGGCCGCAGCGTACCGGAGGCAAAGAACCCGGTGAACCGTTTCCTCATTTGGTCCTACCGACCGATTATTCACTTTGTCATGGAGCACAAGGGACTGACGCTGGCCGCGGCTCTACTGGCTATGGTGGTGACACTGTATCCAGCCAGCCGCATCGGTTCGGAATTCATGCCGCCCCTGAACGAGGGCTCGATCCTCTACATGCCGGCCTCGCTGCCCGGCATGTCGGTGACGGAAGCCGCGCAACTGCTTGCCACCACCAACCGCATCATCAAAACCTTCCCCGAGGTGGAATCGGTCTACGGTAAAGCCGGCCGTGCAGACACCGCCACCGACCCGGCCCCGCTCGAGATGTTCGAAACGGTGGTCAATCTCAAGCCTGAGAAACAGTGGCGTCCCGGTCTGACCGTGGACAAGCTGATCGCCGAGATGGACGCGGCGCTGAAATTCCCGGGGGTCGCTAATTCCTGGACCATGCCCATCAAGGCGCGCATCGACATGTTGTCTACGGGCATCCGCACACCGGTTGGAGTCAAGGTTTTTGGCAAGGATCTGACGGTAATCGAGAAGGTGGCCAAGGAGATCGAAGCCGCTGTCAGGACGGTACCTGGCACAACCAGTGCCTATGCCGAAAGAGTGACCGGTGGCTACTATCTTGATCTAGTGCCCAAGCGTGAGCAACTCGCCCGCTACGGTGTGACCGTAGGTGACTTCCTGCGCGTTGTCGCGACTGCCTTGGGCGGTGAGACAGTGACCACTGCGGTCGAGGGTCTGGAACGTTATCCGGTCAGCGTGCGTTACCCGCGCGAATTGCGCGACGACCCCCAGCGTATCGCCAGCGAGGTCTTAGTGCCCACCGCCAACGGTATGATTCCCCTTGGGCAATTGGCCGACATCCGCATCCACAACGGGGCACCGGGTATCAAGACAGAAAACGCGCTGCTTGCCGCCTATGTTTATGTTGACATCCGCGACCGTGATATCGGTTCCTACGTCAAGGATGCCCAAAAAGCGGTGGCCAGCCGGGTCAACTTCCCACCCGGCTACTAAGCTACCTGGAGTGGCCAGTTCGAGTACATGGAGCGCGCAAAATCCAAGCTGGCTGTGGTTGTCCCGCTGACGCTCATCATCATTTTCGTGCTCCTTTACCTCAACTTCCGGCGTGTGACCGAAACCGTCATCGTGATGCTCTCGGTACCTTTCGCCCTAGTCGGCGGCATCTGGCTGATGTGGTGGCTGGACTACAACATGAGCGTCGCGGTGGCAGTGGGCTTCATTGCGCTTGCCGGAGTAGCGGCCGAAACCGGCGTCGTCATGCTGATCTACTTAGATCAGGCTTGGGAGGAGATCAAGACGAGCTGCTTCAACGAGAACCGAACGCCAACCGCCGCTGACCTTTACCTAGCGATCATGAAAGGCGCCGTCGACCGAGTGCGGCCCAAGATGATGACGGTGGTGGCGATCATGGCCGGTCTGCTGCCCATTATGTGGTCGAGCGGCACTGGCTCGGAAGTGATGAGCCGCATTGCGGCGCCGATGGTCGGGGGGATGGTGTCTTCTGCCGTGCTCACCCTCGGAGTCATCCCCGCAATTTATGCGATAGTCAAGCAGTGGCGCCTCAAACGCGGGCTAGAAGGATTGCCACGGGAAGCGTTGCCGACTTTGGTCGTCGAGCCGACAAGCTGACAGACATGTAATGTTCCGCTCATCTGTCGGTAAGGTCAGTAGAGTCATACTGTTGTCATCATTTTTTTTACAACCCCCGCTCGGTTGTTTACCGGCCGGACCATTAACCTGAGTCAAGGAGATAGACCATGAAACTGAATACCTCGATGCTGGCTGCTTTGGCGACCACCGTTTCCCTAGTCACTATCCTTCCGGCCGTTGCCGACGATGCCCACCATCCGGAAAAGACTCCGACCGCCCAGCCGTCGGCAAAACCGGCTGAGCAGACGGTCAAGGCCATGCAAAACAACGTCAAGAAGATGCAAGTGCAACTCGACCGCATCGCCAAGGCCAAGACCGCTGAGGAGCGGCAAAAGGCCATGGCGGAGCACATGCAGACCATGCAGGAGAGTATGCAGATGGTCCGTGGCATGCAAGCCGGCATGATGGGCTGCCCCATGATGAGCGATGGGACGATGGGCAAGGGAATGATGGGTCAGGGTGGTGCCGGCGTGATGATGGGCTCCGGCGGCCAGATGGGTGATATGCAGGAACGTATGCAGCACATGGAAAAACGCTTGGATATGATGGAAAGTCGAAGTGGTTCCAAAGAACCTGCCGGAATGCCGGCAAGCGGCAAGCCCTGACGGCCCAGCACCCGTCACATCAGCGATACGATCATGGCGAAGTCCACGAAACGGCGGGCAGCCTGTCATACGCTCGTACTCGCCCGCCGTGGTGACGCCATTCCTTAAGAGACCAAACTCTTTGCCGTCATCGACACGCTCGATGCCATGACCTCCGATCGGAGTGATCGCAAGGCACTGCCCTTCGACACGGCCAAGGAAGAGATTGTCTGCAGGGCCGGTAGCCAGCTCGCTCCCGAAGCGGTGGACGTGTTCCTGGCCGAGGAGACGTTCATGAGAGAGATGGTCGCCATGAAGCGCCGTCGGGAAACGATGCAACTGGCATTCGAAAGGACCCACCATGACAAACATTGACCCCGTCTGCGGCATGACCGTGAAGGCCGAATCTCCGCATGCCTCGGACCTTGATGGCGTCCATTACCGATTTTGCAGTGCCAAGTGTAAAAGCAAGTTCGATGTCGACCCGCAGCGTTATCTCTCTCCATCGCCGGCGAAGACTGACCCGGACGGAACAGAATACGTATGCCCGATGCACCCGGAGGTTCGCCAGATCGGACCGGGAACCTGCCCCAAATGCGGGATGGCCCTCGAACCGGTCCTCCTGGCGCTGGATCAGAAAGAGGACGATTCGGAGTATCGGGATTTTCGACATCGTTTCTGGACCAGTTTGCCTCTGACCGTCATTATTGTATTTATCGCTATGGTTGGTCACCGTATCGAAGGGTTGTCTCCGGCAGTCCGCACTTGGACTGAGATGCTCCTGACTGCTCCCGTCGTTCTCTGGGCAGGCGGCCCATTCTTCGTGCGCGGCTGGCAATCCATTGTTCGGCGTAGCCCAAACATGTGGACTCTGATCAGCATTGGCACCGGCGCGGCTTTCCTTTACAGCGTCGTGGCAGCTCTGGTACCCGGCCTGTTCCCAACCTCGTTCGAGGCGCACGGCCGTATTGGCGTGTATTTTGAGGCGGCTGCCGTCATCATCTCGCTTACCCTACTCGGACAGATGCTGGAACTACGCGCCCGTTCCAAAACCTCGGCGGCAATCATATCGCTGTTGGGGCTGGCCCCTAAGATCGCGCGGCGGATCCGCACGGACGGCGGCGAGGAGGACGTGCCGCTGACTCATGTGCACGTCGGAGATATCCTGCGCGTGCGGCCTGGCGAGAAGGTGCCGGTCGACGGCGAAGTGACGGAGGGCGTCAGTGCGGTGGATGAATCGATGCTTACCGGCGAGCCGCTGCCGGTCACCAAACGGCCCGGTGACAAGGTCATCGGCGCCACCATGAACACTTCTGGCAGCCTGGTCATCCGTTCGGAAAAGGTGGGTGCTCAGACCGTCCTTGCCCAGATCGTCCAGATGGTCGCCCAGGCCCAGCGCTCCAAGGCGCCCATGCAGCGTTTGGCCGACGTGGTGGCTGGCTATTTTGTGGTCGTCGTAGTCGGCATCGCCCTCCTGAGTTTCTTGGTCTGGGGTATCTTTGGCGGCGAGCAGGGTTGGCTCTTTGGCCTCATCAATGGCGTCTCGGTTCTCATCATTGCCTGCCCCTGCGCGTTGGGTTTGGCCACACCCATGTCCATCATGGTCGCCACCGGCAAGGCTGCTACGCAAGGGATACTGTTCCGCGATGCTGCTGCCATCGAGCGCTTGCGAGAAATCGATATTTTGATCGTGGATAAGACCGGCACCCTGACGGAGGGGCGCCCGACCTTCGAGCGAGCAGTCGCAGTACCGGGATTTTCCGAAAAGGAAGTGCTGCGCCTGGCTGCCAGCCTCGATCGGGGTAGCGAACACCCCTTGGCCAACGCCATTGTGCAAGCAGCGCGGGCCAGCGGATTGGCGCTGGAGAAGGCCGAGAGCTTCGAGTCTTCGAGTGGCATCGGCGTACATGGGAGCGTGGGTGGGCGCCGCCTCGCCCTCGGTAACACCGTCTTGATGAAACAGGGCGGCGTGGACGTGTCGCCCCTTGCCGCACAAGCAGAAGGTCTGCGGCAGAGTGGAGCCAGCGTCATGCATCTAGCGGCTGACGGCCAGCTGCTGGGCCTCCTAGCGGTTTCGGATCCCGTCAAGGAGAGTACGCCGGAGGCACTGGCCATCCTGCGTCGGGCCGGCCTGCGGGTAATCATGGCCACTGGAGATGGGGAAACGACCGCCCGCGCAATCGGGCAACGATTGGGCATCGACGAGGTCCATGGCGAAGTCAAGCCAGCCGACAAACTGGCGCTTGTCGAGCGTCTCCAGAAAGAAGGGCACGTCGTGGCGATGGCCGGCGATGGTATCAACGACGCCCCGGCCCTGGCCAGGGCAGACGTCGGGATCGCCATGGGTACCGGTACCGACGTCGCCATGAACAGCGCCCAAGTCACACTGGTTAAGGGTGATCTGAGGGGCATCGCCCGTGCCCGGATCCTCTCAGCAGCGACAGTAGGCAATATGCGTCAGAACCTGGCCTTCGCTTTCCTATACAACGCCTTGGGTGTCCCGATCGCGGCCGGCATCCTCTACCCGGCCTTTGGGCTGGTACTTTCGCCGATCATCGCTGCCGCAGCCATGAGCTTTTCTTCCGTGAGCGTAGTCGGCAACGCCCTGCGACTGCGCGGTGCTTGACTCTGTCGATCTAACGGAAAAGTAGTCCGCCAGACCAACGAGCTTGATTGCGTTCACGGGTCTCAAGATATAAATCATGTCGTCCCGCCAGGATGGCATGAGGGATCAAGCGGTTTCGAGCACCCGCATTTCAATATGAAGCCCAGCCGTCGTCGCCATGTCCCGGGTGATGAGCAGATGAATCCAACCGAGGAATATTGCGATGAAAAATGCGGTGTACCGAAGTCAATCCGGTAAAATTCGAACGTTACATGTGATGCGCCGCCATGCTTGAGGACGTTCCTTAACCACTCACTTCTTGAAGACCTCCTTATGCAAACAACCTTCAACGAACTTCTGAACCGCACCCGTGCCCGCGACCCGGGCGAACTGGAATTTCATCAGGCAGTGGAGGAGGTCCTTGAGACTCTCTGGCCCTTCCTTGAAAAGAACCCGAAATATCAGCACCATGGCCTCATGGAGCGCCTGCTGGAACCCGAGCGTGTCATTCAGTTCCGCGTCTCGTGGGTTGATGACAATGGCAAGGTTCACGTCAATCGTGGCTTCCGCGTGCAGATGAACAGTGCCATCGGCCCCTATAAGGGCGGCTTGCGCTTTCATCCCTCGGTCAATCTCAGCATCCTCAAATTCCTCGCTTTTGAACAGACGTTCAAAAATGCGTTGACCACCCTGCCCATGGGTGGTGGCAAAGGGGGCTCAGATTTCGACCCGAAAGGCCGCAGTGATAATGAGGTCATGCGTTTCTGCCAGGCCTTCATGTCCGAGTTGTTCCGCCACATCGGGCCGAACCTCGACGTGCCAGCAGGTGATATCGGCGTCGGCGGGCGTGAAGTCGGCTTCATGTACGGCATGTACCGTAAGCTGAGCAACGAAGTCACCGGCACTTTTACCGGCAAGGGCATCAGTTTCGGCGGCAGCTTGATCCGTCCTGAAGCGACGGGCTACGGACTCATCTACTTTGTGGAAGAGATGCTGAAAACGCGCAATCAAACCTTCGATGGTTTGCGCATCGCTGTCTCCGGTTCGGGGAATGTGGCCCAGTACACCGCTGAGCGCGCCATGCAGTACGGTGCGAAGATCGTGACGTTCTCCGATTCCGGCGGTACCGCACACAATCCAGACGGCTTCACGGAAGACCAATGGAAGTTGTTGATGGACGTGAAGAATGAGCGTCGTGGTCGCCTTCAGGAATTTGCCAAGGAAGCCGGTGTGAAATTCATCGCTGACGTCAAGCCTTGGGAATTCCCCTGTGATATCGCATTGCCGTGCGCCACGCAGAACGAACTTGATGAGCATGATGCACGCACCTTGATAGACAATGGCTGCTTCTGTGTGGCTGAAGGCGCCAATATGCCGTCGACCCTGTCTGCGGTGCATCTGTTCCAGGCAGCGAAAATTCTCTACGCACCGGGCAAGGCATCCAATGCCGGTGGTGTGGCGGTGAGCGGCCTTGAAATGGCGCAAAACAGCATGCGTACATCCTGGGTGCGCGGTGAAGTGGACTCCCGTCTGCAGAGCATCATGGTCAATATTCATCATGCCTGCCAACACTTCGGCCACAAGGGAACCAACACGGATTACGTTAGTGGCGCCAACATCGCCGGCTTCGTGAAAGTGGCGGATGCCATGATGGCGCAAGGCATTTTGTAAAGATCGGTCTTTTCAGCGTGAATACCGCCGCCCGTAATACGGCTCTCGAACTCATCGAGTTCATCGACGACAGCCCGAGTCCGTGGCACGTCGTGGCGAATGCTGAGCTGAAGTTGCAGGCGCGAGGCTTTGTCCGGCTGGAGGAGGCCGAGCGTTGGCAGTTGGTGGCGGGTGGGCGCTATTACGTGGTGCGTGGCGGTGCTTCGCTGATCGCCTTTGTCGTTGGTAGTCAGCCACTGGCGGAGGCGGGTTTTCGTATCGTTGGCGCGCATACCGACTCACCCGGGCTACGCCTCAAGCCACGGGCGGCTCTGGCGGGTGACGGCCTCGCGCGGCTTGCGGTCGAGGTGTATGGCGGGCCGCTGCTGGCGACCTTCACTGACCGCGATCTGAGTCTCGCCGGGCGCGTCGTGGTGCGCACCAAGGCGGGACCGGAGACGCGCCTGATTCGTTTCGTGCGGCCACTGCTACGCTTGCCGAATCTGGCGATCCACATGAATCGTGATGTGAATGAGCAGGGACTCAAACTCAACAGACAGACCGAGCTGCCGCTGCTTCTGGGCCAGCTCGGCCTGTTTGGCGCGAGCGACGAGGCATCCGCAGACGCACGCCTGCGCGGCTTGCTGGCGACTGCGGCGCATGCCGAGGCGTGCGATTTGCTGAGCTGGGAATTGGTTGTCCATGATGTACAAAAGGGCAGTCTGTGGGGCGCGAACGAAGAATTTATTGCCAGCCGCCAGCTCGATAACCTCGCTTCAACCCATGCTGCACTGGCCGCGTTAATGGCAATCGCCCCGCCGGCGGCGACCTGTGTGGTGGGGCTCTTCGACCACGAGGAGGTCGGCAGCGAAAGCGCGACAGGAGCAGGTGGCAGTTTTATCGTCGATGTGCTGGGGCGTATTGCCGCGCAGGCGGGGATCGATGAAGAGGACCGGCATCGTGCCATGGCACGCAGTTTCTTCATCAGTGCCGACATGGCGCATGCCTACAACCCGAATTTCCCCGCAGCCTACGAGCCAGGTCACAAGGTGGCGATGAACGGTGGCCCCGTCATCAAGACCAACGTCAATCAGCGCTACACGACGAACGCCGAAACGTCGGCGCGTTTCATGACTTTCTGCGAGCAGGCCGGTGTGCCTTTTCAGCAGTATGCACATCGTGCAGACCTGGGTTGCGGCAGCACCATCGGCCCCATGATAGCCGCCCGGCTCGGAGTTGCCGGCGTCGACGTCGGTTCGCCGATGTGGGCCATGCACAGTGCGCGCGAGAGTGCCGGTGTGGCGGACTTGGGCTACATGATCGCAGCTTTGCAGGTGGCCTTCGATTGTTGAAGACCCGTTGAAGGTTCGTTGAAAGCCCGTTGAAGGAACGATGCCGGGCGTCAGCCCTTGGCGCCCTGCATCGCTGCGACCGTCGCGTACTGCTCTTCAGTCAAGGTAATAAACAGGCCCGTGGCCTCGGCGAGCAACGTGTCGCCGGCGAAGAGCTTGCCGCTGGTGCGGATTTTGCGGCCCTCAGTCCCTTCATAAATGCCTTCGAGCGTCAGTTCGGTGAGTAGCGGCGCTGGCGCACGATAGGTGATGGTCAGCGTGCCGGTCATGCCGGGCTTTTTCGAGAAGCCCTGAACGAAGCCGAGCAGCTCGTCGAAGATCGCCGCGATATGGCCGCCATGGACGACCCCTGGTGCGCCTTCGAAACCGCGACCAAAGTTTACCCGGCCGCGCGCACGTCCGTCTTCGACCCAGATTTCGAGTGGTGGTGCGATCGGATTGGAGTGCCCGGTGAGTGGGCTGAATTCGAGAAAATCGCGCACATCTGCGGAGTTCATACGATGCCCGAAGCTGGTGCGTGTCGGCTTTTCCGGTAGGGTCTCCAGTGAGGCGGCGATCGCCTCGAGCCGCTCGGCGAGCGTGCTCATCTCTGCCGCTTCCGGGTGCTTCATGATCACGCCATCGATGATGCGGCGCAAGGCGGTGCCGGCGCGGCGCTTCTCGTGTAATAGCTCGGTGCTGTCCGTCGGCCCGGGGAAGGCGACAGCGACGCTGTCGTCGGATTTGCGGTAGGAATCCGCGTTCCTGTGCTTGCTCATGCGCGTCGTTCCTTCGCTTTTAATCGTGGGGCTGGAATGTGATTATAGGTTGCCCAATTTAATCCGCCTCGTATCTGACCTGCCCTGAAAGCCAGTATTGACGCCATTCTTCGAGGCATGCCTGCGGAGAACAAGGCGTGGTGCGGTGGAGCGGCGGGTTGCTCAGATCGGTGCGATGATCTGGACGTGCGTGCGGCAGACGTTGAGGAAGGGAACGCTGAAGACGTGACGTGCGCTGTTGCCGACTTCATAGACCTCGGCATCGGTGACGGCGACGAAATCCTTGGCGCCGTTCATCAGGTCGGTAATCCGTGAGCCGGCCATTAGTTCAACGTAACCCTTGACCTGATAGCTGGCAGTGAGAATGGCAACCCGCGTACGGGTTTGCGGAATTCCATTTAGGCTCATAATCGTCTCCTTGGCATGCGTGGCTGTGATGGCTGGACTGTCGATGACGCGGGCGTTTCTGGCCATCATCCTTAGCATCTTACCTGAGCCGCAAACCCCCTCAATTCCGAATGGAGCCGTGATGAGCGAAGACCGTGAAATCATTCCGCAAACTGATCGTGTGGCCATTGTCAGTGGTGGTGGCACCGGCATCGGCCGTGCGATCTGCCTGCGTCTGGCGCGTGACGGGCTGCGCGTCGTCGTTGCTTATTCGCGCTCGGCCGAGGGCGCGGCGCAGACTGTCGCCACCATCGAGGCCGGCGGCGGCATCGCCTTCGCCCAGCGCGCCGACATCGCCAGCGAAGCAGATGTACAGGCGCTGTTCGCTGCGGTGCGACAGCGCTACGGCCGCGTCGATGTGGTCATCAACAATGCCGGCATCGGCCACATGAAGCCGTTCCGAGATGTCAGCATGGAAGTCTATGACCGCATCTTTGCCACCAATGCGCGCGGCACGTTCATGATGTGCCGCGAGGCGGCGCGCTGTATCGAGGACAACGGGCGCATCGTCAATATCTCAAGTGGCATCACCGTTGCCAACAATGAAGGCATGGCGATTTACGCCGGCAGCAAGGCGGCGCTGGAAGCCTTCGCCAAGGTGCTTGCCCGCGAGCTTGCGCCGCGTGGAATTACGGTCAACATCGTTTCACCCGGCATGACCGACACGCCCATGCTGCTCGGCGGTGATCCGGACATGTTGCGCAAGATCGGCGCCAGTCTGGCCGCCATGAAGCGCCTTGGCCAGCCCGAGGATGTGGCCGA
>CAZAOQ010000112.1:0-10009 GCA_964486795.1 uncultured Rhodocyclaceae bacterium
AATAGTACAGGCAGTCGCAGACGCCGACCTATTTCAGGATACCCCTCATGGGCGTGACCATACTGGCATCCTTGACGGTCAGCGTGCCGCCCTTTCCTTCGAGATTGCCGCATTCGCACTTGACGAGGATGTAGGGTACGGAACTCACGACTACACTGCATTCCCTGCACTCGTAGAAAACACCGCTACCTGATGGTAATTGTTCGCCTGTTTTGGCTTCGAGGGCTTCGAAGCGGTAGATATTGCGCATGTCCAGTTTCATGTCGGGGGCTCTTGTTCCAGTTTGGCTGAATTGAGATGATACACGCGGCATCAATGACATTCAGAATAGCTCAATTTTCTTGCCGATATTAGCCGGTGGCTTGACGAGGCGGCGGGCGTAGTCGGCTTCCTTGCGGGCGACTTCGCTGACATCCGCCATGCTTCCGAGCATGCGCCTGCACCAGGCTACGCCGCTGTCCGGCGCGAAAAGTACCTTGCGCGACCATGGACCACCGAAATCAGAAGCGTGCAGGGCGATCCCTTCGCGCGCCAGCCATTCGCTGGCGAACTCTGCGTTGCGTTCGCCGATTGACATGCGGATCGAGGCGATGATGTTCCCCCCACCAAAGGCCTTGGCGATCATGCGACTCTTGCTTGCACCCTTGGCAAGCATGGCATTGACCAGTACCTCCATCGCATAGTCGCCGCGTAGCAAATCGTCTTGCTGGCTGTTTGGATTCGGGTTGCTGGTCGGCAGCATGAAATGATTCATGCCACCAATATGCAGCCTCGGGTCGTAGAGACAGACGGCAACGCAGGAGCCGAGGAGCGTGGCGATGGGCTGGCGCTGCTCGACGGCCCATTCGCCCGGATGAATGCTGCGGGCAGCGCGCTCGACTTCCTTGCTCGATAGTTCGAGGGTAGTGGTCATGAGATGTGGAGGGGTGGAGCGTTGGTGCGTGTCGTGTCGGATTATTTGAATGCCATGATTTCGCGGGCGATCAAATCCAGCGGCACGCTCTTGTCGACGCCGCCGAGGCGCACAGCTTCTTTGGGCATGCCATAAACGACGCTGCTTGCCTCATCTTGGGCGACGGTTTTGGCACCGGCTTCGTGCATCTCGTAGAGTCCTCGTGCACCGTCATCACCCATGCCGGTCATGATGATGCCGAGCGCATTCTTGCCGGCAACCTGAGCGACCGAACGGAACAGCACATCGACTGAAGGCTTGTGGCGGTTGACGAGAGGGCCATCGGCGATTTCGACGATGTACTGGGCACCGCTGCGCCTCAACATCATGTGACGCCCACCCGGGGCGATCAGGGCACGACCGGGAATGACGCGGTCGCCGTTGCAGGCTTCGCGGACTTCAACCTGGCAGACTGAGTTGAGTCGGGCTGCGAACATGCCGGTGAACTTCTCGGGCATATGCTGGACGACAACGATCCCGGGGCAGACAGCCGGCAATGTTCGGAGGACGGCTTCAAGCGCCTGGGTGCCACCCGTCGAGGTGCCGATGGCGACGATACCTTCGGTGGTCTTTGACATCGCCGTCGATGAGGCGGCCTGTGCGGCAAGCATGGCGTCGGCCGAGAGTTTCGGCGGTGGTGCGGCGTGCGTTTTCAGAGCGGCCCCGAGTGCGCGACGGTTCGTGCGTGCTGCTGCACGTACCGCTGAAACCAGGTCGTTTGATGCGTCCTGAAGGAACTGTTTGACACCCATTTTCGGTTTGGTGATGATGCTGACGGCACCGGCAGCGAGCGCTTCCATCGTGGTTTCCGCGCCTTTTTCGGCCAGCGACGAGCAGATGACCACAGGAGTGGGATGCTCGCTCATGATCTTGCGCAGGAAGGTGAGGCCGTCCATACGCGGCATTTCAATGTCGAGCGTAATCACGTCTGGCCAGTTGGCGCGCATCTTGTCGAGAGCGAACAGTGGATCTGCGGCGGCGCCGATGACCTCCATGTCTGGCTCGCGTTCGAGGATTTCGCGTATGGCCTGGCGCACGACCGCGGAGTCGTCGACGATCATGACCTTGATTTTCGTGCTCATTTCACGCGTCTCCGCACGGTGCCGTATTCAGGCCAGCAAAGTAAAGTAGCAATTCGTCTTTGTGGCGCTCGAAGACCAACTTGCGATGGCCTGATTTAACATCTCAAGGACTCGAAGCCGAGGGGGCAGAAGGAGACTGTTACGCAGGATTTGCGCCTCACTGCTGCAGCTGATAGATGGTTGGCTTTACTGGTTTGACGCAATCGGTGAGGCCGTTGAGGCTTTCTGAGTGGCCAATGATCAGGTAACCGCCCGGATGCAGCTGGCGGGCGAGCCGTTCAACGACCTTGCGCTTGGTGTCGTTGTCGAAATAGATCATCACATTGCGCAGGAAAATTACGTGAAATTTTCCCATGGTAGGTAAGGCATTGTTGAGATTCACTTGCATGAAGCGCGTGTGGTGACGTAGTTCCGGCGTGATGATGAAGCTGCCCTCGTTTTCCTTGACGCCCTTCAGACAATATTTGCGGAGATATTCGGGCGGCAGGCCGCGCGTCCGGTCGAGCCAGTACGTGCCGCGTTCGGCGACGCTGAGGACCGATTTGTTGATATCCGAACCAGTGACCGTCCATTGCGCCTTGAGGCCGAGTGTGTCCGCCAGCACCATCGCGATGGTATAGATTTCCTCACCCGTCGAACTGGCTGCACTCCAGACATCGAATGCGCGGCCGGCCGGGTGCTGTGGGAGGATCGTCTTGGCGAGAAAATCAAAATGCTTTATTTCGCGGAAGAAGTAGGTTTCATTAGTGGTGAGCAGGTCCACCATGAGCTGGAGCTCGGCTTCTTCGCGCCCGCTGGAGACGAACTTGTAATACTCCGTGTAGGAACTGAAGTTGTAGTGACGAAGACGGCGCCCGAGCCGACCGACGAGCAGTACCTGCTTTGCGTCGGACAAGCTGATTCCGGCGATCTTGTAGATCAGGCGCTGAAACTGTTGAAACTCGGCCTGGGTGATTTTCCCGGTATCGGTCATGTAGCGTGCGCTTTGAGCTGAGGTCGTAATAGAGGAGACAATACTAAGCCATTTGGAGGCGTTTCCGCGTTAGCTGCTGAGCGGATTCTGCCGCGCCGTTCTCAGGCGCGGCTTCCCTCGCGTCTTGCGTGGATATTACGTGGATACTAAGCGACAGCTTCTGTGGCGTCCTTTCCCTGCGTCGCGCTCGCGCCAATGCTGGTTACGGCGGCCATTTCCTCGACGGAGAGGACGCGCATGATGTCGAGGATGATGACGAACTTGTGATTGACTTTGCCCATGCCGGCGATGAAATCAGCGCGGATTTTGGCACCGAAGGTCGGCGGTGGCTCGATCTCGGTACCCGGAATTTCCAGCACTTCGGAAACAGCATCGACCATGATGCCAATGTCGTGCTTGCCTTCCTCCTGCAGTACTTCGACGATAACGATGCAGGTGCGGCGCTGCACACTGGAAGCTTTGCCGTCGAAGCGGGCGGCAAGATCGATGACCGGCACGACAGCACCGCGCAGGTTGATCACGCCACGAATGAAGGCCGGCATCATCGGAATCTCGGTGAGACTGCCGTACTCGATAATTTCCTTGACGTTGAGGATGCCTACAGCAAACATCTCACCAGCCAGTGCGAAGGTCAGGTATTGATGCGCTTCGCCGGCTGCGGCGAGTTGTCGGGCGGCGATGGTGGCGGCCGCGGTGGTAGCCGCCTGGGTTTGGACTAGGTTTCCCATGATGGTCTCCCGGTTCAGAAGCGCTCGAAGCCCTGATCGCCGGCCGAAGCTGACGCAACCTTGGTGGGACGTGCGCCTGCATTGCGCGCGGCGGCGGGGCTTGCATTGCGTGCGGTCGAGCTGGAGGTCTTCGATTCACCGCCCTGCAGGTCGATTTTGAAGAAGGACATCAGATCGGTGAGCTGACCGGCCTGCCCGCCCATCTCTTCCGCCGTGGCGGCAAGTTCCTCGGAGGCGGAGGCATTCTGCTGGGTTGCCTGGTTGAGCTGACCTACGGCGCTATTGATCTGGCCGACACCGGAGGACTGCTCTTGTGAGGCGGCAGCGATTTCCTGGACAAGATCGGATGTCTTACGGATCGAGGGCACCATTTCATCAAGGAACTTGCCAGCCTTTTCGGCCATCTTGACTGAGGAAGAAGCGAGCTGGCCAATTTCCTGTGCGGCGACCTGTGAACGTTCGGCGAGCTTGCGGACCTCGGCGGCGACCACGGCGAAGCCCTTGCCATGTTCGCCGGCACGGGCAGCCTCGATAGCGGCATTGAGGGCGAGAAGGTTGGTCTGGTAGGCGATGTCGTCGATGATGCCAATCTTGCCGGCAATTTGGGTCATGGCCTCGACGGTATCCTTGACGGCGGCACCGCCTTCGGCGGCCTCTATGGCGGACTTGCTGGCCATCTTGTCGGTGATCTTGGCGTTTTCAGTGTTCTGGTTGATTGAAGCGGTCATCTGCTCAATGCTGGCGCTGGTTTCCTCGACGCTGGCAGCCTGTTCGGAGGAGGATTGCGAGAGAGACTGAGCTGTCTGGGAGACTTGGCCCGCCGCATTGTTGAGTGCCTCGGATGCCGTATTTACCTCACTGATGATCTGTGACAGGCGCCCCACCATATTGCCCATCGATTGTTTCAGTTGGCCGGTTTCATCCTTGGAATCCGCCACGACCTTGATCGTTAGATCGCCTTGTGCCAGTGCGTCAGCGATCGTCACGGCTTCGTTGAGCGGTTTCGTGATGCTTCGGGTGATCCACCAGGCGAGGCCGATGGAGATCAGCGTGGTGAGAAGTGTCAGTACAAGTAGTTGATTGCTCGAACTGTCATAAATGTGCTGTGCCTCTTCGCCGCCCTGTTTCACTTGCTCTTCCTGGTTGTTGGTGAGGATGGTTAGGTCGGCTTGATAGGCTTTAAGGATCGGGCGCAGTCCATTGCTAAGATAGGCGCGTGCGTCCTCGCTGCTGCCATCCTCCATCAGGCCGATCAGATGTTTCGTTCCGTCGATATATTTTTGCCTGGATTCTAGGGTGTTCTTGAAAAGTTCCTTGCCCTTGGGTTGGACGATCATTTTTTCTAGCTTTTCGACGTTGTCGCTAATGCTCTTTTGGGTGGACAGGATGAGCTCCTTTTGCTGCTTCTGATCTTCCTTATTATTGGAGAGCATGATGTTGCGCAGGGAGATGGCAATACGGGTGGCGTCGATGGCAATTTTGTTGGTGATTGATACCTTGACGAAACTCTCATTGACGATTGTCTGCAGGCGGTTGTTGATGCTCGCCATGTTTGTCAGTGAAATCCCGGCAATGAGGATCATCAAGATCAGGACGATGGCGAAGGCCGCGGTCAGACGGGTACCTATTTTTAGATTTTTGAGCATGATGATTTCCTCACTGTGACGATGGAATGGGGTCTGGACTGAGCTTGCGGGTACTTTTTAGTGACTAGGGTTTAGTCTGGGACCGACTAGGGTGCGTACTTCGTTACCGGCAGCGATATCAGCCAGCGCTTGTACATCAAGAATCAGGGCGACGTCACCGCTACCCAATATGGTTGAACCACCAATCCCGCGCAGGTGGCGGAACAGCCCACCAAGCGGCTTGATGACGGTCTGGAACTCGCCGTGCAGCACATCAACGACGATGCCGGCCTTTTGGCTGCCGGACTTGACGACGACCACATTCTCCCGTTCTGGGTGTTCCCCCGGGACCCCGAAAAGCTCACGTAGCCGCACGAAGGGCAGTACTTCGCCGCGCAGGTTGAGGTAGTTGCGGTCTACGTTGGCTTGCTGCAGCTCCATGCATTCGACCACCATGTCGAGAGGAATGACGTAAGCGGATTTGTCCACGCCGACAAGGAAGCCGTCGATGATCGCCAGCGTCAGCGGCAGGCGGATGACGAAGCGGGAGCCGACGCCCTCGGTCGACTCAACCTCCACCGAGCCGCGCAGTGCCTGGATGTTGCGGCGGACGACGTCCATGCCGACGCCCCGCCCGGACAGGTTGGTCACCTTCTCAGCCGTGGAAAACCCCGGTTCGAAGATCAGGTTGTAGAGTTCCTGATCGCTGAGGACCTGAGTTGCGGAGATGAGGCCGCGCTCGATGGCTTTGACGCGTATCCTGTCGCGCGACAATCCATTGCCGTCGTCGGAGATTTCGATGACGATGTTGCCCGAGTCGTGATGGGCCTTGAGTTCAACTCGTCCGGCGGCTTGCTTGCCTTTGGCAATCCGCGCAGTCGTGGTTTCGACGCCGTGATCGATGGCATTGCGTACCAGATGCATCAGGGGGTCACCGATCTTCTCGACCACCGATTTATCGAGCTCGGTATCGCCTCCGCTGATGGCCAGTTCGACTTCCTTGCCGAGTTCCTTGGCCGTGTCGCGTACCACCCGGTTGAAACGGCTGAAGGTATCGCCGATCTGTACCATGCGTAGTTGCAAGGCTGAGTCGCGAATGTCTTCAACGAGGCGGGTCAGCACCGAGGTCGCTTCAACGAGATGACCGAGTTTGCTGTTCTGCGCCAGAAGATTGGCACTGGCACCGGCGATTACAAGTTCGCCGACCAGGTCGATCAGGTGATCTAGCTTGCTCGCATGCACGCGGATCAGCTGTGATTCTTCTGATTTCCTGTCGCTGACCTGTTTTTGCCTGGCGACAGCGGCCTCGACGACCTCCGGTTGGATGACCTTCTGCTCGATAAGGATATCGCCCAGACGCGGTGTCGTAGCCGCTTCGCCCGCAGCACCACTCACGGCGTGTGGCTCCCGTTGCTGCTGGGCCAGCCCTTCAATGAGTTCCTCATGCGTCAGTGCGCCGCTCTTGACGAGGATTTCACCGAGGCGCATCGGTTCCTCGGGCAATTCGTTGATCAGCTGCAGATAGTCGGCGACCTTGCTGTCTGGAGGCAAGATGCGCAGTTCGCAGTCATCGCGAACGAAATCGAAGACGCGCCCGATCGACTCCTTGCTGGCGTGGCTGCGGAAACTGATTTCGAAGCCCAAATAGCAGGATTCCGGGTTCATTTCCTCGGCGGCGGGCATTCCGTCGACGAGCGTGGTGATGTGCGCGATTTCGCCCAGCGTCAGCAGATAGCGGAGGATCGCAGCAGGGTCCATGCCATTGCGCAGGACGGATTCGCCAAAGCGTACCGAAATGTGCCAGCAGTCGTTGTCGGTCTCGCTGCCACCTTCGCTTTCCAGCTCAGTGACATACTCTTGCGGGCTGGTGGACTTGGCTGATGCCGCAGTGGCAAGCGTTCCGCCCTGCTCGTCGATACATGCCAGCAGCCTAGTGGCAATTTCATCGCCGGCAGCCTGTAGTGTGGCGTCGATTTCCGTGGCGCCGGTGGCGGCGCGATCGAGCAGGGCGCCGATGTGGTCGCAGCTGTGCAGCAGGACGCTGATCAAGTTACCGCTCGCCGTGATCTCGTTGTTGCGCAGTTTGTCGAGGACGTTCTCGCAAACGTGGGTGAAGCTTTCAATGACGCCCAGTTCGACAATGCCGGAGCCACCCTTGATCGTATGGGCGGCACGGAATATAGCGTTGAGGACTTCCGGATTGCAGTGACCCTGCTCCATCTCGAGCAGGTCGCCCTCCATTGTCGCGAGCAGTTCGCGGGACTCTTGAATGAATACGCCTAGAATTTCTTCCATGATGGTCGTCCTTCCCTGATCAGGCGGGGTTGTGCGCCGGTATGAGCAGCGGATCGCCAAAGTAGGCGGCGATATTGAAGAAGTCGATCAACTCATGGACGGCTGGGCTGTGGGCTGTGATGCTGAGCGTCTTGGCGCGCGACTGGCTCTCGCGTTTGGCAAGCATCAGCAGCTGGATTCCCGCGCTATCGATTTCGGTCACCTGCGAAAGATCAAGCTCAAGCAGGGTGCTGCGTTCGATGCCTCGCATCAGCGCTGCCTTGAGGGACTCGGCATGGTAGATGGTCATGTCTTCTTTGATTGTCATGCGCTCTGTTCCATCACTGCCCGGTCGGGTGGTGTGACTGGTGTGACTGGAATTATTTGTATCACTGCTTTTACTCATGCTCGTCGTGCCCCCTGCGATGTCGGCTGCCTGTTACGCAGATGCGAAATGGAAGATTGGAAGTGTCGTTTGGATGGCGGAATAGGCTGCCAAAGTACCAATTAACGCGAAACGCGAGCCGCGGCTTGCATCGGTGCAAGGTGGCTGGAATGCACCGAGGTCTGCAAGTGCTTCGCCCATCAGAACAGCTCCACCTTGGGTTGTGAGGGGCTTGTGTTGCTGCCGGTCGCAGTGGCATCGAGTGCGCCGTGGTGTGACGAACGTTGTGAGCTCATGACGTATTGAGAGAACATCTGCTCCAGTTGCGTCGACAGCGGCGTAAATGTGAAATTGGTTTCTTGCGGGGATTCAAGGCGGCTGGCGAGGGTATCGGCGTGGGTATCGAGCTGGCTCAGAGCAGCGATGATCTGTTCGATTTGCTGGCGGACCCTGTCCTGAAACTGGATACTCGCCAGCGTGTCCATGAACATGCTGTTGAGTTGCTCGCTGCTGGAGCTGATCTGGTTCATGACTTCCGCTTCATGGCTCGTCAAGGCCTGATAGCTGCTGCTCAGGTGATCGAGCTGCGCGACGAAGCCTTGTAGCGTGCTTCTCTCATTGTTGGTCTGCTCACTCGACAGCTTGTCTTCGAAATGAGCTTGTGTCGACTGGTTGACCGCTTTAATGCCCTCGCTGATCTGATTCACCGCTTTGTCGGTGGCGATTGACAGCTTGCGCACTTCATCGGCGACAACGGCAAATCCGCGTCCGACCTCTCCGGCACGGGCTGCTTCGATCGCGGCATTCAGGGCGAGCAGGTTGGTTTGTCCGGAAATATTTCGAACGAGTTGCGCGAGTGTGTCGAGTGACTGTATTTCCGTAACGACCTGTTCCACGCGCTCACGTTCCGTTTCGGTGGTGTCGAGACGCTGCTTGATGTAGTGGTCAATGGTGGCGAGCATGTCGCGATTGTGATCGATACGTACTTCGGAGCCTTCCAGTAATTTGTTGGTGGCGCTGGCGGTCGTGGTGACGAAGGCATTCAGATCACTGACCACGCCATCAATGGTCTCCAGGCGACTGGCGATATCGTAAGCCGCCTTTTCGGTATCACCGATGACGAGTTCGAGTTGACCGCGCAGCACCTTGTTGAAGGCGGTTACTTGCCGTAGCTCGGTCGATACCTGGGCGATTGATTCGGTAAAGGTTCGCTCACGCACCTTGCAATCACGCAGCTGATTTTGCATGCCGAACATCTGATCGCCGTAGTACATACGGGCCACCAGTCGCTGTGCGATGAAGGCCACGGTGATCATCAGGATCGAACCGGCGACGTGAGTCGTGGTCTCGCTGAGGCCAATAGCAGCCTGAAGCTCGTTGTGAAACCAGTCGTTCAGGAAATAGACCGCAATGCCGCACGTGACAACGACCGTCAGATACACCGCCGCCAGATTGCGGAAAATTCCCTTTTCCTGCATGGTCAGCGAATGACGAGCTTGATGGTGCTCAGCAGTTCGTCCGCAGTGGCCGGCTTGACGAGCCAGCCCGATGCGCCGGCGGCTTTGGCCTCCATACGTTTTTCCTGCTGTGACTCGGTGGTCAGAAACAGGATGGGCATGAACTTGTAGTTGGGCAGTTTGCGCACCTCTTTGATGAACTCAATGCCATTCATTCCGGGCATGTTGAGATCGGTGATGAGCAAGTCGATCTTTGTACCCGCGGCAAACTTCTTCAGGCCATCGGCGGCACATGCGGCCTTCTCCACCGTGTAGCCCGCTTTCGACAAAATGTTGGATATCGACAGGAGGATGGTGGCCGAGTCATCCACCAATAGCACTGTTTTCAATTAGGGCCTCCAGAAAAGTACGAATTGCATTGATTCCACGCACAGTGAGATTCTGCGCAGGAAAAGTATGGCACATATTTCATGTTGAAATTCACTACTGTCCGGTTAAATTGAAGATCGAATCTCTGAAAGCCATGACTGACG
>CAZAOQ010000113.1:0-9962 GCA_964486795.1 uncultured Rhodocyclaceae bacterium
AGGGTTGCAGCCACTCGGCACGGCCGAAGCGCGACTGGAAGGTGTGCCGCCACTGGCTTTCCTTGAGACCGAGCGCGGCGGCGAGTTGGTGCGCGGTTTCCTCACATTCGCGCTGATAGGGATCACCACGCTCGACGCTGCGCTTGGGGATGCCGTGAAAACTCATCAGCAGCAAGCGGTCGCCGGCTACGGCACGGTCCTGCTTTTCCCAATGCTTGCGCACACTGGCGGCGAGTGCGCCGATGTAGCCGGCGTCGGCCGGATAGCTGCGCACACTGCGGATGTCCATGGCGGTGCCGGCTTTTTTCTGCCAGGCGGTGACGGCATCCATGACGCTCGTGGTCGTGCTATTGGCGAATTGCGGGTACATGGGTACGACCAGCACACGCTTGTACCCAGCCGTGGCCAGGCGGTCGAGCGTCGCACCGATCGAGGGCTGGGCGTAGCGCATGGCCCAGGCGACCTCGATGTCGCGTGAGCCGATAAATCCACGCATGCCGAGCAGACCACGTAGCAGCTTGGCCTGTTTCTCGGTATGCACCTTGAGTGGCGAGCCTTCTGCCGTCCAGATTTGTGCGTACTTGGCGGCCGACTTGGCCGGACGCGTGTTGAGGATGATGCCGTGGAGAATCAGCCACCAGGGCAGGCGCGGGATCTCAACGACGCGCGGGTCCCAAAGGAATTCGGCGAGATAGCGCCGCACGGCCTGTGGCGTGGGTTCGTCAGGCGAGCCGAGGTTGACCAGAAGGACGGCTGTTTTGGTGCTCGGTTCGTTCATTGTTTTAGTGACGGGATCAGTGACTTGAAAGTGCGCTGGACAGCAGCTTGGCGGTGATGTCGACGATGGGAATCATGCGTTCGTAGGCCATGCGCGTCGGGCCGATCACGCCGATCGATCCGACCACCTTGCCGTCGACTTCGTAGGACGAGGTGATCACGCTGCATTCGTCGAGCGGCGCGATGCCGGATTCGCCTCCGATGTAGATCTGCACGCCGTCGGCGCGGTTGCTGACGTCGAGCAGTTGCATCAGGCTGGTCTTCTGCTCGAACAGCGCGAACAGCTCGCGCAGGCGCTTCATATCCGACGACAGATCGGCGACTTCGAGCAGGTTGCGCTCACCGGAAATCACATACTGCGACGAGGTATCGGCCATCGCCTCGCCGCTGGCGGTGAGTGCGGCATTCATCAGCTCGCTCATATCGCTGCGCAGCTGGCCGAGTTCGCTGTGGATGAGGTTGCGCACCTGAGCGAAATCGAGCCCGGTGCAATTCTGGTTGAGGTAGTTGGCGGCTTCGACCAGCTCGGCCGGCGTATAGCTGCGCTGCGAGATCAGGATACGGTTCTGCACGTCGCCGCCTTCGGTGACGATGATCAGCAGGATGCGCTTTTCCGAAAGGCTGAGAAATTCGATCTGGCGAATGCGCGGTTGCTGGTGGTGCGGTGCGATAACGACGCCGGCGAAATGTGAGAGCTGCGAGAGCAGTTGCGAGGCCTGGTTGATGACGCGCTGCGGCTGGTCGGGCTGGATGGCGCCTTGAAGTTCGTTGATCTCGGCGCGCTCAAGCGGCTTCACGGTGAGCAGCGAGTCGACGAACAAACGATAACCACGTGGCGTTGGTACCCGCCCGGCGGAGGTGTGCGGGCTGGTGATGAAGCCATGCTCCTCAAGATCGGACATGACATTACGGATCGTCGCCGGCGAAAGATCAAGCAGCGAGTGGCGCGAAAGCGTGCGCGAGCCGACCGGCTGACCTTCCGTAATGTAGCGTTCGATCAGGGTCTTGAGCAGCGTCTGGGAGCGTTTGTCGAGCATCTGGACATTGTAGTCAAGTTCGTGGGCAAGGTCTGCCTGGTCAATGAGTGGTCAATGAGTGGGATGACTCGAGTAGTACCGGTGGACCACCGCTGCCCTGAAAGGCGCATGGATATTGGCTTCCAGCCTAGGCCAGGCTGGAAGCCGCATCCCTGCTTGTTCTCCGGCCATGTCGATTTCAGGAAGCTCGCGGCCAAAGAATCATCTGCGTGCAGCGGAACAGCGCAATCTTCTTGCCGTTTGCCTCGTCGGTCACGACGGCATCCCAGACGTGAGTATTGCGACCCAGGTGCTGTGCGGTCGCCACGCAGGCGATGCTGCCTTCGCGCAGCGTGCCGAGATGATTGCTCTTCAGCTCGATGGTGGTGAAGGACTCCGCGCCATCCGGCAGATGGGCCATGGTCGCATAGCCGCAGGTGGTATCGGCCAGCGCGATGATGCTGGCCGCATGGAGAAAACCGTTCGGCGCAAAGTGCAGTGCCTTCACGGGCATGCGGGAGCGCATCGTACCCTCGTCAAGCGCCAGCATTTCGATACCCAGATAGCCGGGCAGATATTCGGCACCGATCTTATCGGTCATCGATGCTCACGCTTTTCATGCGCTCATTCATGCGCTCGTTCATACGATTTCTCCTGAAATTTTCTTGAACTGATTTGGCGACAACATCCGCGCAGGAACGGCGGCACCAAGCGATAGCAGTTTACTATCCGCCTCTTACCGATAATCAATTGGCTGAATCAATCCGTCGTCGCTATGATGAACAGTTGAATCAGGAAGCGCCGCATGAGCTTCAGTGGCCCATTGCATTTCGCATTTCGCATTTCGCAAACCCACCCCAAGGAGAAACCACGCCATGACCCATAAGAAACTCACCACCAACGCCGGTTGTCCGGTCGTCGATAATCAGAACGTGATGACTGCCGGAGCGCGCGGCCCGCAGCTATTGCAGGATGTCTGGCTGCTCGAAAAGCTCGCCCACTTCGACCGCGAAGTGATCCCCGAGCGGCGCATGCACGCCAAGGGTTCGGGCGCCCATGGCACCTTCACCGTCACCCATGACATCACGAAATTCACGCGAGCCAAGCTCTTCTCCCAGATTGGCAAGAAGACCGACGTGTTCGCGCGCTTTTCCACCGTCGCCGGCGAGCGCGGAGCGGCCGATGCCGAGCGTGACATCCGTGGTTTCGCCGTCAAGTTCTACACCGAGGAAGGCAACTGGGACATGGTCGGCAACAATACGCCGGTATTCTTCCTGCGCGATCCGCTCAAGTTCCCCGACCTCAACCACGCCGTCAAGCGCGACCCGCGCACCAACCTGCGTTCGGCACGCAACAACTGGGATTTCTGGACTTCGCTACCCGAAGCCCTGCACCAGATCACCGTCGTCATGTCGGATCGCGGCATTCCCGCCAGCTATCGCCACATGCATGGCTTCGGTAGCCACACCTTCAGTTTCATCAATGCGAAAAACGAGCGCTTCTGGGTCAAGTTTCATTTCAGGTCGCTGCAGGGCATCAAGAACATGAGTGACGCCGAAGCCGAAGCCGCCGTTGGCAAGTGCCGCGAAACGCACCAGCGTGATCTCTATGAAGCCATTGAGCGCAAGGATTTTCCGAAGTGGCAGCTCGCCGTGCAGGTGATGCCGGAAGTGGATGCGGCCAAGGTGCCCTACAACCCCTTCGACCTCACCAAGGTTTGGCCGCACAAGGATTACCCGCTGATCGAGGTCGGCACCTTCGAACTGAACCGCAACCCGGAAAACTACTTCGCCGAGGTCGAGCAGGCCGCCTTCAATCCGGGCAATGTCGTCCCCGGCATCGGCTTCTCGCCCGACAAGATGCTGCAGGGACGGCTGTTCTCCTATGGTGACGCGCAGCGCTACCGGCTCGGCGTCAATCATCAGCTGATTCCGGTCAATGCGCCGCGTTGCCCGGTGCATAGCTATCACCGCGACGGCGCGATGCGCGTGGACGGCAACCATGGCAGCACGCTGGGCTACGAGCCGAACAGCAGCGGTGAATGGCAGGAGCAGCCCGATTTCCGCGAGCCGCCACTGTCACTCAACGGCGCAGCCGACCACTGGAATCACCCCGAGGACAGCGACTACTACTCGCAACCCGGTGCGCTGTTCCGCCTGATGACGCCGGCGCAGCAACAGGTGCTGTTTGAGAATACTGCCCGCGCCATGGGTGATGCGCCGCGCGAGATCAAGATCCGCCACATCGCTCACTGCTGGAAGGCCGACCCGGCCTATGGTGCGGGCGTGGCCAAAGCAGCCGACATTCCGGCTGGCGAGATCCCGACCGGCGCATAAGCGTCACGAGTCGTACCCTGGCGCGGCCTCAACATATGCCTGAAAGCCGCGCCAGTCCTTGATTCCAGAGCATCGCATTACCAAGACCCGCATCAATGCTTGCTCTCCGGGCAACACCTGCGCGTGAATCTTTTCCATAGCACGTTGCCAGATCGATCAGTAGCGCGCGCGGCGGCTGGCTCAAGCGTAAAATCACCTCCCACGCTCTCCACTCCGCAGCCCTCGTTGCCGACCCAAAATGCGCTACTGGCTCATGAAATCCGAACCCACCGACTGCTCCATCGACGACGTCCTGGCCATGCCTGGACAGAGCGTCGACTGGTACGGTATACGCAACTATCAGGCGCGCAACTTCATGCGTGACCAGATGAAAGTGGGCGACAAGGTGTTCTTCTATCACTCGAACTGCGCCGAGCCGGGCATTACCGGGCTTGCCGAAGTCAGCCGTCTCGCCTATCCGGATGAGACCCAGTTCGATGCGAAGAGCAAATATTTTGACCCCAAGGCCACGCCGGAGTCACCGCGCTGGGTCAACGTCGATGTGCATGTCACGAAGAAAACGCGCCTCGTCGGACTGGCCGAACTGCGCGCTCAGGCCGAGCTCGTTCGCATGCGTATTTTGCAACGCGGCAACCGTCTTTCGATCACGCCGCTCGACCCGGCAGAGTGGCACTTCATCTGCGAGAAACTGCTCGGGATCAAGGCTTGAGCGAGATGAGCTTCAACTGGCTGGCGTTTCCGCTGCTCGGCATCTTCGGTGGTTTCATCGCCGGCCTGTTTGGTGCCGGTGGTGGGCTCATGCTGGTGCCGATCCTGTTCATGATGTTCGCGGCGCAAGGCATCGCCGAGGCTCATCTGATGCACCTGGCACTAGGCACCTCGATGGCGACCATCGTATTCACATCGATCTCCAGCATGCGCGCCCACCACGGCCATGGCGCCGTGCGCTGGGATATCGTCAAAAGCATGGCACCGGGCCTGATGCTGGGAACGCTGACAGGCACCTTCATCGCCAGCAGTATCCCGACACGGCCACTGGCCATCATGTTCACCATCATTGTTTATTACGCTGCCTTGCAGATGAGTCTCGGCTTCACGCCGCCCGCCTCGCACCGGCTGCCCGGCCGCGCCGGCCTGTTCTTCGCGGGCACGCTGATCGGCTGCATTTCCAGTCTCGTTTCGGCCGGCGGTGGCTTCCTCTCGGTACCGTTCCTGATCTGGAGCAACGTCGCCGTCCATCGTGCGGTCGGCACCTCTTCGGCACTCGGTTTCCCCATCGCCGTGGCAGGTGCCATCGGTTACACGGCGAGCGGCTGGAATACGCCCGGTTTGCCACCCGGAGCACTCGGCTACATCTACCTGCCGGCACTCGTAGGGGTAGTGGTCATGTCCATCATCACGGCGCCACTGGGCGCAAAACTCGCTCACCGCCTGCCGGTGAAGCAATTGAAGCGCGCCTTTGGCGCCTTCCTCGCCCTGCTGGCGACAAAAATGTTGTATGGATTATTGACCTGACAGCGCCGTTCAATACTGCGCTGTGCTGTTCAATCCTGACGCTTACCGAACGTCAGCCGCCCCGCCTCAACAGCCGGCAAGGCATCGGTGAGCTGCATGGTCACCAGCGAGCGGCGCGCGAGTTCCTGATAGACCTGTGTACCGCGTGTCTTGCGGGTAATTTCCGCCTCATCGAGATCACGCACAATCTTGCCGGGGACACCGGCGACAAGCACGCGCGGCGGAATGAGCATGCCGGCCTTGACGAAGCTGGAAGCGGCAATAATCGCTGACTCGCCGATCTCGACATTGTCCATGATGACGGCACCCATGCCGACCATCACATTGCGGCGCACCGTGCAGCCGTGCAACACGGCACCGTGGCCGATATGGCCATTCTCCTCGACCAGGGTATCGGTGCCGGGAAAGCCGTGCATGACGCAGCAATCTTGAATGTTGCTGCCCGCCATGACAATCAACCGGCCAAAATCGCCACGCAGCGAAGCGCAGGGGCCGATGAAGACACCAGGGCCGATGATGACATCACCGATCAGCACGGCCGACGGATGCACAAACGCCGTCGGATCGACAACCGGTGTAATGCCGTCGAAAGCGTAAACCTTGACCGGCTTCATTTGTCAGCCTCCATGGGTCGCGATAGGGTGTAGGTGGCGCCGGCTCGGGACGATGAAGAAACGCCGCGCAACGAAGGCGCTGCTGGCGAGACAGGCATTGCCGGCCGGATTGGCACCGGTCCCCTGAAAATCTGAAAAACCGTTGGTCTGATTGACGTAAACACCGTCGGTCAAATTAAACGACAGTGCGACACCGACACGCAACGCCACATCCTCGGCCATCTGCTGGATGTGAGTATCGATCGAATACACGGAGAAGGTCATCGCGCCATGTTCACGGATGGTGCGCTCGACCACGGAGAGGCTCTGCGCCGTGCTCGATGTCTTGACGATGCAGGTAATCGGCCCGGTGCGTTCCTCCATCCATATCGATTCATCGTCGAGTGCTACCTTGAGCAGCATCGGCGTGCGCAGGCGTGCCTTGGGGAATTGTGGATGCGTCAGCGTCACCGAATCGCGCAACACGGTGGCGATGTCGGCGCTGTGCTCGATTTTCTCCTCGATCCACGACGACTGAATGGCACCGAGCACCTCGATCGCTTGCTCCTCGTGATCAAGAAATTTACCGATGGCATGAGAAAGATGCACACCGAACTCGTCAGCACTTACCTTGCCTGCGGGAACCGCATCCGTGTTCACCGTGATGCCACCGGCCGGGACGAAGAGCGTCTGCGGCGTGGTCTTCATCTGCCCGGAGTTAAGCGACAGCGTGATCGCCAGATTGCGCAGCATGCCTTCGTAGTCGTCGCTGGAGTCAATGACGATGCAATTGACTCCACCCGTTTCGACGTAAAGATCGGCCTGCTGGACGTGCTGCAGCAGCCATTCGCCGAACAGCCGGTTGCCGGTGTAATCGATGATGCGAATTTCCGGGTGCAGCGCGACTGAGCGTGTAACGAGTGCTTCGGGCACGTCGACCAGCAGGCTGATCAAACCCGGGTCGAAGCCGGCGCTCTTGAGCGTCGCACGTGCCACGGCCACAGTGATCGCCAGCGGCAGGACGGCTTGCGGATGCGCCTTGACGATGACGGCATTGCCCGTGACCAGGCTGGCGAACAGGCCCGGGTAGGCATGCCAGGTGGGGAAGGTTGAACAGGCGATGACCAGCGCCACGCCGCGTGGCGCGATGCGGAAAGTCTTTTCCATGTGGATCGGGATCGGCTTGTGCTCTGGATGCGGCCGCTTCCAGAGCGTCACATCGGGTACCTGCTTCATCTCCCGGTAGGCCAGTGCAACCGCCTCAAGACCACGATCCTGCGCATGCGGCCCGCACGACTGGAATGCAGTCATCAGAGACTGCCCGGTTGTGTGCATCACGGCATGGGCGATTTCCATGCTCTTGTCGTTGAGCCGGGTAAGGATTTCGAGACACACACCGGCACGCGTGTCTGCGCCGGCCTTGGCCCACGCCGGCATCGCCGCCTTGCCTGCGGCGATCAGCGCATCCGGACTGCACATCGGGTAACTGACATTCAGCCTGAATCCGTAAGGCGACACCTCGGCACCACCGCGCAGGATGACGCCAGGCTGATCGAGATAGAACTGCGCGTTAAGAAAAGTGTCGAACGCCCGACGGCCCATTTCAATTGCACCGTCGCCATAGACGTGGGCATTTTCGGAGTACGGGCTCCAGTAGCCACGATTCTGGATGGCAACCAGCGCCTGCTCGAGCATGGCTTGATGCTTTTCGTACATAGGGTGAAATAGCGAGTGGGTCATGCGCCGTGCTCCAGGTCTTACCTGCTTCATTTCGCAGAAAATGACAAACCACCACTGTCGGAAACATCCGACTGCAGCAATGAGATAATAGACTTTACTCTGGTCTCAGGGAGCGACAGATGCAAACTCCATCCACAAATTTGGCCACGCTTGCCGGCGGCTGCTTCTGGTGTCTGGAAGCCGTCTTCGTCCGTCTGCGCGGCGTTGAATCGGTGCAATCAGGCTATTGTGGCGGCCACACGCCTGAACCGAACTACCGTGAGATCTGCACGGGCGAGAGCGGTCATGCCGAAGCCGTGCAGATCCGTTTCAACCCGGCGGTGATCAGCTATCGCGACCTGCTCGAAGTGTTCTTCGCCATTCACGATCCGACCACACCTGACCGCCAGGGTCATGATGTCGGCAGCCAGTATCGTTCAGCGATTTTCACCCATACGGAAGCGCAGGCTCAAACGGCCCACGAAACCATCGCTGCTCTTGATGCCGCACACGTCCATGCTGCACCGGTCGTCACTGAAGTCTTACCGGCAGGCGTGTTTCATCCAGCCGAGGAATATCATCAGGATTACTTTGAATTGAACCCCTACCAGGCCTACTGCATGACGGTGGTCGGCCCCAAAGTGACGAAATTCATGACGAAATTTGCCGCTCGTCTCAAGTAGCCTGCTGCAGGGCCGATGCGAGGGCTTCGCGCTTCTGAAAATCCCTCTGCCAAAAGCCGCTGCACAAGCGCCCTGCGCTACAATTTCGCTTTGTTTGGCTGCACTGACGCAGCCATCGCCAACCCCCACATCTCATGAACAGACTGCGCATCGCCATCGCCCAGATCAACTGCGTCGTCGGCGACCTCTCCGGTAATGCCGAACGCATTCTCGCCGCAGCCCGCCGCGCGCGTGATCTCGGTGCCGACTTGCTGCTGACGCCAGAGCTCGCCTTATGCGGCTATCCACCCGAAGATCTGCTGCTGCGACCGGACTTCTACCGCTCGACGGCACGTGAATTACGGCAGCTTGCAGCCCACGCTGCCGAGCAGGTGCCGGGTCTCGCCCTGCTCGTCGGCCATGCCGAGGAAACATGTGAGCGACGCTATAACGCGGCATCACTGCTGCGTGATGGCATCGTCGCTGCCACTTACCATAAGTTCCGCCTGCCCAACTACGAAGTCTTCGATGAGGAGCGTTACTTCGATGCCGGCACAGCACCCTGCGTGCTGACACTCAACGGCGTGCGCTGCGGCGTGAACATCTGTGCCGACGTCTGGCAAGCAGGCGCCGCCGACGCGGCCCATGCTGCAGGTGCCGAACTGCTGCTGACGCTGAATGCCTCGCCCTTCCATCTCAACAAGCAGGCGCGCCGTTATGAGGTCTTGCGTGAACGCATTGCCGCCACCGGCATGCCTGTCATCTATGCCAACCTAATCGGCGGCCAGGACGAGCTGATATTCGATGGCGCCTCTTTTGCGCTCGACGACCTGGGTAGGCTGACACACCAGCTTCCGGCCTTTGAAGAAGCAATCGCCATTGTCGAATACGCCAACGGCAAACTGCTGCCGGGCGAGATCGTTCCGCCACAATCGCTTGAAGCCGAAGCCTATGCAGCGCTCAAGCTCGGCGTGCGCGATTATCTCGGCAAGAACGGATTTCCCGGCGCCATCATCGGTCTGTCCGGTGGCGTCGATTCGGCGCTGGTGCTGGCGATCGCCGTCGATGCGCTCGGCGCCGACAAGGTTCGCGCCGTGATGATGCCCTCACCCTTCACAGCGCAGATGAGTCTCGACGATTCACGCGAGATGATCCGCAGACTCGGCGTGCGTTACGACGAGATTCCTATCGAAGCGGCAATGAAATGCTTTGCCGAATTACTCGCACCGCAATTCGCTGGTTTACCGGAAGACACGACCGAGGAAAACCTGCAGGCACGCATCCGCGGCATGCTGCTGATGGCGCTTTCCAATAAGACCGGCGCCATCGTGCTGACCACCGGCA
>CAZAOQ010000114.1:0-917 GCA_964486795.1 uncultured Rhodocyclaceae bacterium
GCCGTTCAAGGAAATCTCACGCGCCTACTTCAAGGCCGATGTCGATGCCGGCAAGGCGCGTATCCAGGACGTCCTCACGACCGGCCAGGAAATCATCGTCCAGGTCGACAAGGACGAGCGTGGCAACAAAGGCGCCGCGCTGACCACCTTCATCTCGCTGGCAGGTCGCTACCTGGTCCTGATGCCCAACAATCCACGCGGCGGCGGTGTCTCACGCCGCGTCGAGGGTGAGGACCGTCAGGAACTGCGCGACATCATGGACCGCCTCGAAGTTCCGAAAGGTGCCAGCCTGATTGCACGCACCGCCGGCATCGGTCGCTCCTACGAAGAGCTGCAATGGGACCTCGGCTACCTGCTGCAACTCTGGAACGCCATTGAGGGCGCGGCCAACTCACAGACGGGTGCCTTCCTGATTTACCAGGAATCCAGCCTGGTGATCCGCGCTATACGCGACTACTTCCACGCCGAAATCGGCGAAATCCTCATCGACACCGACGACGTGTTCGATCAGGCCCAGCAGTTCATGGCGCATGTGATGCCGGGCAACGTCTCGCGCGTCAAACGCTACCATGACGACGTGCCACTGTTCTCGCGCTTTCAGATCGAGCACCAGATCGAGTCTGCCTACTCGCGGCAGGTCACATTGCCTTCTGGCGGCGCCATCGTCATCGACCACACCGAGGCGCTGGTCTCGGTCGACGTAAACTCCGGCCGCTCCACCAAGGGCGCGGACATCGAGGAAACGGCATTCAAGACCAACTGTGAAGCCGCCGACGAAACCGCCCGCCAGCTACGCCTGCGCGACCTTGGCGGCCTGATCGTCATCGACTTTATCGACATGGAAAACACGCGCAATCAGCGTGAAGTCGAGAACCGCCTACGCGACGCACTGCATTTCGACCGCGCCCGCGTGCAAA
>CAZAOQ010000114.1:927-9931 GCA_964486795.1 uncultured Rhodocyclaceae bacterium
GCAAACCGGCAAGATCAGCCGCTTCGGCCTGCTCGAATTGTCGCGCCAGCGCCTGCGCCCGACACTTGCCGAAACCAGCTACATTCCGTGCCCGCGCTGTAACGGTACCGGCCACACCCGATCGACTGAATCCTCAGCGCTGCACATCCTGCGCATCCTCGAAGAAGAAGCGATGAAGGAAAACACCGGCGCCCTGCACTGCCAGATGCCCGTCGATGTCGCCACCTTCCTGCTCAATGAAAAGCGTACGGACATCGCCAAGATCGAGATGCGCCACAAGGTCAACCTGGTGTTGATCCCCAACATCCACCTGGAAACACCGCAGCACACCATCGTCCGTCTGCGCCACGACCAGCTCAACCAAGAAGATGTCACGCTGCCGAGCTACAAGATGGTTGAAGGGCCGGCTGAGGAATCCTACACGCCACCTTCCGCGCAGACCGAAGGCAAGCCGGTGCGCGCTGAGGCCGCCGTCAAGGGCATCACGCCCAGCCAGCCAGCCCCGATCGTCGAGCCCAAGCAGGCAGCTGTTGCCGCGCCCGCCGCCGCGACTGCCGCCAGCACCGGTCTCGTCGCACGATTCCTGTCGTGGTTTGGCGGCCCGAAGACTACTGAATCGGCACCTACCAGCCAAGCTACAGCCCAAACCGAGACGCCTGCCGAACGCCCACGTCGCGAACGTGGCGAGCGTAGCGAAAAAGGCGAGCGTGGCGATTCGCGACGTGGTGGCCGCAACCGTCAAGGCCGTGATAGCAGCAATGGCAACAATGGCAGTAACGGGTCGGGCAATGGAACGAGCACCCGCCCGGAACGTGGCGAACCGCGCAACCCGCGCGCCGAAGCTGCAACCGGAGAGAAAGTTGAAGGCCAGCAGAAGCCACAGCGAGGCCGCGGTGAGAAACGCGAAGATCGCAGCGCCGGCGAAGCACACGAAGGCCGCGAGCCGCGTGAGGGGCGCGAAGGTCGCGAACCACGCGAACCTCGTGAGCCGCGCCAGCCCCGCGCACCCAAGCAGCAAGCCGTCGAGCAAGCCGATGCACTGACATCAGTGACTGACCCAACCGGCGCCCCCGAACAGCCCACACGCGAAGGCCGCAGCGAAAGCAGCCGCCGCAGAGGACGTCGCGGTGGCCGTGGTGAAAAGCGCGGCGAGGAAGGCGCAAATTCCAAAGAAACCAACTCAGCTGACATCACTGGCGAAGCTAAAGCCGAAGCCGCTACAACTGCCGCCGCAACGATGGTAGCAGCCGCCACGGTGACGGAAGCCGTCGCTATCGTCGAAAGCACCCCGGTCGCCACATCTGAGCTGCAACCCGTCGCAGCCACGGTGATCGCACAGCCGCTGAGCGAGTCGCTGACCGACACAGCAACCACAACTACTGCAACAGTCGCAGTCGCTATGGCCACAGTCGCTGAACCCGTCTCAGCCGCGCAAGCGGCAGTGCCACCAACAGCCACCGCGCCAGAAGCGCTCCCGGCAGTTCCTGTCGAAACGTCTGCCATACCAGCTGCAGTTATCGCGGTCGCACCGGCCACACCCGAGGTCATCCAGGTACCTGCCACTCCAGCAGCCCCGATCGATCTCAGCACATCACTGGAGCAGGCCGGCCTCGTGCTGATCGAAACCAGCGGCGGCAACGGTAGCACGCCGGTCTGCACGCCAGAACCGGCACAGAAACTCGGCCGCAAGCCACGCGCGGCAGTGATCGTCGCCAATGAGCCGCTGCAGATGGTGGAAACACACACGGAATAAGCCTCCGTCACTCTCTGCAAACCAAGGGACGCGCGGCATCACCGTGCGTCCCTTTTTCATGTCCAGAAGGCGGATACACGCAACAGGCAAGCGCCTATAATTCTCATCCCCATACTATTCCGGCGAGCCTAAAGCTCCGTCACCGGCCATGACATCACCCGATTTGAAATATGGCAGACTTCTCCTGGCACTCGTTGCAAGCGCCTTGGCCCTGACACTTGGCGGATGCGCAACGCCACAAGCACAGCAGACGACGCTGACCAGCGAGCGTCAGCTGAAAGCGCCCGACCTGCAGATTCAAGGGCTCGCCTTCATCACCTCTTCTTCACCGACCGGCCATGAAGAGGACAAGCAAGCCATGGCACTGAGTTTCGCGAATGTGTTGCATCGCATACGGCCGGACATGCATATCGTCTCGCAGTCAGAAACACTCAGCGCAATCAACAGCGCCGGACTGTCCAACGACTACAAGAAGATGCTGGAAGACTATTCGGTCACCGGCATCCTGAACCGGCCGATGCTGCAGGAAGTCGCACGCGTCACTGGAACGCGCTATGTCGCACAACTCAAGCTGAGTGGTTTCAGACAGGAGGCCAAGGGCCGTTTCAGCATTCTCGGCCTGCGCATCGTCGAAACACAGGTCACCGTGGTACGGCTATTCCTGCAAATCTGGGACAGCACAGACGGCTCCATCGCCTGGGAGGGCGGCAACGAGTTGACCTCAGCACACGATTCCACCAGCGAATCAACCGTATCTTTCAAGAGTGCTATCGAGGAGGCGGCGCAGAACCTGATTGCGCGCCTGCCCGGTGGAAGCTTAGCCCCCCGCCCCTAGCTTCCGGCTCCGTAGATGCTTCACCGCACCGATCATAGCCGGCATGAGCGACACAACGGCAATGGTAAGAATCACCAGCGAAAGATTGTCTTTGACCAGCGGCTGATTACCGAACCAGTAGCCAGCCATGGTCAATGAGCCGATCCAGATCACGCCGCCGAGTAGGTCCATCATGAGGAAGCGCGCATAGGTCATACGGCCGACACCCGCCACAAAGGGCGCGAAAGTCCGTGCGAGCGGCAGGAATCGCGCAATGATAATGACCTTGCCACCGTGTTTTTCGTAGAAGGCATGAGTCGCCATCAATGCCTTCTTGTTGAAGATACGTGACTGCTCCCAGCGGAAGGCGCGCGGCCCAACCGTATGACCCACCCAGTAATTGACGTTATCACCCAGCACAGCCGCAGTGAACAACACCGCGCAGAGTGTGGCGATGTCCATGCCCCCGGTTGCCGCCGCAGCGCCAGCGACGAACAGCAGCGAATCGCCGGGAAGAAAGGGGAAGATCACCACGCCCGTCTCGCAAAAGATAATGGCGAAGAGAATGGCATAGACCCAGGTTCCATACTGCTGAACGAGCACCGCAAGATGCTTGTCGAGATGCAGGATAAGGTCGAGAAACTGCGCAAATACTGAAATATCTTCCATCGGGATTCTGGTGGCGCGTATCGCTCACAACGTCATTACAAAGCCATCCATTCTACCGGAACGTACCGGCTGGCCCGCTATAATCACGCGATGACTCTTGCCCGGATTCACCCGCTTGCTGACCAGTTGATCAGTCAAATCGCCGCCGGCGAGGTGGTCGAACGACCCGCCTCGGTACTTAAGGAGGTTCTGGAAAACAGCCTCGACGCCGGCGCGCGTCAGATCGATGTGCAACTCGCCGGCGGCGGCGTCAAATTGATCCGCGTTGCCGATGACGGCCGCGGCATATTGCGGGAGGACCTGCCATTGGCACTCGCCCGCCACGCCACGAGCAAGATTGCCAGCCTGGATGACCTCGAACGCGTCGCCAGCTTCGGCTTCCGTGGCGAAGCCCTAGCCTCGATCACCTCGGTGGCGCGCGTCACGCTGACCAGTCGCACCTCAAACGCCGAGCACGCCTGGCGTATCGACAACACGCTGCAGACCGTGCCCGCCGCGCTCGCCTCCGGCACGGTGATTGAAGTTGCCGACCTTTACTACAACACACCGGCACGTCGCAAATTTCTCAAGACTGACGCCACCGAGTTCGCCCACTGCGAAGAAGCGCTCTGGCGTATGGCGCTGGCGCGGCCGGATGTCGCCTTCAGCCTCACGCACAACGGCAACGTCAAACAACGCCTGGTCGCCACTGACCTGCCACGACGGATTCGTGAGCTGCTCGGCACGGAATTCTTCGCCCAGGCGCGTCCCGTCGAAGTTGCCGCCGGCGACCTGCGTCTGACCGGCTACGCCGCGCTACCCGCCTACTCGCGCGCCACGCGCGACGAACAGTACTTTTTCGTCAACGGTCGCTTCGTGCGTGACAAGCTCCTGACTCATGCGGTACGTCAGGCTTATGCCGACATCCTGCATGGCAGCCGTCATCCTGCCTATGTGCTGTTTCTCGAACTCGATCCTTTTGGCGTCGACGTGAACGTGCATCCGGCGAAAACTGAGGTGCGCTTCCGCGAATCACGCGGCGTCCATCAATTCATCTTTCACGCTCTGCAGCGCGTGCTGGCTGCACCGCTGGCCCACCTTGGCGCCGCAGGGAAAGAGCTCGAGGATATCGGGCTGCCGCGTTCTTACGCTGCATCAGCATGGCGACCACCCATCCAGCAGTCGCTAGGTGTCGAGGAAACCAAGACCCGCGCCTATCTCGACTTCGTTGCTGCCAGCATGTCGGATGGCGGGCAGCCGATCACAACGCCAACGGGCATGCTCGCACCGCACGAAATCGTGCCGGCTGATGACACCGCGCAGATCGCCGAAGCACCACTCGGCTACGCCATCGCGCAACTGCACGGTATCTATATCCTCGCGCAAAATGGCGCGGGTCTGATCCTCGTCGACATGCACGCTGCACACGAACGGATACTCTACGAAAAACTCAAGCAGACGCTTAGTAAAGACGCCCCAGCAACCCAACCGCTGCTGATTCCAGCCGTGTTCTCTGCCAGCGCCCGTGAAATGGCGGCCACCGAAGAGCACGCGGCTGTGCTGGCCACCCTCGGCTTCGAACTCGCCGCTGCTGGCCCGCATCAACTGACGCTGCGCGGCGTACCTGCGTTGCTAACCCACGCGCCACTCGTCGACCTCGTCCGTGCACTGCTCGCCGACTTGGAGGAGTTTCCTGCCAGTCGCGTGATCGAGACGCATCGCAACGCGCTGCTGGCCACCATGGCCTGCCACGGCGCGGTGCGCGCCCGACGCCTGCTGACGATGCCGGAAATGAACGCCCTGCTGCGCGAAATGGAAGCCACCGAACGCGCCGACCAGTGCAACCACGGTCGGCCGACATGGACGCAACTCACCATGATCGATCTCGACCGACTGTTCATGCGCGGCAAGTAAGCCATCTGAACCAGACCATGCCGCACACTCTGCCACCCGCGATACTCCTGATGGGCCCCACCGCCAGCGGCAAGACCGGGCTGGCAATGGAACTCGCGACACGCCTGCCGATCGATCTCATCAGCGTCGACTCGGCCCAGGTCTTTCAAGATATGAACATCGGCACGGCCAAGCCCGATACGGCGACGCTGGCGCAATTTCCGCACCGACTGATTGACCTCATCAGCCCCGAGGAACGTTATTCAGCAGCGCGCTTCCGCAGCGACGCGCTGCGCGAAATGGCTGCGATCACGGCAGGTGGCCGAATCCCGCTGCTGGTTGGCGGCACCATGCTCTACTACAAGGCGTTGCGCGAGGGTCTTGCTGAACTGCCTGCAGCCGATACCGCGTTACGTGCGGAAATCGACGCCGTCGCTGCAAGCCTGGGTTGGCCGGCACTACACGCCGAACTCGCCCGTCTCGACCCGGCCAGTGCCGCGCGCCTCAAGCCAACTGACGCCCAGCGCATCCAGCGTGCGCTAGAAATCGTGCGTCTGACCGGTCAGCCGCTCGATACGTTGTTTGCAGCGCAGCGCAGTGCGCCGCTACCCTACAATGTGCTCGCCATTGCACTCGTTCCCGAAGACCGCACCGTATTGCATAAACGCATCGCTTGGCGATTTGAAGAAATGCTGAATGCCGGCTTGATTGAGGAAGTCGAAATTTTGCGTGAGAAATACGTACTTGATGCAGAAATGCCCTCAATGCGCTGTGTCGGCTACCGCCAGGTATGGGAGATGATCGAAGGCACACTCCCGCGCAGCGAATTGCTCGACCGCGGCATCTACGCCACCCGCCAGCTCGCCAAACGTCAGCTCACCTGGCTGCGCGGCATGGCCGACATCGAACGCCATGACCCTCTCGAAGATGACTGTACGAAACGCATATTACAGCGCACCGAGTTATTTCTCGGCTGAGCACATTCACTTCCGCGAACGATACAAGGCCAGCGCGCCATCAAGGCGCAACTGCTCGGTCGGCGTAAACAAACTTGCTCGCAACTGTGCCTGCTCACCCGGTGCAGCCTCGGCAAGCCGGGCAATGCGCTGCTGCCATTCAACCTGACTGCGATCGACATCGGCCATGCGCACGGCAGCTTCCTCACCGAAGGCCGCGCTGCGCGCCACGTGGCGTTCATCAGCCGTGGCATTTGACCTCTCGAGTGTTTCGTTCTGCGCCATCATCCGAATCGGTAGCGACGCCGCCTGTCGGGTCTCTTGCTGTTCTGGGGAAAGCATCGTGCCGACGAGCTTCGCGATGGCCTCTTCCTTCTGCTGCGTCCCCAGGTCATCACGCTCCGTAACCTTAAGACGCTCGACGGTGAAGGCATCGTAACGATTGTCGTCAGCAAACATGCCGGCGATCTCGGCTTCAGAAAAATACTTGCGCTGCAAGTCCATACGTGTAGCCAGTACCCCGGCCAGGGTTCCCGATTGGCTCTGTCCGTCCGCAGTCGACTGGACGTCACTGAGCACATCACGGTAACGCCGATATTGATCCAGCAATGCCTGTGCACGAGCCGCATATTCGGCCGGAACGCGCAGCGCCACTTGCTGGGCGAGATGACCGGAGTCAGCGAAATCACGGCCGATCAACTGCTCGAATATCCTGACGAGATCGGAATTCAACAGCGGATCCCGGCCACGCGCTTGCCATCCAGCCACATCCAGCTTCTGCATGTCAATATCAGAAGGCAGCGCACGAGCGGCATGCGTGGCTGAATCGAAAGCCACCGGCGGAAATGCCGAATGACCTTCATGTCCGCCACCAGTCCTTGTAAACAGGCCCACTTCCGCACCTGCAACTTCGTTCGGGTCATCCGCCCCCATATAACCCAGCGTCAGCAGCGCCGCCAATCCAGCCGTACCCAGTACCAGGACCAAGGACTCACGTTCGATCTTCACTATCCCGGCTCCCACTCTCTCAAAGCCCCAGCTTCATCAGCCGGTTGGCATGCTCGCGATAGATGACCACTGGGCTGACATCGTTTGGCGACACCAGGCCCCAGAAGTTGTTGATCTCGTCGAGGTGGTTTTGCTTGTAGATACCCAGCTGGCGTCCCAACCGCGACGCGCAGACCGTCACCAGACCATCGTTGAGCGTCGGATCCGACTGATCCAGAATCCGGATAGCGGCCCCCGTCAAGGCGAACACGTAATCCATCGGATCAATGTAGGTGGTGAAAATCGCATCACCTGTCCACGAGTAGTAACGGATACCATTGACTTGGTCCGGACCATTCAACTCCGTACAATTGACTGGTGGCAGGCCAGCTGGATATTTCGCGTTAAACGCCGCCATGCCAGCGGAATCGAGTGCACCAAAGGCTTTGAAAGCATCTTCCGGCGTATTTTTCTTGCCCGAAAGGACATCAATAAGTCTCGCCAGACCCTCCATTGCGCCCTTCACCACGCCGCCCAGCGGCTTGCCCTGAAGATTTGTTACGGCATCGGCCAGCACTATGCCGCGCGTGTTGAGACCAGCAACTGTCGTCACCGAAGCGACCGAATCAGGCAGCACAGCCGCCGCATAACGTATCGTCGGTCCACCATGGGAGTGGCCAATCAGATTAACCTTCTCGGCACCCGTTGCGGCAAGGATGTACTGGATCTGCGTGACCAGTTGCTCACCACGCTCTTCCGTGGAATTCAATCCAGACACCTCGGTCACGTAAACTTGGGCGCCGCCCGCACGCAAGTCCGGCACGATCTTGTACCAGTAGTCCAGAAGGCCATTGAGGATGCTGTCAAAACCGAGCAGACCATGAACCAGCACAATGGGATACTTGGTTGCCGTATAACCCGCCTCAGCGGCGTGCGCGACGGGCGTGGCAGAAAGCGCTGCCGCGCCGCCGATGAATATGGCACCCGAAATCACCGCGCGCGCAAAGATTCTTTTGAAAAAATGCATCACCCACCTCCTCACGTTATCTTTATTTTTTTGGGACAGCCGCTCGACCGCCCTGCCATTGATATCCAGCACAACCTTTTTTAGCATGCATTTGCCATTCAGAAATAGCTCAAGAAAATGGGCATTTACCCATCATTTTCAGAAATGGCGAGATGACATCCACAGGCCTTGTAGAATCGTCGAGAGACAAATCAGCATAGAGCGATACCAAGCATTGATCGCGAATCGCAGCATATAAACGGAAAGATGGAACACGCCATGCCTACACAAATCACCTATCACGCCTATCTGATCGCCATACTTTACGGCTGTGCCGAACTGGCGCTGACCATCTACCGGCGCGCCGGTCAAAAAACCGAAGATGCCGACCAACACTCGCTTGGCATGATCTGGGGTGTCATCTCTGCTGCAATCACAATCAGTTTGCTGCTGGGACGGCGCCTGGATTTTGCCGACATGACCTTCTTCCGACTTCATCATGAAATCGGCATCGCCGTTTTCTTCATTGGCTTGGCTCTGCGTGCCTGGTCAGTCATCCATCTCGGCCGCTTCTTCACGGTGAACGTCGCCATCGCCGACGATCACCACATCGTCGACAATGGGCCATACCGGTTCGTGCGCCATCCCTCTTACACGGGCGTTCTACTCGTCTACTTGGGGCTGGGACTGTGCTTAGCAAACTGGGTAGCGCTGCTGGTCATCATGATTCCGTCGACAGCGATCATGCTCTGGCGCATCGCCATCGAGGAAAAAGCCTTGCACAAGGCACTCGGTGCAGACTACGCGCGCTACTCGCAGAGGACGCACCGTCTGCTGCCCTTCATCTACTGATCTCGTCAGCACAGGCACACATCACCACCCCGAACATCGGCCGATGCCCCCGAGCTTGACTTATTTTTCTTTATCTCTAAAGTAAGAGGCGTATC
>CAZAOQ010000115.1:0-9842 GCA_964486795.1 uncultured Rhodocyclaceae bacterium
CAGCGAGGAATGGAACCAGCCGCGATGCTGATCGGAGCCTTCCAGATACAGATCGGCCGGATAAGCGCTCTGCGCTGCATGCGAACCGCGTAGCACGCTCCAGTGCGTAGTACCAGAATCGAACCAGACATCCAGCGTGTCAGTCATCTTGCTGTACTGCGCCGCCTCATCACCGAGCAACTCTTTTGCATCGAGACTGAACCAGGCTTCAATACCCGATTGCTCAACACGTAAAGCCACCTGCTCCAGAAGCGCTGCGCTGCGCGGATGCGGTTCGCTGGTTTCCTTGTGCAGGAAGAAAGGGATCGGCACACCCCAGTTACGCTGACGCGAGACGCACCAGTCAGGGCGGTTGGCAATCATCGCCGCTAGCCGTGCCTGGCCCCAGGCCGGGTAGAAACGTGTCTCGTCGATGGCCTTCAATGCAGCCTGGCGCAGCGGGTTTTCGCTTGTGCCATCCATGCGAATGAACCACTGCGTAGTCGCCCGGAAGATGATCGGCGTCTTGTGACGCCAGCAGTGTGGATAGCTATGCTGCAGCTTGTCATGTTTGAGCAGCAAACCCTTTTCCGTCAGGACTTCGATGACCTTGGGATTGGCCTGCCACACCGAGAGGCCGGCGAACAGCGGCACGGTGGAAATGAACTTGCCCTCGTCGCTAACCGGATTATCTACCGCCAGACCATACTTCAGACCAACCTGATAGTCATCGACCCCGTGTGCCGGTGCGGTATGCACGAGGCCAGTGCCGGCCTCAAGTGTGACGTGCGCACCGAGGATGACCGGCACCGTGCGGTCGAGGAAGGGATGTTGCAGTTGCAGTCCCTCCAGCTTCGCCCCTGTGCAGCTTGCCAGCACGCGACCGTCGGCAAGGCCGTAGCGGGCCAGGCAGACTTCCGCCAGATCGTGGGCGAGAATCAGCAAACCCTTCCCGGTTTCGATCAGGTCGTAGCTCAGTTCGGCATTCGCACAGACGGCCTGGTTAGCAGGCAGCGTCCACGGCGTCGTCGTCCAGATCACCGCATAAGCCGGATGCTTCACGCCAACGTTGAACGCCGCCGCCAGCACGGCCGTGTCGAGTACCGGAAAGGCGACATCGACAGCGTCTGACTTCTTGTCCTCATACTCGACTTCGGCCTCAGCCAGTGCCGAATGACAATCGAGACACCAGTTCACCGGCTTCAGGCCGCGATACAGATAACCTTTTTCGAGAATCTTGCCGAGCGCACGAATCTCGTCGGCCTCGGTTTGATACGCCATGGTGAGATAGGGATTTTCCCACTCGCCGAGTACGCCGAGGCGGATGAAATCCTTCTTCTGCCGCGCCACCTGCTCGGTTGCATAGGCGCGCGACAGCTCACGCACTTTTTCACCTGGAATGCCTTTGCCATGCAGCTTCTCGATCTGATGTTCGATCGGCAGACCGTGACAGTCCCAGCCCGGCACATAGGGCGCGTCGAAGCCGGACAGCGTCCTGGCGCGGATGATGATGTCCTTGAGAATCTTGTTAACCGCATGGCCGATGTGAATATCGCCGTTGGCATAAGGCGGGCCGTCGTGCAGAAGAAAGCGCGGCCGCTTCTCGGTCTGCCCCAGTTCGCGAATCTTGCGGTAGACCTGCTTCTCCTCCCACGCCTGAATCCAACCCGGCTCGCGTCGGGCAAGGTCGCCGCGCATCGGAAAAGGCGTGTCGGGCATGTTCAAGGTTTTGCGGTAATCAGCCATTTTTCATGTTCTGGAAATAGTTGCGGATAGACGCGACATCGCGCGCAATGTGCGTCGTGAGCGCTTCGAGTGATTCGAAGCGCGCCTCGTCACGCAGCTTGTGGAGAAAATTCACCGTGACATGAGCACCGTAGATGTCGCGATCGAAATCGAGTAGATGCACTTCGAGCGCCGGCTTGAGTCCTTCGGCGATTGTTGGTCGGACGCCAAGGCTGGCCGCACCTGGCCAGGCTTTATCGTAGTCGCCATCGATGCCGACAACCTCAACCGCGAACACGCCGGAGAGCGCCACGCGCTTGCGCTTCAATTGCACGTTGGCGGTGGGATAGCCGATCTGACGGCCGATTTTTTCACCATGCACGACACGGCCCGCGATTGAATACGGACGTCCCAGCAAACGTGCGGCATGTTCCAGATCACCGGCCGCGAGAACCTCGCGCACAAAGGAACTCGACACCCGCTCACCCTGACATTCAATGGTGTGGATCGCATCGACACCGAAGCCGCGTCGCGCACCGGCATCCTGCAACATCGCGAAGTTGCCACGTCGGCCCTTGCCGAACTGGAAATCGTCGCCGACGAAAAGGTGGCGCACGCCGAGCCCCTGAACCAGGATGCGTTCAATGAAGGTCTCTGCCTCGAGCGCCGCCAGTCGCGCGTTGAAGTGACAAACGAAGACACGATCGACACCCGTTCCCGCCAACATTTCGAGTTTCTCACGCAAACTGGTGAGTCGCGCCGGTGCCTGCTCAGGTGAGAACAACTCACGCGGATGCGGCTCGAAGGTCATTACCGTGGCTGGCAGGCCCATGCTACGCGCCTTCGCCGTCAAACGATCAAGCAGTGCCCGATGACCACAGTGCAGGCCATCGAAATTGCCGATGGTCAGCACACACGGCGTCGTCGCCTGCTCAGGGACACTGCGAAAGACCTGCATTGGAGATGAGGGATTGCTCTGCGCGAAAAGTGGGCAATTATACCAGCCACGCCGCCCTCAGCGCGCCGTGGCAGGCTTCTCAGAATCGTGATCCGATACGATCAGACAGTCCCGGCTTCAAGACCTACATCCGCAATCGACCGATGCTCTGAAAGGCGCATGGATACTTGCTCTCCAGCCTGCCGTGTATAGCCAGCTTCAGGCCAAACGCGACTTTGCAAGCGGCGGATTGGCGGCGAAGTAACGCTTGATGCCACGCAGCAACGCCTCCGCCATCTTGTCCTGATAGGCCTCATCGTTGAGGCGCTTCTCTTCCTCAGGATTCGAAATGAATGCGGTTTCGACAAGAATGGACGGAATATCGGGCGCCTTCAATACGGCGAAGCCGGCAAGCTCAACCTGCCCCTTGTGCAGCGTGTTGATGCCGCCAAGTTCACCGAGCACGGCCTTGCCCAGTTTGAGACTGTCGCTGTTAGTCGCCGTCTGTGAGAGATCCAGCAGCGTGCGCGCGAGATACGGATCCTTGACGCCGAGATTGACGCCGCCAATGAGGTCGGCGGCATTTTCGCGTTGCGCCAGCCACCGCGCAGCCGCCGAAGAGGCGCCGGTTTCCGAAAGAGCGAAGACGCTGGAGCCACGCGCTGTCGGTTTAACGAAGGCGTCGGCATGCACCGAGACGAACAGATCGGCCTGCAGGCGGCGCGCCTTCTGCACACGCTGGTTCAGCGGGATGAAGTAGTCGCCGTCGCGTGTCAGCACCGCGCGCATATTCGGCTCGGCATCGATTTTGGCCTTGAGTCGCTGCGCGATCGACAATGTCACGTTTTTCTCGTGACTGCCACCGCGCCCAACTGCACCGGGGTCTTCACCGCCGTGCCCCGGATCGAGGACGACGGTGATGAGGCGGGCCACCGCCCCCTTCGCCTCCCTCTCATCTGTTTCCCGGCGGCCTTGCTTGCCGCTCCCGGTCTTTTCTCCCTGCTTGCCATGATCGAGCTTGTTGTCGAGTTTCAAACCGGCGTTGCCAGACTTGTCCGGCGTGTCCCCCGCTCCCTTTTCGAGCAGCGCCATCAGTGGATCGGGCGGCACACTGGGGTAGAGGTCAAAAACTAGCCGATGCGCATACTCGCCAACCGGATTGAGGGTAAACACCTGCGGCTTGACACCGCCTGCCTCACCCTTGAGTTCAATAACGAGGCGCACCACGCCAGGCTTGTTGCGGCCAGCACGAATCAGCTTGATGTAGGGATCATTATCGGAGATTTTGTTAGGCAGATTTTGCAACACCGAGTTGAACTCGACGCCCTCCAGATCGACCACGAGGCGCTCGGGATTGCCAACTTGCAAATAACTGAATTTCAGCGGTGCCGCATATTCGAGGGTGACGCGAGTGTAATCGGGCGCGGGCCAGACGCGGACTGCGAGCACACTGGTTGCCCGCAGAGTGCTGGCGACGCCGGTGCGTGTCACAAGGAGGGTCAGCGTTGCGGCAGCGAACTTGAGGAGTTCGCGTCGGGAAGTGGATCGAGATGAAGACTCGTCAAACATCGCAAACCCTCCGCACTGACGGGATACAACGTTGCACACCGGCCTTCGCCGACCACATCAAGACACACACGCAGGTCAGCGGGTGGCAAATACGGCACAGCCTTGTCAGGCCATTCAACGAGGCAAACCGCTGCATTCCCGAAATATTCTTCAAACCCACCATCCAGATATTCTTCCGCGTGCTCGAATCGATAAAAATCAAAGTGATATAAGTTTAAATTAGAAATAGCATAAGGTTCAACAAAAGTGTAGGTCGGGCTCTTCACTTTGCCCTCGTAGCCGAGCGCACGCAGCAGTCCGCGCACCAGCGTGGTCTTGCCGGCACCGAGATCACCTTCGAGATAAATGACCGGTCCGCGCGGGGAGCTTTCTGCCTTCAGGGCTGCAGCAAGGGAAGCACCAAGCGCCAGCGTTGCAAGCTCGTCAGGCAAGGTCAAGGTCAGGACGCATCGTTTATCATCGCGGTCATGCATGCGCAAGATTCTCCACAGACGGATTGGAAAGTGCTCGCCGCACAGATAAAAACATGGGGCAGTGAGCTCGGTTTCGATGCCGTTGGTATTGGTTCGGCCACCCCTGACGCGGCTGCCGAAGCCGGCCTGCTGGCCTGGCTGGAGGCCGGCTGTCACGGGGAAATGGATTATATGGCACGCCATGGGCTCAAGCGGGCGCGTCCAGCAGAGCTGGTGCAGGGCGCGCTGACGCTGATCTCGGTACGCCTCGCCTATTGGCCGCAGGCCACTGCCGCTGAGAGCATCCTGACAGACGGAGAACGCGCCTATATCTCACGCTATGCGCTGGGGCGCGATTATCACAAGCTGCTGCGCGCCCGGCTGCAGAAACTCGCCGAGCGTATCGAGACCGCCATCGGGCCATTCACACACCGTGCCTTCACAGATTCGGCGCCAATCCTCGAAGCCGCTTTCGCCGCACGTGCCGGCCTCGGCTGGCGCGGCAAACACACGCTACTACTGACACGCGAAGCGGGCTCATCATTCTTTCTCGGTGAGATCGTCTGCGCCCTGCCGCTGCCCGCCGATCCGCCACAGGCTGCGCATTGTGGGACGTGCACGGCCTGCCTGCAAGCCTGTCCAACCGGTGCCATCGTCGCACCGTATCACGTCGATGCGCGTCGCTGCATCTCTTACCTGACCATCGAACTACACGGCAGCATTCCACTGGAATTGCGCCCGCTGATCGGCAATCGCATCTATGGCTGTGACGATTGCCAGCTCTGCTGCCCATGGCAGAAAAATACCGGCATCACGCGCGAGAAGGACTTCGCGGTTCGGCATGGTCTCGACGCAGCGCATCTGGTCGACCTGTTCGCCTGGAGCGAAACCGAATTCATGGAGAAGATGGCCGGTAGTCCAATCTACCGCATCGGCCATGAGTGCTGGTTGCGCAACATCGCGGTGGCACTGGGCAACGCACCGACAAACCCGGCAATCGTCGCCGTGCTGAAATCGCGCAGTGATGACGCGTCAGCGCTGGTCCGCGAACATGTAAGCTGGGCGCTATCGCGCCATCAGGCCAATTGATTTACGGGCTTACTGGATTTCTTCCAGCCAGGCGCGGGCTTCCTGCTCTTCCTCGAAAACACGCAGATCGGCACCGACAAAGGACTGGGATAGCCACGCAGCCCAGGAGATCCACTGACTGCTGGTAAGCACCGAGATGCGTTGGAAGCCGTGGGCATGCTGGCGCGAAAACTGGACTTCTGCCCAGGCCACATCCAGCGTGAAATCAGCCATTTGACGCAGATCGAAGAACAGGCTCACCGGGCCTTCGAACTTGAGTTTGTAGAGCACCAACTCCTCGAATTCCTTAAAATCCGCGAGTGAGAATTCACCGAAAACGGTGACGGAAACGATGCTGTCCTTGTGGTCGGTATTGATCATGATGGGTCCTTCGGTACCTGAGGCGATGCGGGCGAATATAGCCTAATCCTGCTCTACCGGGGCTGCGCGCGAGAAGGCGCTTGCCATCACACCACTGGCGACGATCAGTACAATGCCAGTCAGCGCAATGGTTTCAAGGCCTTCGCCCCAAAGCCAGTAGCCAAACAGCGAGGCGAATGCGACCGTGGTGTAGGCAAAAGCGGCGACGACCATAGTCTTGCCCTGCTTGTAAGCGCGCGTCATACAGAGCTGCGCCGCGGCACCGAAGCCACCCACACCGAGAAGCAACAGCCAGCCGTGTATATCAACATCATGGACCGGGCTTTCTGCCAGCATCCACGGCAACCCGGCGAGTGCGGAAATCAGTGAGAACCAGAATACCGTGCGCCACTCGGGTTCACCCATCTCGCCGAGCTTGCGAACCTGCAGATAGGCAATGCTCGAGACGATGCCCGAACCGAGTCCAAACAGGCCGCCGGCCATCTGATCAGCGCGCCAAGTCGGTTGCAGCAGCAAAACCACACCGAGAAAACCCGCGATTATCGTCAGTCCAAGCAGCAACCCAACCCGCTCGCGCTGCCAGAACGCAAGCAGCAGCGCAAGAAATAGCGGCGAAGTGTAATTCAGCGTCACCGCAGTAGCGAGTGGGATCATGCTGATAGCAAGAAAATACATCACCAGCGAAGCGAACCCCGCAATGCTGCGTGTGACATGCATGCGCCAGTAGGGCGTCGCTGCCGGTAGCCCGGCGTAGCGCATGTAGCCGTAGATCAGCAGTAGCGAAATAAAACCACGATAGAACACCAGCTCGGCCGCAGAGAACCGAGCCGCGCCGAGCTTGACGCAAACGCCCATACAGGCGAACAGCAGGCTGGCGGCGATCATCCAAAGGGCGTGCATAAGGTGTGCAAAATCTCTTGTGAAACCGGTTCACATAACTCGATAGCGGCAGGCACAGCATAGAAATGCGTGGAAAAAAAACTAGCGCGCGCTTTCGATGATGCGGCGGTAGAACTGGTGGAAATGGCGCATGCCGTCTTCCATCGGCGACTGGTAGGGTCCCACCTCGCTACGCCCCTGTTTGAACAGGGCAAGACGCCCGCGATCCATACGCTCGCCAATATCGTCATCCTCGATAGCCGTTTCCATATAGGCCGCCTGCTCCGCCTCAATGAGATCGCGCTCAAACAAGGCGATTTCCTCGGGGTAGTAGAACTCGACGACATTCAATGTGCGATCGACGTCTTGCGGGATCAGCGATGAAACAACGAGCACATGCGGATACCACTCGACCATAACGTTCGGGTAGTAGGTCAGCCATACAGCACCCTGCTTCGGCAACTCGCCCTTGTTGTACTCAAGCAACTGCTTCTGCCAACGCGCGTAAAGTGCAGAGCCTGACTTCTGCAACGAGGTGATTCCAACGCGTTGCACGGAATACCACTCGCCGAACTGCCAGGTCAGATCCTCGCAAGTCACGAAGTTGCCGAGTCCCGGATGAGACGGTGCGACATGGTAGTCCTCGAGATAGACCTCGATGAAGGTTTTCCAGTTGTAGTTGCACTGGTGCATTTCGACACGGTCAAGCTTGTAGCCACTGAAATCAAAGAGACCTTCGTTCGCGAGCTTCATCCCCGCAAGATCCTCACGCGCCGAGCGTGGCCCCTTGAAGAGCAAGCCGTTCCAATTCTCCATCGGTTGCTTGTCAAGATGAAGACATGGATTGGCCGGAAAGTGGGGCGCACCGACAAGGCTGCCCTGGCTGTCGTAAGTCCACCGGTGGACGGGACAAACAATGTGCTTGGCATTGCCTGAACCCTGCAGCATGATGGACTGGCGATGGCGACAGACGTTGGAGAGCAGTTCGATCTTGTGACCGTGCTCCTCGCCCTGACGTACTAGCAGACGTGCATGATCGAGCCATTCGAGACTTCGATAGTCATGCGCCCCGGGCACCATCAGATCATGGCCGACATACCCCGACCCGGCATCGAAGAGCAGTTCTTTCTCCAATTCGAAGCGCTTTTCGTCGAAATACCAAGACACCGGTAATTGCGGTTCTTCAGGCGCAATGCGCCCGGTCGCCTGAGCCGGCAAAGCGATGTCGGACATATCCAGCCTCCACAAGCAAGGCCCCATGGCCATGAAAAAGCGCGGATTATAGCCCACGCCCTTGCCTACCAAACCCCGCGATATACCGCTCTCAACGGGTGGAAGTTGACACTTGTGATCGACGTGAGTTTGACCGGAGAGCGCAGAATGCGTTATTTTCCCCCCCTTTACCGCTTCATTTTTCCACTTTTCCTTCATCAGCTTCCACAGTCGGCCATTCGCGCTGTGTCTCCTTCCATGGTCAAGCCAGCCCGCAACGCCCCTCCCGCTTCCTTCGAAGCTGCCCTCGCCGAGCTTGAAACCATCGTGCGCTCGATGGAAGCTAGCCAGTTGCCACTAGAAGAATCGCTGGCCGCCTACGAGCGCGGAGCGGCGCTACTGACGTTCTGTCAGGGCGCGCTCGGTGCTGCCGAACAAAAGCTGAAGATGCTCGAAAACGGAAGCCTGCGCGAATTCGATCAAACAGCCCGCTCAGTCGCTCCGGGCGCTGACTGATCAAGCGCGTCACGCCGACTATCCACGCCTCAATCAATATGAACTTCGCCACATGGATGGACACCATGCAGCAACGCAGCGAGCAAACGCTGGACCGTCTGCTGCCCGCCGCTGGCATCGCGCCACAGCGCCTTCATCAAGCCATGCGCTACGCGGTGCTGGGTGGTGGCAAACGGGTTCGTCCACTGCTCTGCCATGCTGCAGGATTGGTGAGCGGCGCTGACCCCGAGCGCCTCGATATCGCCGCAGCGGCCGTCGAACTAATCCATGTCTATTCGCTGGTGCACGACGATCTGCCCTGTATGGACGATGATGTTCTGCGCCGCGGCAAACCGACCTGCCACGTTGAATTCGATGAAGCCACTGCCTTGCTGGTTGGTGATTCCCTACAGTCACTGGCTTTTCAGATGCTCGCCGAGCACCCGCTTTGCACCGGGGAGGATCCCACCCGGCGCCAGCTTGAAATGCTCAGGCTGCTCGCCCATGCTGCCGGTTCGCATGGCATGGCGGGAGGCCAGGCGATCGACCTGGCTGCCGTCAACCAGTCGCTGACGCTACCCGAGCTTGAGTTCATGCACATCCACAAGACCGGCGCGCTGATTCGCGCTGCCGTACTGCTCGGTGCTGACTGCGGTGAAGGGCTTGCCGACGAGGCTCGCCATCGTCTGGACCACTATGCGAAGATTGCCGGCTTGCTGTTCCAGGTCGTCGACGACATCCTCGACAACGAAGCGGATACGGCCACGCTCGGCAAGACGGCGGGCAAGGATGCCGCACACAACAAACCAACCTATGTGAGTCTGCTCGGTCTGACGCAAGCCAGGGCCAAGGCCACCGAGCTGCGTGCCGCCGCTCACGACGCATTGAGCGGCTTCGGCGAAACGGCACAACACCTTGCCGAACTCACCGATTTCATCTGCGACCGCAAGTTCTAACGGTCCCCAGCCACAGCGCCACACCCGCATCATGCCCAGTACGCCTCTCCTCGATACCATCGCTAGCCCTGCTGATCTGCGCCGCCTCCCACCCGGCGATCTCGTTCAGCTCGCGCGCGAGTTGCGCGACTTCATGATAGAGTCTGTCTACTAAACGGGCGGCCACCTTTCGTCCAACCTCGGTACCGT
>CAZAOQ010000116.1:0-9745 GCA_964486795.1 uncultured Rhodocyclaceae bacterium
CCGATGATGGCAACCGGGCGACCATCTCCCAAATCCTCTTTGGTTCCGGCAAGGCGGCTGTCTGGACGCGCCAACTCCGCGAGATGTGCGCCGAAATACGTCGGTTCAGCCATGCCGCGCCTCGGCCATCAGCGCCTCGATCGCCTGGATAGTCTTCGGTGCTTCGTCGGTGATGATCTCGCAGCCACCAGCCGTCACCAGCGCATCGTCCTCGATCCGCACGCCGATGTCGTGGAAGGCGACCGGCACGTCGGCAGCAGCACGGATGTAACAGCCAGGTTCGACGGTCAGCATCATGCCAGGACGCAGCACCGGCCAGTGGTCGCCATTGCGATAAGGGCCGGCATCGTGCACGTCGCGACCGAGCCAGTGGCCGGTGCGGTGCATATAGAAGCGCTTGTAGGCTTCCGCTTCGATGATGCCATCGAGTGAGCCTTGCAGCAGGCCAAGATCGAGCATGCCCTGGGCGAGAATCCTGACCGCTGCATCGTGCGGTGCGATGAAGCTCGCACCAGGGCGAATTGCAGCGATCGCGGCAGCTTGTGCGGCAAGTACGAGGGCATAGACATCAGCCTGCGGGCCACTGAACTTGCCATTCACCGGAAAGGTCCGCGTGATGTCTGAAGCATAGCCGTCCAATTCGCCGCCGGCATCAATCAGCAGCAACTCACCGTCACGGAGCGGGCGATCGTTTTCGACATAATGCAGGATGCAGGCGTTGGCACCGCCGGCGACGATGCTCGAATAGGCGGGTGCCTGGCAACCATGATGGCGGAACTCGTGAAGCAGCTCGGCCTCAATGGCATATTCGTGAACGCCGGGCCGTGCTGCACACATGGCACGACGATGCGCGCCGGCGGAAATGGTCGAGGCACGACGCATGAGGGCAATCTCATCGGCGTCCTTGATCAGGCGCATTTCGTCGAGCTCGTTGCGCACATCAATGAGCTGGGCCGGCGCCTGCTTGCCGGCACGCACTTGGGCACGCACGGCATTGAGGGCCGCCGCAATGCGCGCATCCCAGGCGGCATCGTGACCCAACGAAAACCACAGCGCGGGCTGGTCGGCGAGCAACTCGGCAAGTTTCGTGTCGACATCGGCGACGGGATGACAGGCATCGAAACCAAACGCTTCGCGCGCCGCGTCGGGGCCCCAGCGGAAGCCGTCCCAAACCTCCTTGTCCGTATCTTTTGCGCGGCAGAACAGGATGCTTTGTGCAGGCTTGCCTGCCGCCGCATCTCCTGCGATCAGCACCAGCACGGCTTCCGGCTCACCGAAGCCAGTCAGGTAATGGAAGTAGCTATCGGCACGATACGGATAATGCGAATCGCGATTGCGCACCTGCTCCGGCGCAGTAGGAATCACGGCGAGGCCACCGCCATGGGCGGCCATGTATTCGAGCAGGCGGGTGCGGCGGGCGATGAAGGGCTGGATATTCATGGCAGGTCGGAAGAAGGCATGTCGGCGCATCTGTTTCGACCGCGCAACAGTGTATCGAGTTCGGCGAGTTGCGCGGGGGTGCCGAGATTGTCCCACAGCGCGTCGAAGCGGGTGGCCTGGATACGCCCGGCGGGAATCGCCGCGTCGAACAGCGGGCGCAGCGGCAGCCGCGTGCCGGGCACGATCGCGGCAAACATCTCGGGACGGAAGACGCCGAAGTTGGCATAAGTCAGCTTTGGCCCACCGTCGAGATGCAGCCGCCCGTCGCGTAGTGCGAAGTCGCCATCAAGATGCCAGATCGGGTTGTCGACCATCCAGAGCCAGGCCAGCGCGTGGTCGTCAAGGCGAATTTCATCAAGCAGTACGCGGTAGTCGCACTCACAATAGATGTCGGCACTGAGGACAAGAAAGGGTGCGCTCCCCAGCAAAGGCAGCGCCTGGGCGATGCCACCGGCGGTTTCCAGCGCTTCCTTTTCCGGCGAATACGAAATGCGCACACCAAAGCGCGTGCCGTCGCCGAGTGCAGCCTCGATCTGCCCACCGAGATGGGCGTGATTGATGACCACCTCGGCAACACCCGCCGCCGCCAGACGCTCGATCTGCCAGACAATCAGCGGCTTGCCGCCAACCGGCAGCAAGGGCTTCGGACAGGTGTCGGTCAACGGCCGCATGCGTTCGCCACGGCCGGCGGCGAGGATCATGGCTTTCATGACTTTATGATGCTCATCGAATACAACGATGCCACAGAATTACCTGGGACCGTCGATGCCCAGATCCTGCGGATAAGACCGACTCGGGTACTGGAAGGCCACCGGACCATCCGGTTTGGCATGAACAAATTGATGCACGAAGGGGTTGTCGGAGTCGAACATCTCCGCCGCGACACCCTCGGCAACGACGACACCGTTGTGCACGAAGTAGGCGTAGTCGACAACCTTCAGGGATTCCGACATGTCGTAGGTTACGACAATGGAGGTGACGCCGAGCGCATCGTTGAGGGTGCGGATCAGATTGGCAATGACATTGAGCGAGATCGGATCGAGACCGGCGAAGGGTTCGTCGTACATGATCAGCATCGGGTCAAGAGCGACGGCGCGCGCCAGGGCAACACGCCGCGCCATACCACCAGAGAGTTCGCCAGTCATCATCCGCGCCGCGCCGCGCAGACCAACGGCCTGCAGCTTCATGAGAACCAGATCGTGGATCAAGCCCTCGGGTAGATCGGTCAACTCGCGCATCGGGAAGGCCACATTGTCGAACACCGACATGTCGCTATAAAGGCCACCCATCTGGAACATCATGCCCATGTCACGACGCAGGGCGTAAAGCTCAGCAGTGTCGAGCTGCGGCACTTCCTTCCCATCAACCTTGACGCTGCCGCGATCAGGGCGTATCTGTCCGCCAAGCAGGCGCAACAGTGTGGTCTTGCCGCTGCCGCTGACACCAAGAATGGCGACGACCTTGCCACGCTGAATCGACAGATCAATGCCTTTCAGCACTTTTCGTTCGCCATAGGCAAAGTGCACACCGCTGAGCTCGACGAGCTGATCCCTTGCTGCCGCTGCCGCCATGGTGACTGTCCTAAAAAGGGGAGCCGCTATTCTACCGCCGCGACGGGCGCCAACACCGGCACCGGCTCCGGCACCGATACCAGCTTCGGCTTCGTCTCGTCCGCCACTGCCCCGCCGAGTGCCTTGTAGAGTTGCGCCGCGTTGGCAAGCACGGCACGGCGTGCCTGCAGCGCGCCCTGCTCGGCAGCCTGCAGATCACGGCGCGCATCGAGCACTTCCAGATAATGCGAAATCTGCGCCTTGTAACGCGCTTCGAAGAGCTGGGTACGCTCGTCCTGGATGCGGCGGTTATTTTCCTGCGCGCTCAACTGCTCGCCCAGACGTTCGCGTGCAGCAAGCAGATCGGCCACCTCGCGGAAGGCCTGCTGAATGCTTTTTTCATACTCAACCACCGCGACAGTCTTGCGCGCTTCGGCAAGGTCGACATTCGCATCGTTGCGGCCGCCGTTGAACAGCGGTATGCGCAGCTGCGGCTTGAAAAGCCAGGCGCGGCTGCCGGACTCGAAGAGATGCGAAAGACTGCCACTCGCCGTGCTCACGAGGCCCGTCAGCGTCACACGCGGCAGGAAGGCGGCCCGAGCGGCGCCGATATTGGCGTTGGCAGCAATCAGCCGTTGCTCTGCGGCAAGCACATCGGGACGACGTAGCAACACTTCCGCCGGCAGGTTGGCGGCAAGCGGCGTCAGGCTTTGTTCGCCAAGCGGGCGAGCGGGCGGCAGCGGCTTGTCGGCCGCCGCAGCCGAAGGTTGATCGGCTGGTAGCGTGCCAATCAGCAATTGCAGCCAGTGGTCGGCTGCCGCGCCGGTCTGTTCGAGTACCGCGAGATCGACACGCGCCGCTTCCGCAGCGGCGGCCGCACGCAGATATTCCATCGACCCCATCAGGCCGGCCTGGCGACGCTGATCCGAAAGCTTTGCCACTTCGCTGCGGTTTTCAGCCGCCGCGCGGGCAATCACGATGCGCTCACGCAGTTCGCACTGGCTGAAGTAGGCGTTGGCCACATCGGCGATCAGTGAAAGACGGAAGGCACGCTGCGCTTCTTCGCTGGTGAGATAGCTGGCCAGCGCCGCCTCGTCGAGACGCCGCACGCGGCCCCAGAAGTCGACCTCATAGTTGAGCATCTCCACGCCCACGTCATAACGCTGACTGTTAAGCGGGCGACCGAGCACGTTAAGGTCACCCGGTGTCAGGCTCGCCTCGCGCTTACCAAGCAGTTCGAACTCGGGCAGTTTGCTGGATCGCTCAATACCATAGAGTGCCCGCGCTTCGGCGATGCGTGCCGTGGCGATGCGCAGGTCGTGATTGTGTTCAAGCGCCTGGTCGATCAGCGCCTGAAGGCGCGCATCGGCGAAATAGGTGCGCCAATCAGGCAAGGGCGCGCCAGTCTCGGCAGCCGGCGTAGCGGACGAGACAAACCAGTGTGTCGGCAAGACGAATGTCGACCTTTGGTAGTCAGGACCGCTGGCACAGCCGCTCAGAAGGAGCACTGCAGTGACAGTGGCCGTAGCGATGACAGACCGGCGGGCAGTCGGAATGAGGCGCTTATTCATGATGATTCCCTTCCGCTTGTTCTGCAGCGTCATCGTGCCGGTGACGCGAGTGGCCGGGGAAAATGCGACGGATGACCACAAAAAATACCGGCACCAGCAGTACGGCAAACACCGTCGCAGCGATCATGCCACCCATCACACCAGTGCCCAGTGCATGGCGGCTCTGCGCACCGGCACCGCTGCTGATGGCCAGCGGCAGGACGCCGAAGATGAAGGCAACTGAAGTCATCAGGATGGGCCGGAAACGCAGGCGGCAGGCTTCCAGTGTCGCGTCGACCAGCGACATGCCGCGCTCCTGCAAGTCACGGGCGAACTCGATGATGAGAATGGCGTTCTTAGCCGAAAGACCGATGATGGCGATCAGACCGACCTTGAAATACACGTCATTAGGCAGCCCGCGCAAATGCACGGCAGCGAGGGCACCCAGCACCCCGAGCGGCACGACCAGCAACACGGCCAGCGGAATCGACCAGCTCTCATAAAGCGCAGCAAGGCAGAGGAACACGACGACCAGAGACACGGCGAAGAGGAAGGGTGCCTGGCTGCCGGAAACGCGTTCCTCGAAAGAGGTACCCGACCACTCGTAACCAAAACCAGGCGGCAGCTTGGCGGCAATTTCCTCCATCGCGACGAGTGCCTCGCCGGTACTGTGACCCGGTGAGGGGCCACCGGCAAGCTTCATCGCAGGCAGGCCGTTGTAGCGATCGAGGCGGGAGGAGCCGATGACCCAGTGCGGCGTGGCGAGTTCGCTCAGCTTGACCAGTTCACCGCGACCATTCCTCACCGTCAGCTGCATGATTTCCTCCACACGACTACGGGTATGCGGCTCGGCCTGCATCTGCACGCGCAGAATGCGGCCTTCGCGAACGAAGTCATTGATATAGGCAATGCCCAGGGTGGATTGCAGGGTTTCATTGATTTCGGCGATGTCGACACCGAGCACGCGCGCCTTGGCGCGGTCGATGTCGAGTTGCAGTTGTGGGCCAGGTTCCTGACCTTCCGGCCGTACCCCAGCCAGAACCGGATGCTGGGCGGCCATGCCGAGCATCATGTTGCGCGCTTCGATCAGCTTGTCACGACCTTGCGCAGCACGATCTTCGAGACGAAAGTCGAAACCACCAACCGCCGCCAGTTCCGGAATTGGCGGCACGTTGACGGCGAAGGCCATCGCCTCCTTGATTCCCGCCAGTTTCATGTTCATGCGTTTGACGATAGCAGCGGAGGAATGCTCTTCACCTACGCGCTCATCCCAGTGCTTGAGGTTGATGAAGTTGGTGCCGGCATTCTGGCCGCGACCGATGAAGGAGAAGCCCGCGACACCAATGACGTGATCGACTTCGGGCTGCTGCAGATACTGCTGCTCGACACGCGAGAGCACTTCGACGGTACGTTCCTGTGTAGCACCCGAAGGCAACTGCAGCAGGCTGATGAAATAACCCTGATCTTCATCAGGCAGGAAGCCGGTCGGCAGGCGGGCAAACATTGCGACAAGGCATGCGATGAGCACGGCATAGATCATCAGATAGAGGCCGGTACGCTTGATAATCCGTGCCACACCGGTGTGGTAATTGTGGGTGGTCCGCGTAAAGAAACGATTGAACCAGCCAAAGAGTCCACGCCGGGTACTAGCATCCACCGCCACATGCGGCTTGAGGAGGGTTGCACACAATGCCGGTGTCAGAGTCAGCGCCAGCAGTGCGGAAAAGCCCATGGCGATGACCAACGTCACGGCGAATTGACGGTAAATGGCGCCGACTGAGCCACTGAAGAAGGCCATCGGCACGAACACTGCCGACAACACCAGGGTGATGGCGATGATGGCACCAACGATCTGGTCCATCGCCTTACGCGTTGCAGCACGCGCCCCCAGTCCTTCTTCGCGCATGATGCGCTCGACGTTCTCGACAACGACGATGGCGTCATCAACGACAATACCAATCGCCAACACCATGGCAAACAGCGTCAACACATTGATCGAATAGCCAAATACGTACAAGCCGGTCAGCGCACCCGCCAGGGTGATCGGCATGACGATCGCAGGGATCAAGGTGGCGCGCAAGTTTTCGAGAAACAGGTACATCACCGCGAAGACGAGCAGCATGGCGATGATCAGCGTATGGACCACTTCCTTGATCGAGACATCGACGAACTTGGAGGTATCGTAAGGCACCGCCCAGTCGACAGCGCCCTTGGGAAAGCTCTTCGCCAGTTCGGCGTACTTGGCCTTGACGGCGCGCGCCGTCTCCAGCGCATTGGCACCTGGCGTAGTACGCACGGTAATGCCGACCGCCGGCTGGCCGTCGTAGCGCGCCTTCACCGAATAGTCCTGGGCGCCCAGTTCGACACGCGCGACATCCTTGACACGTACCGTCGAGCCGTCGGGATTGGCGCGCACAATGACGTCACCGAATTCTGCCGGTGTCGACAGACGGCTATGAGTGGTAATGATGGCGTTGAGCTGTTGTCCCGCCTCGGAGGGCAACTGCCCGAGCTCACCAGTTGCTAATTGAACGTTCTGTGCGCGGATTGCACGCGTCACATCGCCCGGAGTCAGCTTGTAGGCTTGCAGGCGATCCGGCTTCAGCCACAAACGCATCGAGTATTCGGTACCCAGAAGCATCGCCTCACCGACGCCGGGCACACGGCGGATGCTTTCCAGGACATGGGTGGCGGCGTAGCTGCCGAGCGCGACGTGGTCGTTGCTCTTGTCCGGCGAATAAAGCGCGGCAATCATCAGATAGTTACGCGCGGATTTGTACACCGTGATCCCAAGCCGGCGAACTTCTTCAGGCAGTCGGGCTTCGACGCGCTTGACGCGGTTCTGGGTTTCGACCGAGGCTACATCAAGATTGGTGCCCGCCTCAAATGAGAGGTTAATGGTGGCAGTTCCCTGCTCGCTACTCGAATCAATGTAACGAAGATGTTCGATGCCATTCATCTCCTGCTCGATCAGCGTCGTCACCGTTTCTTCCATGACCTGAGCCGAAGCGCCCGGATAATTGACAGAAATCGCCAGGGCCGGCGGTGCCACCGCAGGGTAAGACGCCACGGGGAGGTTGCGCAGGGCGAGCGCGCCGCCGAGCATGATGATCAGCGCGATCACCCAGGCGAAGACCGGACGGTCGATAAAGAATTTTGCGAACATGGTGTGCCCTTACTTTTTAAGTTCCGGCTTTTCGGCAGACGGCTGTGGTCTGGCATCCTGAGCCGCCCCGGGTGCAGCGCTTGCGCCGTGCTTGTCTGCCGAGCTAGCCGTCTGGGCATCGGGGTTCCAGAGTACTGGCTTCACCACGCTGCCAGGTCGCGCCTTCTGGATGCCGTTGACGATGACTTTGTCGTCACTCTTGAGACCGCCGCTGACAAGCCAATCCGGACCGCTCATACCTACAGTCGTGATGGGGCGCGGCTCGACCTTGTTCTCGGAAGTGACAGTTAGTACATACTGTCCTTTTTCGCTAATCATGACGGCGCGTTGCGGCAGCTTGATGGCCTGATCTATTTGCACCTGATTAATACGGACGCGAACGAACTGACCGGGCAGCAATTCATGCCGGGGATTCGGAAAAGCGGCACGCATCGCCACCGCACCGGTATCCGGATCAACGAAAAGGTCGCTGAACATCAGCTTTCCCGTAAGCGGGTACACACTTCCATCTTCTTGAATGAGCTCAACACGAGTCTGGTCGGCACGCTTCATCTTGCCTGCCTTGATTGCGTGCTGGAGCCGCAGCAATTCGGAATTCGACTGGGTGAAGTTGGCGTAGATCGGATCAATCTGCTCGATGTTCGCCAGCGGGGTTGCTTCACCGGTGCCGACGAGCGCACCTTCGGTGACCAGCGCACGACCAATGCGACCGGAGATCGGTGCCGGTACGCGCGTGTTTTCAAGGTCGATCTTGGCTCGCGTCAGCGCAGCCTCGGTCTGCATCAGCTTGATCTGCGCCTGGTCGTACTCCTGCTGGCTAACCGCCTTGCTCGGCAGTAGCGGCTTATAACGTTCCAGCGCAGCTTTCATGACTTCGACGTCGACCACTGCCGAGCTTGCCGTCGCCTTGTAACTACGGTCATCGATCTGAAACAGTGTGGTGCCCTGTTTGACGTCCGTACCTTCGGTGAACAGGCGTTTCTCAAGAATACCTTCGACGCGAGCCCTCACTTGCGCTGAACGCACCGCCTGCAAACGACCGGGTAAATCCTGGGTGAGCGTGGACATGCTGTTGGATGGGGTGATTACATCGACTTCCGCAGGAGGTGGGCCGCCCGCCCCCGGTCCAGCAGAACCCGGCGCCCCCTTCGGACCTTCGCCACCACAGGCCGTCAGGGCGAGGGTAAGTAGCGTAGCGAGAAGAGTACGAGGGTAAGTCATTGAACGAGACGCCATGAAGGTTCTCCTAGAAATCGTCTTGGTTGAGTTCGGACTCGGGGCGCTCCCCGACATTCGTTTGCGGCGGGTAGATCCGCAGGAAAGCGTCAATGATGCGCTCCACCCGTATGTAATCGTCGGCCGGCAGAGTTTTCTCGACACCCAGGAGATAGCGGGTACGCTCACTGCCAGTCAGCATGCCGAGCAACATGTCGGCTGCAAACTGTGCCGCATTCGGCCCGTTATGCTCCAGACGACCTGCACGCATTTCAGACTCGAACAAGCCAGCCAGCTGCCTTAAGGTGTGGGCCGGACCCGATTCATAAAACGCCGGCATCATTTCAGGGAAACGCATCGCTTCAGCGATCAAGGTGCGATACAAGGCAACACAGCGCGGGCCGAGGACCAGAGTACGGAAGGCGGTCGCAAAGCGGATCAAGCGGGTACGCAAATCACCATCGCCGTCACCAAGCGCCGTAACCATATGCTCGGTATCGCGACTAATCACTTCAGCAAACAACAGGTCCTTGCTCGCAAAGTGATTGTAAAGGGTTTGCTTTGCGACACCGGCGCGCGCCGCGATGGTTTCCATGCTCGCGGTGTAACCGCTGGCATAAAAGGCTTCAGCGGCAGCCTCAATCAGGCGCGCACGGTTGTCGGGGAGAATGTCTGGTTGAAGGCTCACAGCTGGCCATTATGTCTAGACTAGACCGTCCAGTCTACTCTTATATGTGGGTGCGGAAAATAGAAAGGGCAGCCGAAGCTGCCCTTTCAGACCGCTGACGAACCCCCGGATTTTTCGGGGGTTTTATTTTTTTGTG
>CAZAOQ010000117.1:0-9631 GCA_964486795.1 uncultured Rhodocyclaceae bacterium
GGAATTTCAATTCATGCACGCACCCGACCACATGGCTGGGAGGAGTCTCGATCACTGCTTTGCGGATGTCGTCGCGGTACTCTGCACAACCGGAGCCACCCCGCCACCAAGGCCATACACATACGCTGCCAATAGATGCACCTTGGCCTCGCCCAAGCGATCATGGTGTGCTGGCATCTGATTGCTGCGACCTTTAGTAATGGTCTCGACAATAGTGTCTTCGCGGCTGCCATAGAGCCAGACCTTATCGGTCAGGTTCGGCGCACCCATCGCCTGATTTCCCTTGCCATCTTGGCCGTGACAAGCAAAGCAAACTTTTTCGAAACGATCTTTGCCCTTGGCCGCCAGAATGCTGTCGTTGGCCAACCCCGAAAGCGAGCGGACATAGTTGGCGATTTCCTTGGCACCCGAAGTACCGCCAACTGCCTCTGGATTACCCCCGAAAGGTGGCATCATTCCCTGATGGCCGTCAAGAATAGTCTCCTCGATCTGCTCGGGTGTGCCACCCCACAACCAGTCACTGTCAGTCAGGTTGGGAAAGCCCCTGGCACCCCTGGCATCGGACCCGTGACATTGCGCACAATAGGTCAGAAACAGCGTCTTACCGATTTCATGCGCCTTGGCGTCTTTAGACAGGCTGACAATGTCCTGCTTCAGGAAAGCATCGAAGATCGGATCAAATTTCGACTTCGCTTCGATTATTTCTTTGTCATACTGTCCGCGTGATGTCCAACCGAATGTGCCAGCGAAGCTGCCAAGGCCCGGGTAGAGGACAAGATAGGCGAGCGAGAAAATCACCGTCAGATAGAACAGCCAGCGCCACCAATTGGGTAGCGGGTTATCGTACTCTTCAAGCGTTTCGTCCCAAACATGCCCCATGGTCTGGCCAGGATTGGTCTTGGCACGATCCTGCGTCCACAGCAACATGGCGCAGCCGAGTATGCTGAGCAACACGATCGCCGTGATGTAGAAATTCCAGAAGCCAGAAAAATCTTCACTCATGATGCAATCCTTTATTTGTGCCCGACGGCCTGCTTGGCGCCATCGTCCGGTTCGTCTTCCGTGAAAGGCAACATGGCCGCCTCATCGAAATCCTGTTTTCGCTTGCTGCTGAGTGCCCACCACATGATCGCCAAGAAGGTGACGAACGTCACCACAGTAAACAGCGCACGCAGATCGTTGGTATCCATGGCAGTCTCGCGTCAGTTGATTTGCTTGAGTGCAGTGCCGAGACCTTGCAGATACGCGATCAGCGCTTCGAGCTCGGTTTTTCCTTTCACTGCTTCTTTGGCACCGGCAATGTCCTCCGCGGTATAAGGGACACCAACAGAGCGCAAAGCACGCATCTTGTCCTCGATGTCGTCAAACTTCGCCGGACGATCAAGCCAAAAATAGGCCGGCATGTTCGACTCTGGAACGACGTCGCGTGGCTGAAGCAGATGGGTGCGATGCCACTGGTCAGAGTAGCGGCCACCAACACGAGCCAGATCCGGACCCGTACGCTTCGAACCCCACTGGAACGGATGATCGTAAACAGACTCACCAGCCACCGAATAATGCCCATAACGCTCGGTCTCTGCGCGGAACGGGCGAATCATCTGCGAATGACATCCGTAGCAGCCTTCTCGCAGATAGATATCGCGACCAACCAGACTGACAGCATCGTAGGGCTTGAGTCCGGCGACTGGCTCGGTCATCGACTTATGGAAGAACAGCGGAACAATTTCGAGCAGGCCGCCGACACTAACAACCAGGATAATCAGGACGATCATCAGGCCGATGTTTTTTTCAATGGTTTCGTGCTTTAGCATGATGAATATCTCTCTCAGGCGTGGGCGTGGCTGAGGGTCGGCGCCAGCACAGGGGCATCGAACGCCTTGCCGGCCGCAATGGTCATGAACATGTTGTAGGCCATCAACAACATGCCGGTAAGGAAGCAGAGACCACCGAGAAGACGAATCGCGTAGAAGGGGTAGGTATCCTTGACCACCTCGGCGAAGGCATAGGTCAGCGTGCCATCCGGATTGGTCGCACGCCACATCATCCCTTGCATGACACCGGAAATCCACATCGCGGTGATGTACAGCACAACGCCGATGGTCGCGATCCAGAAGTGGGTGTTGATGAGTTTGACACTGTGCATCTCAGCTCGACCAAACAGGCGCGGCAACAGGTAATAGATCGAGCCGATCGATACCATCGCCACCCAACCAAGCGCTCCGGAATGGACGTGCCCGATGGTCCAGTCCGTGTAGTGAGACAGGGCATTGACGGTTTTGATCGCCATCATCGGACCTTCGAAGGTCGACATGCCATAAAAAGACAGCGAGGTCACAAGGAACTTCAGGATCGGGTCATCGCGCAGTTTGTGCCAGGCACCCGAGAGCGTCATGACGCCATTAATCATGCCACCCCAGGAAGGTGCCAGGAGGATCAACGAGAACACCATGCCAACCGACTGGGTCCAGTCTGGTAGCGCCGTGAAATGCAAGTGGTGTGGGCCCGCCCACATGTAGGTAAAGATCAATCCCCAGAAATGAACCACCGACAGGCGATAGGAATACACGGGGCGACCGGCCTGCTTCGGCACGAAGTAGTACATCATGCCCAGGAAGCCTGCCGTCAGGAAGAAACCGACGGCGTTGTGTCCGTACCACCATTGAATCATCGCATCCTGAGCACCGGCATAAGCCGAATAAGACTTCATGGGCCAGAAGCTAACCGGTATCTCCGCACTATTAACCAGATGCAGCATTAACAGCGCAAGAATGAAGCCGCCATAGAACCAGTTGGCCACATAGATATGCGATGTCTTGCGCTGGACGATGGTTCCGAAAAAGACAATCGCGTAACTGAGCCAGACGACGGCAAGCAGGATGTCGATCGGCCACTCCAGCTCGGCATATTCCTTGCCCGCCGTGAACCCCATCGGCAAGGTGATCGCTGCCAAAACAATCACCAGTTGCCAACCCCAGAAGGTGAATGCGGCAAGCCTAGGGGCGAACAATGGTGTGTGACAGGTGCGCTGCACGACGTAATACGAGGTGGCGAACAAAGCGCTGCCGCCGAAGGCAAAGATCACCGCATTGGTGTGCAGCGGCCGCAACCTGCCATACGACAGCCACTCGACCACATTAAGATCAGGCCAGATCAACTGAGCCGCGATGATGACACCCACCAGCATGCCGACGATGCCCCAGATCACGGCCATCACGGAGAACTGGCGTACAACTTTGTAGTTGTAAGTCGCTTGCGATTGCATGATGTTCCTACCTCTCAAAAAAACCCAATCACCCTGCCAGCCCTTCGAAAAATAGGCTAACCAGAAACTTTAAACGCCGATTATCGCGTAATTCATACAAACAATAAATGTTTCAACTTGAACTTTTTAACCGTGATCGACTTTCTACCCATTACATCAATGTTTCACGGTTCTCGACTCGCAGAGCGTCAGGCCACATGCAAACCATCCAACCACGGTGCGCACTCAAGCAGCAAGATCAACACGGGCGACAGCACTGAGCCGAACCAAATCGTTGAGCCGGACATCACGCCGATCCGTGGTAATAAGGCCACTCTCCTGAAAGCGACTGAAGATGCGACAGACGGTCTCCTCAGCCATGCCGAGGTAGTTACCGATGTCTAGGCGTGACATGCTAAGACGGAACTGCGTTCCCGAATAATTGCGGCTGACGAAACGCCTGGAGAGGCCGATCAGAAACTCAGCGATTCGCTCTTCCGCACTGCGCTTGCCGAGCAAAAGCATCAACTCTTCATTGCGACGAATCTGCTCGCTCATGATTCGCATCATCTGATACTGGATTGCCGGAATTTCTCGTGAAATCTCCTCGAGACGATTGATCTCGACCTTGCACACCGACATGGTTTCCAGTGCGCGAGCTTCTGACGTGTAGATGCGTGAAGCAAGCGCACTCAGCCCAAGCAACTCGCCGCCAACGTGGAAGCCGGTGATCTGCACGCGACCATCATCAGTACTGATGCTGGTCTTGGCTGATCCACTGCGAATGGCATAAATAAAATCGAAACGTTCACGCGGCCGAAACAGGACTTGCCCCCGCTTGTAGACGTCCTTGCGCTTCACAATGCTCTCCAACAACGTCATATCGGCAGAGTCGAGGCCGTGTGGCATGCAGAGTTGGTAAACACCACACCGATGACAGGAAATGGGCTCACATATCTGTGGCTGTATGGCGCACAACGACGTAATTCTGGTCTCACTCAAAACGTGTTCCTTCCTGCTTCATACGATACTGACTCCGCCGAACCATACAGGTACGGCTGCAGGATGTCAGCTCATGGCATCGTCGATAGAACCAAACGCTAAAACTACCGGCCATCACCTGACTGAATCCTTAGATACACATATCACTCCCATATCCGCGCCAGGCCACACCATCGCGGGCAGCAAATCATTCATTGGACATGTTTAAATGTGGTTTTGCTACTGGACTGCGGACAGCACAGACTGGATTCGGGGCTGGATCCAGATTCAATGTCGCCGCCTCGACCCGACCCTTGACCGAGGTTTCGGTCTGAGGTCGATCGTCGTCCATCAAAATGCGATAGGCGGGTCCTTCGAGATCATCAAACTGGCCGCTCTTCAGCGACCACCAGAAGCCTATACCGATCAGAAACACGAGCATCACCGACAGGGGAATCAACAGATACAGTATTTCCATACAGTCACTTTCCGCGTTTTCCGCTCCCCCTTTGCAAACGCAGGGCGTTCAACACCACCAGCAAGGAACTCGACGACATACCGATGCCGGCCATCCAAGGTGTGATAATACCGGTCATTGCGAGTGGAATCGCCAACAGATTGTAAGCGAACGACCAGACAAGATTCTGCCGAACGATACGCAAGGTGCGCCGCGCAAGCTTAACCGCACGCGCCAAGGGCAGCAGCCCTTCGCCAAGCAGCACCACGTCCGCCGACTTGCGTGCAAGATCGGCACCACTCCCCATGGCAACCGACACCTGTGCCTGCGCCAGCACTGGCGCGTCGTTGACTCCGTCGCCGACCATGGCGACGACCGCTCCGCGTAGCTGTAATTGCTTGATAAATTCGTGCTTATCCTCAGGTGACTGGCCCCCGTAAGCATCGTCGATACCCAAACGCTTCGCCACCACACCGACAACCGCCGGCGCATCGCCGCTCAAAATAGTGAGTTGGATACTCAGTGCCTGCAGCGCCGCAACCGTTGCAACCGCATCGGCACGCAAGGTGTCGTGCAGGCGGAACAAGGCACACCAGCCACCCTCGTCGCCCAGTGCAATCACGCTACCCACGGCGACATCCGCAGCGATCCAGCATCGCGCTTCCTCGGAAAGAGTACGACCATGCAGCATGGCCACGAAATCTGGAGTGCCGATGCGCCATCGCTTGCCACCGGAGGATGCCTCAACCCCCTGACCGGTTGTTGCCCGTAATTCGCCGACACCCTCGCCTAGTGCCGCAACCAAGCCCGACGTCTGCGCGGCATCACGAAGTGCACGTCCAATCGGATGTTCCGAACCCTGCTCGAGCATGGCAGCCACACGCAGTGCCTCCTCAGCGGTGCGATCGTCAAGAGGCAAGGTTTCCGCCAGCATCAGGCGTCCTTCGGTCAGTGTTCCTGTCTTGTCGAAAACAAAATGATCGACACGCGCCAGGGTCTCGATGGCATGACCGCGTGTCACCAGCACACCGATCTGTGAGAAAGCACCCGTGGCTACAGTCAGCGCCGCAGGGGTTGCCAGCGACAGGGCACAGGGACAACTGACGACGAGCACGGCCACAAAAACCCAGAGCGCCCGCGTCGGATCGATAAGGTACCAGGTTAAAGCCGTAGCAAGTGCCAGTGCAATCAGGACCACCACAAAGCGAGCGGCGATGCGGTCGGCGATTTCGACGAGCCTCGGCTTCTCTATCGCAGCGCGTTCAACCAAACGCTGGATCGCTGCCAGGCGAGTCTCGGTACCAACCTTTTCCACACGCAGCACGAGCGGACTGGAAACATTCACACTACCGCCCACCACCTTGTCATCAACACGGCGCGGCAGAGGCGAACTCTCACCAGAGAGCAGTGATTCATCCGTGGCACTTTCACCCTGCAGGATGACGCCATCGGCCGGAATCGACTCACCGGGCTTCACAAGAACGATATCACCGATCATCAATTGTGCGACCGCGACGCGCTCCACGGTTAATTCCGGGTACGCAGTGAGCCGCGAGGCAAAGTCTGGCAATGCCCGTGCAATGGTCTCTACCCCACGTGCCGAACGCTGTCGTGCCATCATTTCGAAATAGCGTCCGGTCAACAGGAAGAAGACAAACATCGTCACCGAATCGAAATACACATCCCCCCTGGCTGCCAGGGTCGCCCAACTACTTGCCGCAAAAGCGACACCAATACCCAGCGCTACCGGCACATCCATGCCGACGTATCGTCGCCGCAGATCACGCCAAGCACTCCGAAAAAATGGTGCCGCAGAGTACAACATCACCGGCAAAGTCAGCACCAGACTGGCCCAGCGCATCAACTGCTCGATATCCGGCGTCATGTCGCCATCCCGAGCAAGGTAGACCGGAATGGCATACATCATGACCTGCATCATGCCGAAGCCGGCAACGAACAGACGCCACAGTGCAGCACGTCGCTCTTTTTGTGCCAATCGTTCTGATAGTGCGGGGTCGTAAGGATAGGCCCGATAGCCGATTGCAGCGATGGCGGTTAGTATCTGAGACAGCTTGATGTAACGCTCGTCCCAACGCACGCGTGCTCGGCGCGTCGCATAGTTGATATCGACGGCTGTCACACCGGGTTGCTTCGCCAGATGCGCCTCGTTGAGCCAGATACAGGCTGCGCAGGCAATACCCTCGAGAATCAACGAAGCCTCGCGTTCGTATTCGCTGAGCTTACCGCCCGCTTCTACAACGGTTTGCACAAAACGCTTTTGGATTTCCGGCAGGTCAAACAAACCTGCATCCTGCAATTCAGCAGGCATTGCCTCGCGCGGACGCTCGGGCATCGCATCGCGATGGCGGTAGTAATCGTCCAAGCCGTTATCGACGATGGCTTGCGCCACCGCCTGACAGCCTGCACAGCACATCGCTTGCAGCCGGCCGTCAATCTCGACCGGCAGGTCAGTTTTTGCAGGAACCGGCAGGCCACAGTGATAGCACTTTACGTCGTCAGCCGTTGTATTGCGCATCCCGACCACGCTCAACGCCCCGCCAACCCACTTAGCCGCTGCTGCAGCAAGCCGGCCCACTCATGGAGCGCATACCATCCAGCGTAGGACGCATTCTGGGTGGGCAGCCAATCGAACCAATTGAAGCAATTGAAGCAATCATCAGCCGAAGCAGGACTGCTCTGGAAGCCGGTCGGCGCCGGTATCACCGTCAGTCCCTCAGCCTCGAAATAGCGGCGCGCCCGCGGCATGTGGGCAGCCTGAGTTACGAGAACGATGCGTTCTATCCCGGCTCGTCGCAACAGAATTGCGGCGTTGCGTGCATTCTCGGCAGTATTCACCGAGTACTCCTCAAGCCAGCGTGGCTGCACGCCAAAATCCTCCCGAAGGGATTCCGCCATCAGCGACGCCTCAGAGTGAAACTCTTCGGTCGCCACACCACCGCTGACGAGTACGGGAAGTCGCGTCACCTTCGCCAGGCGTGCCCCATATCGCACACGTTCCAGGGTGAGACGATTAACCGTTTCGCCACCAAAGTCCGGCGCATAACTGCGTCGCCCGCCACCAAGGATGACAATGGCCCCCGCACCCTGTAAGGCAGCGGGCGTCACAACCGGCACGGCCTCAAGTGGCCCCAGCAGCCAGCTGATCGTTGCCGGAATCATCAACACCAAGCTCACCAAAACACCCATCCATGACAACAGACGGCCTAGACGAGGCCGCCAGTTGCTCAACACCAGACCAGCGACGATCCAGAGCAGGGGGCCAAAAGGCGGCAATAACAGCGCTTCAAGAATCCGGTTAAAGAAATGCATGGGACCGCGACAAAAACACACCGCCGCCCGGGAAAACCACAATCTTTTACGCCCGGCCGGGACGAAGGATAATCAGAAAAAGGAAATCACCTGCTCGACGGAATAACGCCTCAAGCCTTAAGTGGAAGCAGAGACATCGTTCCGGGAAACCGCCAAGAACTTTGATGCTTGATTCAGGTCCCCATGAGTCTGCCCACGATCTAGCGCAGCCACGCACTTTCGCCAAATCAGGTCTGGCTCGCCAAGCTGGAATCCATAAAAGCTATTCTGCCCATTTGCGACACCATGTTCGGCGCTGGCCTTCACATATGACACTTCGCTCTGGCCGAGCTTGATCACCGCATCACCCCAGGATCCGAGCGAAAGTGGCTTACGCGCGCACGCTTGGAAGCCAAATATTGACACCTCGATGACCTCGATGATGACATCTTCCTGTTGGCCATCCGCTGTCTCCACCGTAATCTGGCCCGGACAGCGCACGGAGAAACGTTTGTGCTGACGCTTCTCCGCACCCTTTTGGTGATCGGGCAATGCCGGCAATACCTTGCGATATTGCGGCAAGTCATAGATCGCATGTAAAAGTGCCTTCTTATGTTCGTCGAGATTCAGAAAGTTGTGCGTGCGAACATTGAAGAAGTAGTCGAGCAGCTCTGGCGTCAGGACGGGATCGTTCGTTGTGAAATAACGCCGTGTTGGCCAATGGATATTGGGTAATTTGAGTTTAAAAAAGTAGTCATGCAAGTCCTTGCGCGGCTTTCTCTTCTGGTAGAACTTTTTGAAAATTTCGGGTGCAGCCTTGAGGTCCAGCGTTGCTCCGACGGCAGGCGCACCATTGGCAAAGTCATAGTTTTCGACAACCTTTGCGGTCAATCGCTCGAAGAACAGCAGTGACTCATACATCTCGATGCGATTCGGATTCACCGCGATCACGATATGCCGCGTATCGAAAAACGTCGAACAGTATTCACGCATGAATTTCATCAACGGGAACAACACCATACCACCCGTTTTGCGGAAATCCGGATGAACCGCAAGTGCTGATATCTCAGCGATATTGCCTTCTTTTTGGCGCACCCCGGAAAGATCGAAAATGCTCTGCAAGGGAAAGCCCAGCGCGCTCTCACGGATCAGGGAAAGGGTGCCGACCACGACTCCATCGTATTTAGCACAGAGCGTCGTGGTTGTTGGCAGGGCGTGATAGATCGTTACGCGCATACCAGAGGGATCCGGTTTCATGAAGCCGCTCTCGACATAAGCATCGTGCAACAGCGTGAAACAGGCTTCGAGTTCCTCGCGGGTTTCCGCAATTTTCAGCTCTAGCCTGTCGCTTGGGCTCGGATCGCAATCGACAAATGAGCGATACACGGCGAAGCGCCAATCTCGCGGCAAGCCGGCAATACTGCTCCGCACGGCTTGATGCAGCCCTTTTCTAAGCCTCCGGAGAATTTTTCTCATGACATGTTCCTACGTTGACACGATGTCGTGCTGCGTCGCGCCATCTTAAATTCCTGATCAAGCTTGCATGAAAGCACATCCCACCTTTCTCTACAAGCATGATTCATCGTGAGTGTCGCGAGTTAATGATCTGTCCGGTTTTGTAGCACGCAATCTGTCCGGTCGTC
>CAZAOQ010000118.1:0-1393 GCA_964486795.1 uncultured Rhodocyclaceae bacterium
ATGTCATCGTCACGCTGACGCTGATCTCCGGCATCCTCGGTACCGGCCACCACTACTTCTGGATTGGCGCACCAGAGTTCTGGCAGTGGATCGGTTCGGTGTTCTCGGCTCTGGAGCCCATCCCCTTCTTCGCCATGACGCTGTTCGCGTTCAATATGGTGAACCGTCGTCGCCGTGAGCACCCGAACCGTGCCGCTACGCTGTGGGCACTCGGTACCGGCGTGATGGCCTTCCTCGGGGCTGGCGTGTGGGGCTTCCTGCACACCCTTGCTCCGGTGAACTTCTACACCCACGGCACGCAGATCACTGCTGCCCACGGTCACATGGCGTTCTACGGTGCCTATGCGATGGTGGTGTTGACGATGATCTCCTACGCCATGCCAATCCTGCGTGGCCGCGCTGCAAATAGCAACGCCGCTCAGGTCATGGAAATGTGGGGCTTCTGGCTAATGACCGTTGCCATGGTCTTCATCACGCTGTTCCTGACCGCTGCTGGTATCCTGCAAGTCTGGCTGCAACGTGTGTCAGAGACACCCATGTCCTTCATGGACACACAGTCACAAATCTCACTGTTCTACTGGATGCGCGAATGGTCGGGTGTGGTATTCCTGATTGGCCTCATCATCTTTATTTGCAGCTTCTTCAAGGGCGGCGAAACGAAGGTCAAGGCCTGAGATCAGGCGGTTCTAACCCGGCGCGTGATTCATCTGACCCATGCGCCGGAATAGTGAAATCCCCGGCTCCGGCCGGGGTTTCCATTTTAAGTAGGTGAATAACCACAATGAACGAAACATCATTGACCACACCCGACACACCAAACGAAGCTTCGGCAAGATCCGCAGGTCGCGTCTCCCACGCAAAGAATGCACTGCCCGGCGATCTCGCCGTATGGATCTTCATCTGGGCAGAACTGCTGGTATTCGCAATCTTTTTTGTAGGCTATGCGGTCGTCCGCGCGAAAAATGTCGAGCTCTTCGACAGTCTGCAACCTACCCTTAACCGCAATGCCGGTGGACTGAACACCGTCCTCTTGATTACCGCCAGTTGGTGCGTGGCACGCGCCGTCGCTGCTATAAAGGCCGACCGCCAGCAACTCTCCGCCCGCCTGCTCATCGGCGGAATTCTCTGCGGCAGCGGTTTCCTCGTCGTCAAGATGTTCGAATACGCCGCAAAATTCGAACAGGGCATTGACCTGACGACGAACACCTTCTATTTCTTCTATATTGGCTTGACCTTCTTCCACTTCATGCATGTCATCCTCGGCATGGTCATCCTCATCGCCTTGTGGAACAAGACGCGTCAGAGCGGCTATAGCTCCGCCGACCATCACGGCATGGAAACTGGCGCCAGCTACTGGCACATGGTGGATCTCGTCTGGCTGATCCTGTTTCCC
>CAZAOQ010000118.1:1403-9629 GCA_964486795.1 uncultured Rhodocyclaceae bacterium
AACATCATGAATACACGCACACTCGATCTGACTTTTGCAGCCCTGCTGGTCGCCACCTTCATCACCTGGTTGCTGGGTGAACAGGGCGCCCATGGCCCACTCACCGTAGGCATCCTGCTAGCGATCGTCGGCACCAAAGGCTGGTGGGTCGCCGACGAATTCATGGGCTTACGCCATGCTGCGTTGCAATGGCGGCTCATCATTCTGCTATGGTTGATACTTGTCATCGTAGCCATCGGCATTGCCTACTATTTTGGTATGCCACACACGGCATGATTCTGAACGCTCGAGTCTCCCTTCTTCTGAGCCACTGAATCGCTATGTCGTGCATCAAAGAAATTGAAATGATTGGCAACCCCATTAGCCCCCACCCAAACGGAAAGCAGCGATGAACAGCACGCCACAGGAAATTCCCTACTACGAAGCCGCCGGTAATGAAATCGGGCTCTTCGAACAGGCTTGGCGCAATCGTCTGCCCTTGCTCATCAAAGGGCCGACCGGGGTCGGCAAGACGCGCTTCGTCGCACACATGGCGGCGAAGCTGGGCTTGCCGCTGTTCACCGTTGCCTGTCATGACGATCTGACCGCAGCGGATCTGATCGGCCGTCATCTAATTAGCGACGGTGGCACCTACTGGAGTGACGGTCCGATGACGCGCGCCGTGCGCGAAGGTGGCATCTGCTATCTCGATGAAGTCGTCGAGGCGCGCAAGGACACCACCGTCGTCATCCACCCACTCGCCGACCACCGCCGCACACTGCCGATCGACCGCACCGGCGAGGTTCTGCATGCCCCGGATAGTTTCATGCTGGTGGTTTCCTACAACCCCGGCTACCAGAACTTCATGAAGAGCATGAAGCCCTCGACGCGCCAGCGCTTCGTCGCCCTGCGCTTCGACTTCCCCTCTGCGGCGCGCGAAGAGGCGATCTTGCGCAGCGAAACGGCTTGCGACGAAATGACCGCAAAGCGTCTGGTTTCCATCGGCCACAGCCTGCGCAATCTGAAAGATGTTGACCTCGAGGAAGTCCCCAGCACACGACTCCTCGTCTATGCGGCCATCCTGATACGCAATGGTATGGACCCCGTCGAGGCATGCCGCAGTGCCATGATTGAGAGTCTCTCCGACGATGGCGAGATTACCAGTGCGCTGATGGAAGTCGTCCTCGCCACCTTTGGCCGCTGAGTCCCAATACACGCAGCCACGCAGATACGCCCACACGCATGAATGCAACGACCGATCAGCCCGATACCGAAGTCATAGTCGAAGCCGACGATGATGACGATAATTTCGATCAGACCCTCGCGATCACGGCGGAATCGCTGTTCCTCGCCAATCTGCTGCTGATCCCCGGCATCGCCTTCATCATCCTCGCAGGGCTGCGCTGGTACTACAAGGCAAGCGCAGGTCCGCTTGCACATTGTCATTTCGAGCAGACTTTCTTCGTCAGCCTGTGGGGTGGCCTGCTGATCGCAACTTTCAGCATCGCCTTCATTGCATTTGGCGGTCTGCATTGGCAGTGGACATGGGTGGTGGTCATTCTCTATTTCACTTGCATCCACTCGACGCTAGTGCTGCTCGGCCTCTTCGGGCTATCGCGCGCCATGGCGGGTCGCGAGTATTATTACCCTCTGATCGGGCCGCGCCATGAGTGACGTCACCGACGTCACCCATGCCACCGACACCTGGGGCGCCAACGGCGAACGCACATCAACGCAGCGACATCGCCTCTTCTGGCAGATAAGTTTCTTCGTTGTCTTTGCATTAGCCCCGGTCTTCGATGTGCTGCGCTACGATCTCGTCGCAGGCCACGCCTGGATTATCGGCTTGCCCTGGCGTCTCGGCCTCGATGACTTTCTCGCCGGGCGCATCGACAGCAGTGCCGCGGCACTCAACCTCTTGCTGCGCCTGTTCCTGCCCATTCTCGGTGGTGCGGCGATCTTCATCGCCATTGCCTGGCGCTGGGGCCGCCTTTACTGCGGCTGGCTCTGCCCACATTTCTCAGTCGTCGAGACCATCAATCAGTTGATGAGTCACGCCTCGGGCCAGCCGAGCATCTGGGAGCGCAAGCCGCTACCACCGCGCCATGCGGATGGCAGTCCACGACCGCGCGATGCGCGCACGTGGCTACTCGTGGTGCCATTGGCCGTTGGCTTCGCGTTCTCATGGGCTGTCATCTTTCTGACTTACCTGCTACCACCGAATGAAGTTTATGGAAACCTCATCCACCTCAGTTTGACGCGCAACCAGACTCTCTTCATCACCGCCGCGACCATCGTTGTGTCTATTGAGTTTCTTTTTGCACGCCACCTGTTCTGCCGCTATGCCTGTGCCGTCGGCGTGTTCCAAAGCCTTGCGTGGATGAGTAATCGCAGCGCCATGGTGGTCGGTTTCACGCGTCAACGCGCCGCGGATTGCGCAAGTTGCTACGTTGCACAAGGCCCCGGAGATGCGGCCTGTGAAGCCGTCTGCCCAATGCGTCTGCGCCCACGCACGGCCAAGCACAAGATGTTCACCTGCACCCAATGCGGTCAGTGCATCGCCGCCTGCGGTACCGTGCAGCAAAACCAGGGACAACAGGAAGGACTATTGCACTGGGTCTCCGACGAAGCCGCGCGCCGCAACGAAGCCACCATGGGGCTCGTCGGCAAGCGCAGCAACGATGAGGATGTCAGCCAGCCGGCGCACAAACCGGCTGCCGGCCGCCGCCACATCGCCATCATTCCTGTCACAGAAAAGCACTGAGCAGCCGAAGACCACATTATGGAAGAATACTTTGGCAGCATCTGGCATCGCATCATCACCCGCGCCGCCCACCGCGACTATCCGCAGGCCGCCGTCAGCCTCGATGAAATTGAACGCAGCGCCGGTGTGATGTTCCGCGCCTTCGGTGGTGACCCGGGGCTGCGCGTCGCACCCTCCGCCGACACGCGCCATGGCGGTCGTCGCCGTCTTCTCCAGCGTATCGCCGGCAGCGGCGAGAAGATGGCGCTCGCGGCACGCGATGCCGAAACGCTACATTTACCTCAGAGACTCGCACTGTTTCCCGAAAGAGAGCTGAATCGTGATCTCTATCTGTGGCTTGCCGCGCTGGCGGCGCGCTCGCACGAGGGCGAAGGTGACTGGCTCATCGCCAACCAGCGCGCCACACTGGCCGTGCTCACCGACTATCCGGGCCTCAAGCCGCGCTACGAACGTCTTGTCATCGCAACACTAGCGCAGCGTATTGACCCGACGCGCCTGCCCGCCGACGAAGCGGCGCGCGAAATTGCCATCCGCCACGCCTTGCAGGAGCCCGGCAGCATCAATGAACTGCCCCCGCTAACGCGTAGAAAAGCACTCGATGTCCAGCCTGTGCCACTCTGGCTGCGTCCACTGCCCGCCACCGATTCGCGTGTGGCCCAAGGCAACAAGCAACATGAAAGCGCTGAGGGCGGTGGCGCCGAACAGAAGGGTGGGGACAAGCGCTATCAGGCCGAGCGCACTGACATGCCGGAGAACGAGTCGCCTTTCATCCTGATGTTCCGCGCCGAAAGCCTTTTGTCATGGGCCGAGTTCGTCAAGGTTAACCGCGATACCGACGAAGATCCCGATCCCGACATCGCCAGCAAAGCGGAGAACATGGACAAGCTGACGCTGGCGCGCGACAACAAAGCCGTCGCCAGCAAGGTACGCTTCGACCTCGACCTGCCTTCTGCCGCCGAGGATGACATGCCTGTTGGCGACGGCATCCCGCTGCCTGAGTGGGACTGGAAGCGTCGCCAGATGAAACCCGACTGGTGCCGTCTGCAAAATATGGAATCGCGCAATGCGCCGCCAACCGCGCTGCCACAGCACCTGCAAACCGCCGCACGCCGACTGCGCTCGCAGTTCGCCGCGCTCGCACCCGCGCGACGCTGGCAGAAAAACCAAAGCGATGGAGAGGAACTGGATATCGAAGCTTGCGTACGTTCTTTCGCCGACCGCCGCGCCGGACATGCCGGAGGCATGCCAGGATACCTCGCTCGCAACCAGCAGGAGCGCGACCTCGCTTGCCTGCTGCTAGCCGATCTATCGCTATCCACGGATGCTGGCATCGCCGACGACATGCGCGTCATCGATGCTATCCGCGACGGCATGATGCTGTTCGCCGAAGCACTCTCTGCCTGCGGCGACGTTTTCGCCATGTATGGTTTCTCGTCGCTCAAGCGCGGCAATGTCCGCTTCCACGAGATCAAGCCCTTCGTCGCCCACTACGATGCCGCCTGCCGTGGCCGTGTCGCTGCCATCCGTCCTGGCTACTACACACGCATGGGTGCCGCCATCCGTCGCGCCACCACGCTACTCGAAGAGCAGCCCCAGGCGCAACGTCTGCTGCTGATTCTCTCTGACGGCAAGCCCACGGATATCGACTCCTACGAAGGCCGTTACGCCATCGAGGACACGCGCATGAGCTTAATCGAGGCGCGCCGCGCCGGCCTTCAGCCGTTCTGCCTGACCATCGACCGCGAAGGTGCCGATTATCTGCCGCACCTCTTTGGCCCGGGTGGCTTCCTCGTCCTGCGCCATCCTGAAGAACTCGCGCGCCGCCTGCCGCTGCTCTATTCACAGCTGACGCGACCGACCTGAGAGCCAATATCCATGCGGTTCTTCAAGCATGCCTTCGAAGAACCGCATGGATATTGGCTCTCCAGCCAGGTAAAAATACTCTTGAGTATTCGCTGCGCTACAGCCATCCCGCGCGCTTGAAGCGCACGTAGAGAAACGTGCTACTCGCAGCGATCACGGCCAACGCCAAGGGGTAGCCGTAATCCCATTGCAACTCGGGCATAGCCTTGAAATTCATGCCCCAGATACCGGCGAGGGCGGTGGCGACAGCGAAGATACCGGCCCAAGCAGCGAGGCGCTTGTTCACTTCACTTTCCTCGATCGCAATCATCCCGAGGTTGACCTGGATGGCCGTACCGATAGTGTCGCGGATGGTATCGATAGACGCGTTAAGGCGCGCCAAGTGGTCGAAGACGTCGCGAAAGTATTCCTGACTGTTGAGGCACAGCGGTGGAATGCGTCCACTGATGAGCTTGCTGACCGCTTCCATAAGCGGCGCGACGGCATGCCTGAGGACGCCCACCTTGCGCTTGAGCTCATACAGGCCCTCAATATTGGATCGTGCCGAACCCTTGGTGAAAATCTTTTCCTCGATGGCTTCGAGCTCGCTTTCGAGTGCATCGACGATCGGAAAATAGCGGTCGACCACGGCGTCCATCAAGGCATAGAGCACAAAGCCTGAACCGTGCTTGAGCAGATGGGGCTCCTGCTCGCAACGCTGGCGCACACCGAGAAAAGATTGCTGACTGAGGTTACGAACCGAGAGGACGAAGTTTGTACCCACAAAGACATCGACCTCGCCGCGATTCAGCTCACCATCGACCATTTCAAGCATATGCATGACGGCGAAAAGCGAGTCACCGTACTCCTCGATTTTCGGCCGCTGGTGACCATGATGTGCATCCTCGACAGCAAGTGGGTGCAGATTGAATTCCACTTGCATTTCCGCGAGTTCAGACGGCTCGGCATCACGTAGCGCCACCCAGATGAAGCAGTCTTCGCGACCGACATAGTCACTGATATCGGCGACCGGTATGTCACTGAGCCGGGAACCATCCTGATAAGCCACACAATTGATAAGCATGAAACGATTTTCCTTGAGCCGATTAACGCCGGGTCTGTTGAACTCTAAATTCGCATACACGTGCGATTTTCTGAAGTTAACGCAATCGGCGCCGCGGAGCAACAAAAAAGCCACAGGCCAACATCGACGAGCGTCTCTATTTACGAATCTGCGCTAAAGCCAAGGTTATAATTCAGGGCTGTGCCCGGAGGCCTGCACCTCTTGCTTCGGCTCACTTTTCATCTTCAGTAAGGCACCCCCGTGGAACCATCACATCTCAGCAAGGAGCGGCTCTCCACGCTGGCTCTGGCAGCGCTCGGCGTTGTCTATGGCGACATCGGCACCAGCCCGCTTTACACGATGAAAGAGGTATTTGCCGGCGCACATCGTCCGGTACCGGTCACGCCGGACAATGTGCTGGGCATCCTCTCCCTGATCTTTTGGGCGCTAATGATGGTGGTCACCATCAAATATGTCTATTTCATCATGCGCGCCAATAACAAGGGTGAGGGCGGCATCATGGCACTGATGGCACTGGCGCTACGCAACAAGCTGGAGAATTCAAGAACCCGAAATCTGATTCTGACACTGGGGCTGTTCGGCGCCTCGCTCTTCTACGGCGAGAGCTTGGTTACGCCTGCGATTTCGGTACTCTCTGCGGTTGAGGGCCTGGAAGTCATCGGCCCGACCTTCAAGCCATTTGTTATTCCGATCACACTGGGTATCCTGATCAGCGTGTTCGCGATCCAGAGCAGGGGCTCGGCAAGCGTCGGTCGCTTATTCGGCCCGATTATGGTGCTCTGGTTTGGCACGCTAGCACTACTTGGTGCCGTCAATATCACCGCAGAACCCGGAGTATTGATCGCTCTCAACCCGTATTACGGTTTCAAGTTTTTGCAGACGCATTCGACCCTCGGCTTCTTTTCACTGGGCTCGGTGGTGCTGGCTATCACGGGTGCCGAAGCGCTCTATGCAGACATGGGCCACTTCGGCCGCAAACCGATTCAACTCGCCTGGGTCGGCATGGTGTTGCCGGCACTTGCCATCAATTACTTCGGTCAAGGAGCACTGCTACTGAGCAATCCGGGCGCGGTCACGAATCCATTCTTCATGATGGCACCGAGCTGGATTCTCTATCCACTGGTGGCACTGGCCACCGCCGCGACGGTGATCGCTTCGCTGGCGGTGATCTCGGGGGCGTTCTCGGTGACGCAACAGGCAATTCAACTGGGCTATTGCCCACGTCTCGACGTGCAGCACACATCGGATAAGCAGATTGGTCAGATCTATCTGCCGGCAATCAACTGGATGATGCTGACGATGGTAATCGTCCTCGTCCTCGGCTTCGGCTCTTCGACCAACCTCGCCGCTGCCTATGGTATTTCGGTGACCGGAACCATGTTCACGACCAGTGTTCTCGCCTATTTCGTTTCGCGCGAATTGTGGGGCTGGCATCCGTTGCGTGCATTCTTCGGCGCACTGCCCTTTGCCTGTATGGATTTCGCGCTGTTCGCAGCCTGCTCGGTCAAGATCGCCGATGGCGGCTGGTTCCCGATGGTCTTTGGATTAACGTTGTTCCTGCTCCTGACCACCTGGAAGCGTGGCCGCGCCCTGCTGCAAAAGCGCCTCGCCGAGGATGCCATCGAGCTTGAACCATTTATCCGCAGCCTCAGCGCCGACAGCGGAATCACTCGCGTTTCCGGTACTGCTGTGTTCATGACGTCTAACCTCAACAGCGTACCAAACGCCATGCTGCACACTCTCAAGCACCACAAAGTACTGCATGAACGAGTTGCGCTGGTTGCAGTGAGTGTACTGGACATTCCACACGTTGCTGATGCTCAGCGCATCTATGTTGAAATCCTGCCGAACCACTTCTGGCGCGTGAAGGTCTTCTACGGGTTCATGGACGAGCCCAACCTGCCCGAGGCACTCGACTGGTGCGCTGAACAGGGCTTGGATTTCGACATGATGGATACCTCGTTCTTCATCGGCCGCGAAACTCTGATCGCCCGCGCCAATTCGGAAATGAATTTCTGGCGTGAAAAGCTCTTCATCACCATGTTCCGTAACGCTACCAGTGCTGCCAACTTTTTCAAGTTGCCGGCTAACCGCGTTGTGGAAATGGGATCGCAAGTCGTACTTTGAACCGCGTGCATAGCCACGGAGCAACGAACCACGCTATTGGTGTCGGCGGTGCCTTATTCATGCCCATCAGCCAAGCAGAGCTGAAACCAACTTGTGCGGAGCACCCTCCGTTTTCAACCAAAAATCGGTGATCCTTCCAGAGGTGACGGCAACATTAGTCATCACATTCATGTTTAACGGACCTTCCTGACTCGGAGAGTCCAAACTTATCCAAATGAATGTGTCACCCATAAAAAAACGCGGCCCACCACTAAAAGTGATGGGCCGCGTTCCACTGAAAGCTGCTTAACGCAGCATCAGATTAATTACCACCGATCACGCCAGCTTCATTCGAAGCGGTGTTGCCCTTGCCAATGGCAACGGCAGTGGTGTTCTTCTGCGAAGCGTGGATCTTGGTGTTGCCCTGGATCTTGGTGTTGCCCTTGATGGC
>CAZAOQ010000119.1:0-9625 GCA_964486795.1 uncultured Rhodocyclaceae bacterium
AAATTAATTTGCCGCTTTGATTGCGCGACGCTTGCCACTGCTGCAAATGTCACGCGGTCGGTATGTGGTTGATTGCTGCAGCGGCTGAATCTCGGCTCACTTTTCTGGCCAACCGCCATCGATCTGACCGTGCCCGAAGAAGGTCTGGCAGTGTGGGCAAAGATAGAGCACCGGCGCGCCCATGTGTGGCGGCATATACCTTAGTTGTAATCGTCGTCGCCCGGTTCGGGGTAATCCCGGGCACGTTGTATGACCTCCTCGGCGTTGACGAGTGCCTCGCAGTCGTAGCAAAACCAGCGGGGAATCTGTACGACCGTGGCGCGCTGATAGGCGGCACCGCACTTGGGGCAAAGGATCACTTCGCCTTCGCCAGTCCAGCAGCCGCAGGGTTCGTCAGCGCCGTGGGTCTTGTGGTCGTTCGGGGTATGTTTTTCCATTTCAGGTGGCCTTGTGGATCAATGTTCGTAAAATTGGGTTGGTCTGGCGATATTCAAGGGAGTCATGCATGAAAGGTGAAGGGGCCGATCACCGGATTTTGTTTGAGCGTGCAGCCGCGCTGATCGATCAGGCCGATGGCCTGCTGGTCACGGCCGGGGCGGGCATGGGCGTTGATTCCGGGCTGCCGGATTTTCGCGGTGGGCAAGGTTTCTGGGGTGCTTACCCGGCTTTGGGGCGGGCGCAGATCAGCTTCGAATCCATTGCTTCGCCGGACGCCTTCGAGTCTCATCCGCGTCAGGCCTGGGGCTTCTATGGGCATCGTCTCAACCTCTACCGACATACGCTGCCGCATGACGGCTTTCGCATTTTGCTCGAACTTGGCGATGAGCTGCCGTGTGGCACCTTTGTGTTCACCAGCAATGTCGATGGTCAGTTCCAGAAGGCGGGTTTCCGCGATACGGAAATCTGTGAGGTGCATGGTTCGATCCACCATCTGCAATGTATGCAAGGTTGCGCGGGCGACATCTGGCCAGTACGCGATTTCACACCTGTGGTTGATGAGGCGGAATGCCTGCTGGTGAGCGAGTTCCCGATCTGTCCGCATTGCGGTGGCCTCGCACGGCCCAATATTCTGATGTTCGGTGACTGGCATTGGCTCAGTTTTCGCGAGCGTATCCAGCATAGCCGCATGCAGTCCTGGCTGTCGGGTGTCGAGAGGCCGGTGGTCATCGAACTCGGCGCTGGACGGCAGATCCCCACTGTGCGCATGCTTGGCGAATCGCTCGACGCACCGTTGATTCGTATTAACCGGCACGAAGCTCAGGTGGGCTTGAGTCGCAATGTGAGCTTGCCACTTGGCGCACTGCATGGCTTGCAGGGTATCGCAGCGATTCTGGCCGGTGCGTAGCTGCCGCCGTCGCGCTGGCTACTGAACCTCTTCGATCGTGACCAGCGCCGCACCGTAAGCCATGGAGCAGCGTTTGCGGATTGTGATATTGCGCGTCTTGGGCATCAGGCATTCTTCGCTTTTGGCATTGGCGGAGCTGCTCGTTGCGAGCTGCATGTCACGGCCGCTGCCGGGAGTGGCCTGGGTGTCCATTGATGAGAACGGCCCGGAAGCCTGCATGCCGATCTTTGAGAAATCACGCGGCGATTCGGCGACGATGGCGAGCAGTGTGTCCTTGCCGGGCGGGCCCTGGACGCCAAGCTCCCAGGTGGCACGCGGCAGCTTGAGCGTTTCACCTGCGCGGATCTCGTTCTTGCGATCGAGCTGGTTGGGGAACAGCAGGTCGAAGCTGTGGCCGTCCGAGCCGACCATCAGCAGATAGACATAACCTTCGTGGCTGGAAGTCAGCGTGAAATCGAAGATATCCTTGTCGATCGTCAGTTTCGGCTTTGCGGCCTTGAGTCGGACGACGCGCTTGTCATCGCGATTGGTGTAGATGTCATTGAGCGTGGCGAGTGGGTTCGCCTTGACCGGGGTGGCGGTGGGCTTGGATGCGGCGGGTGCTGCTGATGCCGCTGGTGCTGCTGATGTCGTCGATGCGGTCGCAGGTGTTGCCGCTTTTTCTGTGAAGCCGACAATGAGGTTGGAATTGCCGGTGATTGTCACGTGATGCGGTCGCACACTTTTTGCCCGTGCGAGCTTGGTTTCGATTTTTTCTTGTGCACAGACGCGAATTTCTTCCGCGCTGAGGCTGCCACTGCCGTCGCGGTCTTCGGCTGCACCGTTCATGCACTCAAGCCAAGCCTGTGAGGCGACGCCGCCTTTGCCAGGCTGGTCGAGCGAAACCTCGTTGTCGCGCGCGGCGGCGATGAAGGTGTAATTGTTGGCGCCGCTGCCGGGTTTCTTGATATTGGCGTTGATGCCACGGGTCACGATGTTCACTGGCTTGGCGCAGGCATCTGTGCCGCCCCCCTTGTACCAGTATTTCGGCACGAACTCAGGCTGCTTGTCGCCGAGGGCGCGTGTCGTGACGCCACCGGAATGGCAAGCGTCGATCAGGACGATCAATTTCTGCGTTTTTTCACTGAGGCGCTTGAGGCGCGCTTCTAGTTCGGTATCGACAAAGCCGTCACCGTCGACCGTGATAAGGGCCTCGGCGCAGCGCTCGCCGCGGTCTGGTTCGTTTACGAGTTGGCGACCGCCGTGACCGGAGTAATAGATGAATACCTGATCGTCCGGCTGCACGCCCGCTTCGAGTTCGTCGAAAGCATTCTTCATACCGGGAAGTGTCAGCTGTTCGTTGCGATAGACATGGATGTTTTTCTCCATCACGCCCATCCGCTTCGCGATCTGCGTCGCTGTTTCGACGTCGTACTGAACCCCCATCAGCGGCGTGATGCCTTTCTGATAGGCGCCAATCGCCATGATCAAGGCATGGACGTTGGGCGATTCTGGCCGCGAGATACCCGTTGGTTCGGCGTGGGTAGGTGTGATTGCCAACAGGGCTGCAGAGACGACGAGAGATGCAAGGTGCTTGAGTTTCATGGCAGGTGATCTCGTGAAAATAGTGCTCGGATGATAGTTCGCTTCTGGATACTTTGCCAGCGATGCAGCAGGGCGTGAGGCCGCTTCAGGTGCCGTGTGCCACGAGTGAGTCGTGGTGTACCCCCAGCGCCGCGAGGCTCTGCTCGGCGGCGAGGGCGCCGCGGTAGCTGGCTTCCTCAAATAGTGACATGCCAGAAAGATCGGCATGGGCGAGGCGTATCCGTCCTACGCCCAGACCGGAACCACTTGGCCGAGGTTCGGTGAGTTCGCGGCGCGGCGAGGCATCACCCCAGATCAGGCCTGGCAGCGGGCGAATCATGGCGTGGCCGTGACGGAACACATCAAGCCGCGTCGTGATTTCACGCAGCTCGGGATGGGGGGCAGAAAGTTCGGCGAGAATCTCGCGTGCCCAGGCATCGCGGCTGGTCTTCAGCAATCGTTGCCGCACGCCACGGCTGTCGGCTTCGGCGAAGGCGCGGTAATAGGTGATCACCGTTGCGCCAGGGCGGACGCGCAGTTGCTGGTGAGTGGCGACGACGTAGCCGAGACCGGCGCCATCGTGGAGCACGTTGTCCCAAGCCAGCGGCGCGCCGGTGCGCGTGTGCGGCATTTCACTCAAGGTCAGGTTGGCAACCAGCCAGGGCGCGTAGTCGCAAGTCTGCACGGCGCGTTGCACGACAGCCGGCGCCTCGTGCCAGACATGACCTAGTACGAACAGGGGGCCGGCCCAGATCAGTTGCTTGGCCTCAATGCGGATGCTGCGCTGTTCGCTGGCCAGCCACAGGTCGGCCTCGACATGTTTGTCGCGCTCGCGGATGGCCGTCACCATAGTGCCGCAGAGCAGGCGTGGTTTCAGGCGCTCTTCGAGGCGGCGCACGAGCCAGCCGTTGCCTTCCGGTGCGGTGAGGACAATGTCGCTGGCGGCATTGCTGGCTTCTCCGTCGCGGCAGGCGAAGTAATGCAGCCCGGCCCAGGCCGAGACGGCGTCGATGCCGGTGCCGAAGTCGTCGCGGCTGGCGTAGTGCAGGTACCAGCGTAGCGCGGGGCAATCGAGCCCCTCGCGGCGCAGCCACTCACCCAGTGTGATGCGGTCGAGGGCGAGCATGGCAGGCTCGCGCGAGGAGTATTCCATAGGGATGGCGAAAGCGTGCCGGCCGCGGCGGTCGCGCCACTGACGCCATGTTTCGATGCGGCGCTGGAAGCCCTCGATGCGGCGTTGCTCCTCGGCATCGGCGGCATGTGGCAGCAGACCGTCCTGCCATTGGCCTTTGTGATAGAGGCGTTCTTGCGGTGTCGCGCAGAGATAGCGTTCGTCGTAACTTGGTTTGGCAGCGTATGGATCACCTTGCAGCACACCGAAGTCGGCGAGCATCTCGCGCACGACGCGTGCTTCCGGGCCGGGTAGTGGTAGGTAGTGTGCGCCAAGTGGATAGCGGCAGACGGCGTTCTCACCGTAGCGCGAATTGCCGCCGACACGGTCTTCAAGCTCGGCGATCAGAAAATCGTTGAAACCGGAGCGCTGAAGTTTCCAGCCAGCGGACAAGCCACCAATGCCGCCGCCGACGATCAGCAAGGGCACGCGCCGGATCTCCGATGGCGCGGAGAATGGCTCTGCGCCTTGTTCCTGGCGTAGTCGATGGCCGCGCTGGAAGTTGCTGCCGGTGAGTTCGCCGGGTGGCAGCGGCGGCTGGAAGCGGTCACCGGTGCAGGCCGCGACGCCGAGTGCGGCACAACTGGCAAGGAAGTCACGGCGCTTCATGGACTCAGCGAATCACCTTGCGCCATTCATCCTCGAAATAGCGCACCAGCACCTGGTTGTTGAGCTGGTTGATCTCCGTATCGATGCGTGCCATGTCTTTGGGGAACTGGAACAGTTGCGGCGTCGTCTCGGTGGTGAGGAAGCGCGTGGCGACCGGGTAGGCGGTCGGCGGCTGATAGGTGCTGCGTCCGGTGATGACGAAGCCCCATTCGCCGAAGGAAGGTACGAGGGCGTGGTAGGGCGTGGCCTGCAGGCCGACGCTCTCCAGCGTTTTAACCACGCACCAGAAGGATTTTGGCGCGTAGAGCGGCGAGGTGGACTGGATCACGGCCAGCCCCTGTGGCGCGATGTGACGGTCGAGCAGACGGTAGAAGGCACTGGTGTAGAGCTTGCCGACGCTGTAGTTGGAAGGGTCGGGGAAGTCGACGACGATCAGGTCGAAGACATCGTCGCGTTCTTCCAGCCAGCGCATGGCATCGGCATTCACGACGGTGACGCGCGGGTTGGTCAGCGAGCCGCCGTTAAGCTCGGTGAGCATCGGCATGGTGCTGAACATGTGTGTCATCTCGCTGTCGAGATCGACCAGCGTCGCCGCCTGGATATTCGGATACTTGAGAATCTCGCGCAGCGCCAAGCCGTCGCCGCCGCCGAGCACCAGCACGCGGCGTGCATGCGGCAGGCTGGCCAACGCCGGGTGGATCAGTGCCTCGTGATAGCGGTATTCGTCATGCGAGGAGAACTGCAGGTTGTTGTTGAGGAACAAGCGCAGATCGTCCCTCCAGCGCGTGATGACGATGCGTTGGTAGGGCGTGCTCTTGGCGAAGATGACGTTGTCCGAATAGAGGTGCTGCTCGGCGAAGCTCGTCATGCGGTCGGCAGCGGCAAAGCCGGCCAGCAGCAGGACGAGCGCGACCGCGCCTTGGGCGCGCAGGCCGTGCTGACCGGGCAGATGTTCGCGGAACAGATGCATCGCCCACAGCGCGACGGCGACGTTGAGAATGCCGAACAGCAGGCCTGTGCGGATCAAGCCAAGTTCCGGCGCGAGTACCAGCGGAAAGAGGATGGAGACGAGCAGGGCACCGAGGTAGTCGAAGGTCAGCACCTGCGAGACGACGTCCTTGAAGGCCAGGTCACGCTTGAGGATGCGCATGACCAGCGGGATCTCCATACCGACGAGGATGCCCAGCAGCATGACGATGACGTAGAGCAGTGGGCGAAACGGTGCGGACAGCCAGGCGAAGATGATGAACAGGAAGGCTGCGGAGAAGCCGCCAAGCAGGCCGACAAGCAGCTCGATCTGTACGAAACGCGCGACCAGGCCACGGCCGATATAACCCGATAGCCAGGAGCCGATGCCCATGGCAAACAAGTATGTGCCAATGACCGTGGAGAACTGCGTGACTGAATCGCCGATCAGGTAGCTGGCGAGTGCGCCGGCAATCAGCTCGTAGGCGAGCCCGCAGGAAGCGACGACGAAGACGGAGGCGAGGAGGGCGAGTTGCAAGAAGGTGGCCTATGGAGTTGCTTGAAGCACGTCATTGCCGCGCGCCGAGGGTTTTTCCTTCGGGCAGTTGCGCGGAACTGACGGGAAACTTTGTGGGTGGTTTTGGCAATCAGTGAATTGCTGAGGCCACGATCAGCGCGATGCCCAGGCACATGGCGCCGACGACAATGGCGAGGGCGACGTTCTTTTCTTCGATGATCTGGCCCCAGAGGTCGTACGGCGTGACCTTGTCGATGATGATGAAGGATATCCAGAAGATGATGACGCCGAGCAGCGAGTAGATCAGCGAGTTGGCGAGCTGGTGCAGGTTGATGTCCATGGTGAAGCTCCTATTTGTGGTAGAGGTGCGAACCCAGGCGGCTGCCGCCCGGTCCGGAGCGGTTGGTGGTGGTGGCGTAGGTGTCGAAGGGGCTGACACCACGATACTGGGCGTAGCTAAAACCGGCCATGGCGATCAGTCCAATGATGAAATAGAGGCGAGAAAACATGATGGCGGCGGGTCTAGATCAGGATGGAGATCAGGAGTCGGAAGACTTCGGCGGATGGTCGCTTTCCATCCAGCGCTTGGTTTCGAAGCTGTGGCGGCGTATGGCGGTCCAGATCGGGAAGGCGGCAAGCAAGCCGGCCAGTAGCAGGAAATTGCTCCACAGCGCACCGCTGCGCCGCACGCGCGTGCGCGCGGTGGTCCCACCGCTGGCAGACAGCTCGGGGGCCGGTTCGCCCTCGATCACGAGGTGATAGGTGCCGGGGGGCAGATCGGCGAAGACGATATCATCGTCCTTCGAGCCCTCGCTCCAAGACCCATCACTGTCGCTGCCCGCGTAATAGCTGATCTCGCGCTGCGACTCCCAGACGGCCCCGGTGGTTTCATTCACCATCGTCATGTCGAGGCCGAGCCAGGCATTTACAAAGGTGGCAGTGTTCTCGACACGCAGCGTTGAACTGCGCCCCGTGAGTGTGAAGGGCTTGCTGGTGTGGCTCTTGGTATTGGCGTTATAGACCAACACCTGGTCGGACAGCGTGCCACCGAGGCTGAAGAGCATCAGCAGCAGATGTAGGCCAAAGGCCGCCACGGCCAGTTTCCAGAACATCGCGAATGTTTTCTGGTGTGTCTGGGCGTATGGGTTCGGCTGGTTGGCGTACACACCCAGCGGCGTACTTGGTGGCTGCTTGAGCTGAAAGGCTGTGCGGACCTCCTCGGGGGTGATGTATTCGCCGAGGCTCCAGGTGATCTCCTTGTCCGTCGCCTCGCGCGAGAGCATCTTCGGCGGTGCGACGTAGTCCTGGATGTCGGCCGTCTCGCCGATGCTGACTTGCCAGTTGAACTCGCCGATGACGTAGTCAACCTTGGCGAGCGAATGCTGGAAATGGCGGTAACGCTCACCCTCATAAGTCACACCGACGACGGTTGAGCGGAGGACGGCCCGCTCGTCACCGCTCAGTGTGGGCGGTTTGCTGAGGACGCGTACAAGATTCCAGTGACCCTCTGAACAGGTCAGCCAGCGGAACTCGCCGCGCGGGTCGAACAGCAGGTATTCATCCCAGCGGTAGACGATGCCTTCAACTGTTGTCTCACGGCGCAGGAAGCCGATCACTTCAAAGTCGATACCCCCCAGCTTGCCCTTGCTGCCAAGCGGCAATTGCGGCTTGATGCGCATGCCTTCGCGCATTTTTTCGACGAGTTTGAGGCGCTGGTCCTCTGCGTCGAGAAGGCTGCCACAGCTTGGGCAGCCAACGCGCTGGATTGCGGTTGAACTGAGCTCAATGGGTGCGCCACAGGCAGGGCAGTCGAAGGCCCGCAAGCCTTTTTCCATCGGGCCGGCGCCTGGGATGTTTTCACGCAGATTGGTTAGCTTGAGACTCTCGCGCTCGACCGATTCGCCGATGAATACCATTGGCGGGTCGTCGGAGTAGTCGATGGTGGCAAAAATGTTGCCGAAGCGCGCATCGATGACGGGCGCCGGAAAACCCGCGCCGACGCGGAACGGCAGCTCGCCGTCGCCGGCCACGCACATTGCCTCTTCGAGATTGCTGATGGTGAAAGCCTGCCCGCCAAGATTGACGAGATCGCCGGGGTGCTGCTCGCTGAAGGGGCGAATGTTCTCTGCCGAAGCTTCGGCAAAGCTCATCGTATATTCGCCGTTGGCATCCGACAGCCAACCACTCTTCGCATCGTCGAACAGGACGTACCACTCATTCCAGACGCCGCTCGAGTACTTCATCTGGATGCGGCCGATCACCGCGAAATGCGTGTCGCGGTAGCGGCCTTCGGTGTTGAGTTGAATCGGTGAGAAGTCCTCGATCAGCTCGGCCATCTTGCCGAGGTTTTCGATCTTCTCCGCGCTGCGCAACAAGGTCGACCGGCAATAGGGACAGACGAGCAGCACCGAAGCTCCCGCGTGGAATTCCACCGGAGCGCCGCAGGAGGGACAAAGTGCGGTTTTCGCCGTCATGCAGGTCGAGATAAAGGTTAAAAGTGAGTTATGTAGGTCGGGTTAGCGGCTTCATCGCGTAACCCGACGTAGCGGTGTCTGTCGGTGTCTGTTGGTATCTGTTGGTATCTGTCGGTATCTGTCGGTATCTGTCGGCTTACGCGATGAAGCCACTCCCCCAAGGAGACTTCCTTCGGGGCGTAAGCCGACCTACGCATTGGAGGGTATTTGCCATGAGGCGCATTTTCTCAGGCCAGTTTCTTCAGCAGCTCCGCCTTCTTCTCGTCAAACTCGGCCTGGCTCAGGATGCCCTTGGCGACGAGTCCGTGGAGCTTTTCGAGTGTGGCGACGACATCGTCAGCAGAGGGCGCCGCTGCCGCTGCTGCGGGCGCGGGTGGCGTGCCTGCTGCTGCGCCGGTAGCCGCCTGCGGATTCAGACTTTGCCCGAGTGTTTGTGCCATCTGCTGGCCGATGCCGAAACCGACACCGACGCCGGCGCCCATGCCGGCGAGACCGCCTTCATTCTGTGCTGCCAGCGGAATTGCGTTAGCCACCTGATACTGCGTGTAGCCCTGCATGCCTCCCATGATATTTACGCCGATACGGGCATCGAGCATCTTCTGCAATTCTTCGGGCAGGGAGATGTTCTGCAACACGAAGGTGTCAAGTGCGAGTCCGTAGCGGTCGAACATGGGCGCGACCTTGTCGTGCAGGCGCTGGCCGAATTCTTCCTGGTTGCCGGCCATGTCAATGAAGGCCACGCCCGATTCGCCGAACAGATCGCTGATCGAGCCGATGATGGTGTTGCGCAACTGGCCTTCCACCTCGTCAACCGTATAGGTCTCGCGCGTGCCAGAGACGTTGAGGTAAAACTTCTTCGGGTCAGTAATGCGGTACGAATAGATGCCGAAGGCGCGCATGCGGACGATGCCGAATTCCTTGTCGCGGATGGTGATCGGCTGCGGCGTGCCCCACTTGCGGTCGAGCTGCAGGCGGGTGCT
>CAZAOQ010000120.1:0-9611 GCA_964486795.1 uncultured Rhodocyclaceae bacterium
ACCGGCACCGGCTTGGCCCAACCAAACAGCATCCCGCCACTGCTTGCCAGCAGCAGCAAACCTGGCACGAGCAGGGTTCCGACCGGATCGATATGACGCAAGGGATTGAGACTGACGCGCCCCAGCTGCCATGCGGTTGGATCGCCAAAATGGCGCGCCACATAGCCATGAGCTGCCTCGTGAAGGGTAATCGCCAAAATAATCGGTATCGCGGAGACCGCGATGGTCTGTATCAGGTTTTCCATGGGATGAAGCGAATAGGCAAGAGGTTGATTTTACCAAAGATACAGGCCGTTGCCGGTGAACGTGGCGGGTGCTCGCCAAGGTCCGTTTCATTCAGTCAGCGGTAGCGGAGAACAAAAGACGCCCTGAGGCTATTCTTCCAGCCCGAATGGTGCCAGCGGCCCACGCCCGGCGCGAATCAGCTCGGGCGTACCACTGACGAGGTCGATGACCGTGGTCAGCTCATTGCTGCAAGGGCCGCCGTCGATCACCAGATCAAGCTGATGCTCCAGGCAATCGCGGATCTCCTGGCTGTCAGTGAGCGGCAGTGCGCCTTCGTTAACCTCAGGCAGGATCAGCGTCGAAGTCAGCAGCGGCTCGCCCAGTTCATCGAGCAGCGCACGCACCAGCACGTGATCTGGCACGCGCAGGCCGAGCGTCTTGCGCTTGGGATGCAGCACGCGGCGCGGCAGCTCGCGGCTGCCTTCGAGAATGAAGGTATAACTGCCCGGTGTCGTACTCTTCAGCAGGCGATAGACGCTGTTGGTCACACGTGCATAAGTGGCGATCTGCGACAGGTCACTGCACATCAGGGTGAACAGATGACGCTCATCAACGTCGCGGATACGCCGGATGCGGTCGAGCAAGCTTGCATCTCCGGCAAGCCCGGCCAGCGCATAGGCTGAGTCGGTCGGCAGCGCCACCAGACCACCGTCGCGAATGATTTCCACCGCGTGGCGGATCAGCCGCAACTGCGGATGCTCGGGATGAATATAGAAGATCTGGGCCATGCGAACGATACCTTAAACCTTAAGCTTAGATGAGCACCTGCCACACCGGCTTCAGATCGGCCGGCAAGGGTGGCATCTTGCCAAGGTCAATGCGACTTTCGCCGGGGCCGTGAAAGTCCGAGCCGCGTGAAGCGAGAAAACCGAATTCGCGGGCATGGCGGGCAATCGTGAGCATCTCGTCATCGCTGTGCGAACCAGAGAGCACCTCAATGCCCTGACCACCGAGGTCGCGGAATTCACTATACAGATTGCGCAGCTCTTTCTTCGTAATCCGGTAGCGCCCCGGGTGGGCAATCACCGCCACACCACCCGCACCGTGGATCCATGAAAGAGCCGACGCCAACGTGGTCCAGTGATGACTGACATAGCCGGGCTTGTCCTTCGCCAGCCAGTAGTCGAACACGGATTTGAAATCCTTCGCGCGACCGCATTCAACGATGTAGCGCGCAAAGTGCGAGCGGCCGACCAGCGCCGGGTTGCTGACATAGCGCAGCGCGCCTTCGTAAGCACCGTGGATGCCCACCTTGTCGAGCTCGTCGGCCATCTGCCGGGCGCGCGCGTCGCGGCCGCTGCGTAACCCGGCAAGACCGACGTCAAGCACGGCGTAATCCGGATCGACGCCAAGGCCGACGATGTGCAGCGTCGCATCATTGCCCCAGGACACGGAAATCTCGACCCCATTAACAAAGTGCAGCCCCAATTCCACCGCTGTGGCACGCGCCTCGGCCAGCCCGTCGAGCTCGTCGTGGTCTGTCAGCGCCAGCATCTCCACGCCGTTGGCATGAGCGCGGCGCACTAGGGCTGCCGGTGCAAGCAGGCCGTCGGAAATCGTTGAATGACAATGCAGGTCAGCGTTCATGCCATGAATTCCTCGAGCAACTGTGCCAGTCGCTCGGGCTGGTCATGATGCAAATTATGACCAGCGTCATCGATGACCGCCTGCCGAATATTTTTAAAACAGCCAAGGCGCGCTTGGTAATCCTTGTCGCCGAGACCGTGGTACATCATCATCACCGTCGAGTCGCGCCCCGCGACCCACAATACCGGGGCCGTCACGCACCGCCAGCAGGCCTTCGCCTCTTCCAGACGATAGGGATAGGGTGCCACCAGCTTGTGGTATGGATCGCTCGCCGTCACCACCGAGCCACCTTCCTCGATACCGAAATGCTCGGCAAGGAAAGTTGCCCGCTCTCCAGAGAGGCGCGGATTCATTTGTTGCAGGCGGCGCGCTAGCGCGGCACGATCAGCATAAAGCCGGCGCTCGTGCGGCTGGCGTATCTGGTCGAGCCAGCTCGCGTAGCGCTCCGGTGCGTCACCCGGGTCGCAAGCCGGCAGACCGAAGCCCTCCAGCGTCACCAGTCGCGCCACACGCTGCGGCCGCACCCCTGCATAGACGCAAGCGGCGTTGCCGCCCATGCTGTGCCCCAACAGACGCACCGACTCATCCGGCGAATAGTGGTCCAACAAGCCATCAAGATCGGCGATGTAATCGGGAAACCAGTAGCTGTCGTGATTCCATTGTGACTGCCCGAAGCCACGCCAGTCGGGGGCGATGCAACGCCAGTCACCCACCAGAGCATCCACCAGAAACTGGAAACTCGCCGAAAAATCCTGCCAGCCATGCAGAAGGAATAGCTTCGGCGCCTCGGGCTTGCCCCAGACCCGCACGTGCAGACGCATACCGCGGATATCGACGAACTGTGATTCGGAACGACGCGGAAACTGATTCGGGGATTGATTCAACTTCATCCGGTGATTTTAGCACCGCACAGCACTGACCTCGGGATAAGAACCTCGACAGGCGGGCAAATGCGCTAAACTTTGGCGCACTCGCGAAATGACAGATCACTTTCTTAGAAGATCAGCGCCGCAGAGGTGCAGCTAAATCGCTATAGACAGCAATATGAAGTGGGGATCGCTTTCGATGAGCAAGACCGTAAATCAACATTCGGAGGAGACTCCGAACCACGCTAAACAAATGCCGCGCAGCGTCAACGACATCGACGAGCTTGCCGAAGCACCCCTCGAACGTCGCCAGCAGGTACAGGCCATGCTCGACACCTCGGCCCGTACCTCCAGCGGCATCTATGTCTATGTCGCGCTCTGGCTGATCGTTAGCCTGCTCACCGGACTCAGCGCCAAGCATCCGGTACTGGTCGGGAGTTTCAGCGTCTGGCTGGCATTTATTGCACTCTTGCGGATTCTGCTGAAACGCCGCTTTCCTGACCTCGTCGTCAGGCGGTCACGTTTCGCCCACCAGGCCTTGATCTGGACCACCCTTGCCAGCGGCTTCAGCTGGGGGTTGATGACTACTGCAAGCATCTATTACCCGGATCTCGAAATGATCCGTTTCGCCATGATCATCGTTGCCGTCGCCATCTGTTCCTCTGGCAGCATGGCGATGGCTATCGACCCCATCCTCCGGCTCTGGTTTCCCCTCGTACTGATCGTTCCCGTCACAATCGGCACGATCCTAAACACAAACAATGACAACCTGGTGTTGGCTAGCCTTACCGTTGTCTTCACAATCTACGTCATTGTCTACACGCGCATGGCGCATCGCGACTACTGGCGCGCGATGCAAGCCAACGCGGCCCTGGAACGCGCCAGCCTGACCGACGCACTGACTCAGGTTGCCAACCGCATGAGCTTCGACCGTCAATATGCCTGCGAATGGCGGCGTGCGAGCCGCCGCAGCAATGGTCTTGCCATCCTGATGGTGGACCTCGACCACTTCAAGCACATCAACGACACCTACGGCCACCAGGTCGGCGACACCGTACTCCAGCACGTCGCCGGTTTGCTGCAATCCGCGCTGCTGCGCGGTGGCGACTCGGTGGCCCGCTACGGCGGCGAAGAATTTGTCGTGCTACTGCCGCAGACCGATCTCGAAGGTGCCAACGCTGTCGTCCGCCGCATCCTGGCAAACGTCGCTGCCGGAGCCGTGCAGATCGACGGCCGGGAGGCGCACGTCACCTGCAGCGTTGGCTATGCCTGGACCCACCCCCGGGAAAACAAGCGTCCCGAAGACCTGCTCAAGCTGGCCGACGCCGCACTCTATGCGGCCAAGGCTGCCGGTCGCAACCAGGCGTACTACGTCAGCGGCGAAGGGGTCACGGAGCCGATCAAGCTTTAACGCGCCGCATGCAACCGGCCCGCAAGCCTTCAACCCTCCAACTTCGCCTTGCCTGATTGCCGCCGTCGCGGCATAATTCCGCCCCATCGCAGGGAGAGCGTGCGGCCTGTTTTCCACCAAGGAGATAGCCGCACCGCCGAAGGCGCAAATCCCGTAACCGCTCAGGCAAACGAACCGGCGACGCAAGGCAAATCTGGAGAGTGGTGAGTTCAGCTCACCCACCGAAGGGGCACGCGGCGAGAAAGACGATTTCCGTCCGTAATCTCTCAGGTACAAAGGACAGATGGGGCGAATGGACACGTTAACCGAGTCCAGTTCGCCCTTTTTCTTTTCATGCGACGTTTCGCGAAGAACATCTGCCAGGTCATTGTCCATCATGGAAAATACTTCCACCCGCCCCCTCCCCACCCGTCGCACCCCGCTCTACGAAAGCCATCTGCGTTGTGGCGCCAAAATGGTTGACTTCGCCGGCTGGGACATGCCAATCAACTACGGTTCGCAGATTGAGGAGCACCAGACGGTGCGCAACGATGCGGGCATGTTCGACGTCTCGCACATGCTGGCCATCGACCTCGAAGGCCTCGATGCCAAGCCCTGGCTGCGCCACCTGCTGGCTAACGACGTCGCCAAACTCACGCTGCCCGGCAAGGCGCTCTACTCCTGCCTGCTGCGCGAGGACGGCGGTGTTATCGATGATCTCATCGTCTATTACTTTGACGAGCAGCGCTATCGCATCGTCGTCAACGCAGGCACAGCCGACAAGGATCTCGCCTGGATGCAGGCACAGATGCAAAGCCATGACATCCGCCTGACACCGCGCCGCGACCTGGCAATGATCGCCCTTCAGGGCCCCAAAGCGCGCGAGAAATTCTGGCAGGCCTGCCCCGGCAGCCGCCCGGCGAGTGAAGGGCTGACGCACTTCCAGGCGGTCTTCGATGCCGACTGGCTGATCGCCCGCACGGGGTACACGGGTGAGGACGGCTTCGAAATCGCCCTCCCTGCCGAACAGGCCCCCACCGTCTGGGACAAGCTCGTGGCTGCCGGCGTGCGTCCTTGCGGCCTCGGCGCGCGCGACACGCTGCGCCTTGAAGCCGGCATGAACCTGTACGGTCAGGACATGGATGAAACCGTCTCACCGCTTGAAGCCGGCCTGGCCTGGACGCTGGCCATGAAGGACGAGCGCGAATTCATCGGCAAGACCGCGCTGCTTGCCCAGCAGGCGACCCGTCAGTTCATCGGCCTGCTGCTGCTCGACCGTGGTGTGCTGCGTGCCCACCAGACGGTGAAGACTGCGCATGGCGACGGCGAGATCACCAGCGGCACCTTCTCACCGACGCTGCAACAAAGCATCGCCCTGGCGCGCCTGCCGGCTGCGGTAGCAATCGGTGACGTCGTCGAAGTCGACATTCGCGGCAAACTGCTGAAGGCCAAGGTCGTCAAACCTCCTTTCGCACGCAACGGCAAGATTCAGCTGTCCTGATTTCCCTTTCAAAAGCATTCCCGACCTTTTCTGGAGAAACCCATGAACGTTCCCGTCAATCTTAAGTACGCCAAATCCCATGAGTGGGCCCGCCTTGATGCAGACGGCATCGTCACCATCGGCATCACCGACCACGCCCAGGAAGCGCTCGGCGACATCGTCTTCCTCGAACTGCCGGATGTTGGCCGCCAACTCAAAGCGGGTGAAGAATGCGCTGTCGTCGAATCCGTCAAAGCCGCCTCCGACATCTATGCGCCCATCGCCGGCGAAGTGGTCGAAGCCAACCAGGCTGCCGTCGACGCACCCGAACTCATCAACCAGGATGCTTACAGCCACTGGTTGTTCAAGCTAAAACCGGCGAACGTCGCCGAGCTTGATGCACTGCTCGACGCCGCCGCCTACACAAAGGTCGCGGAGAGCGAATAAGGTCTGAAGCACCCGCCAGCGTAACCAGTCAAGGCCACAACCATGCCCCGCACCCCATCCCTTCTTGATCTTGAGCAACGCGACGCTTTCGTCGCCCGTCACATCGGCCCAAACGCGAGCGAAATCGCGGCGATGCTGGCTGTCGTCGGTGCTGCCAGCCTAGATCAGCTCATCGACCAGACGGTGCCAGCGGCGATCCGCCTTGCCGCACCGCTGGCCCTGCCTGAAGCACAGCCGGAACATGAAGCGCTGGCGACACTCAAGACGATCGCAGCAAAGAACGTGGTGAAGAAGTCGCTGATCGGTATGGGCTATCACGACACCCTGATGCCAGCGGTGATTCAACGCAATGTACTGGAGAATCCGGGTTGGTACACCGCCTATACACCCTATCAGGCGGAGATCGCCCAGGGACGCCTGGAGGCGCTGCTCAACTACCAGCAAACGGTCATCGACCTAACGGGGCTCGAACTGGCTAACGCCTCGCTACTCGACGAGGCGACAGCCGCCGCCGAGGCCATGACCATGGCAAGGCGCATTTCGAGATCGACGGCCAACGTCTTCTTCGTCGACGTGGCCTGTTTCCCGCAGACCATCGACGTGCTGAAGACCCGTGCCGGCTTCTTCGGCTTCGAGCTCGTCTTCGGCGCACCGGCCGAGGTTTCGAAACATGAGGTCTTCGGCGCGCTGTTCCAGTACCCGAACGATCATGGCGAGATCAGCGATCTGACACCACACATCGCCGCCGTCAAGGCCGCCGGGGGCATTGCTGCCGTAGCCACCGACCTGCTGGCACTGGTGCTGCTCAAGTCACCCGGTGCGATGGGTGCAGACATCGCCTTCGGTTCATCGCAACGATTCGGTGTGCCGATGGGCTTCGGCGGCCCGCATGCCGCTTTCTTCGCCACCCGTGACGAGCACAAGCGCTCGGTACCGGGACGCATCATCGGTGTCTCCATCGATGCGCGCGGCAACAAGGCTTTGCGCATGGCGCTGCAGACACGCGAACAGCACATCCGGCGCGAGAAGGCGAACTCCAACATCTGCACCTCGCAGGTACTGCTCGCCAACCTCGCCGGCATGTACGCCGTGTATCACGGCCCCGCTGGGCTGCGAAACATCGCCTTGCGCGTGCACCGCCTCGCCGCACTGCTCGCCGCGGGCCTGCGCGACGCCGGTATCGCCGTAACCACCGCGCAGTTCTTCGACACACTGGGTGTCGATCTGGGCGTGCGTGCCCCCGGCGTGCTCAAGACAGCGCACAGCGCAGGCTTCAACCTGCGCGAAGTCTCCGCGACGCAGCTCGCCATTTCGCTCAATGAGAAGACCACCCGTCAGGATATCGTCGCCCTGACCCAGATCATCGCCGGTCGGCTGCCCGACATTGATGCACTTGATGCGCGCCACCCGATGGCGATTCCGGATGAACTGCTGCGCGACGATGCCATCCTCACGCATCCGGTGTTCAACACGCATCACACCGAGCACGCGATGCTGCGCTACCTCAAGAAGCTGCAAAACAAAGATCTCGCACTCGACCACTCGATGATTTCGCTGGGCTCCTGCACCATGAAGCTCAACGCAACAAGCGAGATGCTGCCGATCACCTGGCCGGAGTTCACCGACATTCACCCCTTCGCGCCACTCGACCAGGCGGCCGGTTATCTGGAGATGATCGGTGGCCTTTCCGAATGGCTGCGCGTAATCACCGGATTCGATTCAATCAGCATGCAGCCGAACTCCGGTGCACAAGGTGAATACGCCGGTCTCGTCGCCATTCGCCGCTATCAGGCAAGCCGTGGCGAATCACACCGCAACATCTGCCTGATTCCGAAGTCGGCACACGGTACCAACCCGGCCACGGCACAGATGTGTGGCCTGACGGTGGTTGTCGTCGATTGTGACGACAATGGCAACATCGACATCACCGATCTAAAGGCCAAAGCGGAACAGCATGCTGCCCACCTCGCCTGCCTGATGATCACCTACCCCTCAACCCACGGCGTGTTTGAGGAAGGCGTGCGCGATATCTGCGCCAGCATCCATAAACATGGCGGCCAGGTGTACATGGACGGCGCCAATCTCAATGCTCAGGTCGGCCTGACCAGTCCGGGTACGATCGGTGCCGATGTCTCGCACATGAACCTGCACAAGACCTGTGCTATTCCGCATGGCGGTGGCGGTCCCGGCATGGGGCCAATTGGCCTCAAAGCGCATCTGGCACCGTTCGCCGCCAACCATGCGGTGCAGCCCATCGACGGCACCGGCGCAAGCGCTCGCGGCCAAGGTGCGGTAAGCGCAGCACCGTGGGGCTCGGCGTCGATCCTGCCGATATCCTGGATGTACATTGCGATGATGGGCGGCACGGGCCTCAAGCGTGCTACCGAGATCGCCATCCTCAACGCCAACTATGTCGCCGTGCGACTCAAGGCGCACTATCCGGTGCTCTACACCGGCAGCCAGGGCCGCGTTGCCCACGAATGCATTCTGGATGTGCGCGCCATCAAGGCCGCCAGCGGCATCGCCGAAATCGACATTGCCAAGCGCCTCATGGACTATGGTTTCCACGCGCCGACAGTGAGCTTCCCGGTGGCCGGCACACTGATGGTCGAGCCGACTGAATCGGAAAACAAGGCCGAGCTCGATCGGTTCATCGCCGCAATGATCGCCATCCGCGAGGAAATCCGTATGGTCGAGAACGGCAACTGGCCGGCCGACAACAACCCACTTAAACGCGCACCGCACACCCAGGCCGATGTCGTCTGCCCGGATGCGGAATGGAACCGCCCTTACACGCGGCAGCAGGCGGCGTTCCCACTGCCCTATGTGGCAGAGAACAAGTTCTGGCCGACCGTGAATCGCATCGACGATGTGTATGGTGACCGCAACCTCTTCTGCGCCTGCGTGCCGATGGACGAGTATTCCGCTGAAGGAACCCAGTCATGAACCGTAACGCGAACGCCTCCGCCTCCGCCTCCGCATCTGCGTTCCTGATCCTCACCGTCATCGGCGACGACCGCCCCGGTCTGGTCGGTGAGCTCTCTGCGCTGATTTCCGCGCATCAGGGCAACTGGCTTGAATCCTCGATGTCGCAGCTCGCCGGCAAGTTTGCCGGTATCGTCAAGGTGGAGATCGACGCGCAGCACGCCGAGACGCTCAAGATGGCACTCGCCGGTTTGCGCGGCCTCAAGGCCACGGCGGAAATATCCACACCCCCCGTCGCTGCGCAAGGCCGCCGCATGAAGCTTGCCGTGGTCGCTCACGACCGGATCGGCATCGTTCGCGAAGTGTCGCAAGTACTTGCGCACCATGCAGTAAATGTCGAGGAACTCATCACTTTTATCAGCAGCGCGGCCATGTCGGCCGAGTCCCTGTTTAACGCCCAGGCCATCCTGCACGTCGCCGCTGACCTCGACCTACATGTACTAACGGCCGAATTGGAAAATATTTCCAACGACCTGATGGTCGACTTGACGATCGCCGAGTCGTGAACAAAAAAATGCCTGAACTGCTGGCACCGGCCGGCTCGCTGGAGATGCTGGAAACGGCACTGGCC
>CAZAOQ010000121.1:0-9518 GCA_964486795.1 uncultured Rhodocyclaceae bacterium
AGAGGCCGATGTCGTCCAGGATGCGTTCGTGCGGCTCTTCCAGCAGAGCACGAAGATCGATGCTCGCGCCGAGCCCGGAGCCTGGCTCACGCGGGTCACGATCAACGCCGCCATCGACCGTTACCGCCAGCGCAAGCGCCGGGGCTACATTCGTGGTCTCAGAAAGGGCGACCTCTAATTCCGGAGCGACATGTGGCAATCGGGCTTGGATTGATTCCGATGGTGTTAATTGTACGGGTAGCGGCGACAGCGGGGCAGGTGGTTGTCTTAATGCAACGAGAACCACTTCCCCGACCATTACGATGGGATCGACGGCTACACGATGTACGGTTACGTACAAAACAAGTTGTAGCGCTTGCTTGAACAATAATGTGACATTAACCCAGTATGTCCAGGTCAATCAGGCCATCGCCTGGACGAGCGTCCCTGCATCCAAAGGTCTGTCTGATTCGGATTACAACGTCACCGCCGTGGCAAAGACAACAAACCTAGCCACGGCAACGGGTATGGCAATTACCTATAGTAGTGTGACACCCGCTATTTGTACCGTGGTGAATAGCGCAACAGGTCTTATCCATAATGTGTCGACAGGGACTTGTCAGATACGGGCTGCTGCAGCTGGCGATACCAATATGGTCGCCTTGGCGGCGAGCGCTGCGACCCAAACCTCCTGGCCGATTATCCAGTCCCAAACCATCACTCCAACAGCTCCGGCGAGTGCTGCTTACAATAGTTCTTTTAACGTCTCGGCTATTGCCTCTTCTGGCCTGCCGGTAAGCGTGGCTGCCGATAACGTGAACTGTACGGGAAGCGGCACCAGCACCGGCGGTTCATCTGTTTCAATCTTGATGACAAATGGAACCACGGCCTGTAAGGTAAATTACAGCCAGGCAGGGAATGGCACTTACGCTCCAGCGGTAACACTGCTAACGACTTCAACCACCGCCGTTAAGATCGGTCAGACCATCAGCGTGCCCACTCCCGCCCCAGCAAGCGCTGCCTACGGGACCAGCTTTAACGTGGCGGGATCATCAACATCGGGTCTGGCTGTCACAGCCACAGGCAGTAACGGATGTTCGGGCAGTGGAACCGGAACGGTCGCCATTCTGATGATCAGCGGAACCACGGCTTGTACCGTGACCTATACCCAGGCAGGTAACGCCAACTACAGTTCCGCAGTTAATGTGACCAGCAACACCAGTGCGTCCAAAATCAGTCAAACCATTACGGTCACTGCAGCAGCCCCCACGGTTGCCGGGAATGGCTCAGCGTTCACAGTTTCGGCAACGTCCAGTTCGGGATTGGGGGTAGCGATCACCACAGTTGGCAGTTGCTCGGGCAGCGGCACGAACAGCGCCACCATCACCATGACCTCCGCCACCGGCATATGTACAGTGTTGTATAACCAAGCTGGCGACACGAACTACTCGGCTGCAGCAACTGTTGGCAATTATGTATCTGCGATGGCCGCGAGTGGCTCGGGGTGCTTTGGCGAAGGCACCTACACCTCTTTGCAGTTCAGTAATACAGGTGGCTATATTGGCTGGGCCTGCAACAGCTGGGGCAGTTGCGGTGGTTTGGGTCTAACACCAGGGGCAATATACATGGGGCATGTCCTGCAAACTCGATCCAACCCAGGCAAGACTTTTAGGATCCAGCTCGCGCCGGGTAGTAGCACCTATTACAACATCCTCAATGAGACCGACTCAACCTGTATCGCCTCAGGGAACGCGACCTACGAATCCTCGGGTACACGCACAGGCTCAAACTCGAGTGCAGGCTACCTGGTCGCCTTCCAGGATACTGCGACATTGCCAACAGCCTATTGCGACTACACGGCAACCCAGACCCAATGGAAGATCAACACCTCGGCCTCAAATGTGACGTTCGAAACGGCGGGTTACCCATCTGGCGGCTGCATGGTATCGGATTCACCTCTTGCCCTCTCACGCTTGGCGAGTTTTGGTCTCGGTTTTGGTTACGGCGACTGGGGCGATAGCTGGGTACGCAATGCGCTGCCCTCATGCGCAGACGCTGGTGCAAAGATGACCTGTGGTGGCTACCAACCGCTGCCGCCGAATCATGTGCGTTTCGAGTTCGATTCATCGACAGCTTATTTATGTCAAGCACCCACCGTCACCCTCAAGGTGTGTACCAATGCGGCTTCGGCTGTCGGTGCTTCGGATAGCTGCAACCCCTATGCGGGCTACATGATCTTGACACCCTCGGCATCGAAAGGGACCTGGGGTGGTCTGACGTCCGCACCGACCACGGGCTTCGTTGGCTCTTCGCTCGGCATCACGCTCGCACATACGGTGGATGGTGACGCTACTGATTTTAGTTATTCCGCACCGCTGACGCCGCTCGCGGATACTGCACTGGAGTGCTACGACACCAAGACCAATAAGCGAGTGAGTTGCACAGCAGCCATGACCTATAAGAAATGTGAGTTCGTGGCGGTTGAGAAAGCCGCCGGCGTCGGCACCCATTTGTATACCAAACTCGCTGGCACGGCCTTTGATTTCGATATCGTCGGCACGAAGGAATATACCGGCAACCTTACGGTGGACCTCGTGGATGCCTCGAGCCTGGCGACCTGCGACACCGGGCCGGCACCGGCGCCACTGGCAACAGTCACCTTCACGACACCTTCTGCCAGCACCAATACCAACACCTCGCCTTTTTCGGCCACTGGCCGTGTGAGTTATACCGCAGGCTATGACAACGCAGCACCCAAAGTCGGCGTGCGAATCACGGATAAGCTGGGCAAATGTTATGGGACTTCGGATTATTTCAGCATCCGCCCGGCTACGTTAAAGCTAACCGCAGCGACCATTGATGCGAGCGGCGTGGCCGTGGCCGGCAGCAGCGCAAATGCCAATGGAACGCTAGGTGGAAAAACAGGCATGACGATTACCGCGACCGCGTTGAACTCCAGCGTTAGCCCTGCGACGACTACCACCTATAAGGGCACACCTGCCATAGACACATCTGCCACAATCAAAGATTGGAGTGGGACCGCCATCTTGACGTCACTGGCATTACCCACCGCGCAGCACACCCTCTCAGGTGGATTCGGCGCGGCAGGTGCTGATACGTTACTTCCCGGCATCGCAAAAGGCAATTTCTACTACACCGATTTCGGGACACTCACCTTCCAAGCAGACAGCATTTTCGACAATACGTTTACGGCGGCCTCGGGAGACTCAGCCGGAGGCGATTGTGTCGCGAACAGCACTTCGAATGTCTTGAACACTGGCAAATATGGTTGCAATATCGGCAGCAGCGACTTGATTTCGCCACGCTTCAAAGTCGATCATTACGAAGCCAATGCGCGCTTTACGGCGAGCTCCTGCGACAAAGCAGGCGGCGCGGATCCGGCGTTTGTATACATGGGCGACACGGCGCTGGCCATCAAGCTCGATATCATTGCCATGAATGCCGACAATGTCCAGATGGGACGCATGTGGTCGGACTGGTCGGCTACGACATTGCCCACATTGGCCATCACAGCAGATAACGCCGGGACGCCCGTCACACTCGATGCAGCAAATTCATTTGCCTTACCAAATTTACCCACATCGCCTTGGCAGTCGAATGCCAGCACGCGGGCAGGTGGATTCTATTCGGCGACAGGAAGCACCACGACCACCAGCACGGCATTTACTACCGCATATGTCCGTGGGACGCCACCCGCGGCCGAGACAGCACCGAAGGACGCCTTCAAGCTCACGATGACACTCACGGATACGGTGGATGGCGGCAACATCAGCAAGCTCAATGGCACCGTAATTGCAGCGACCGCAGTAGTTTCATCGCCGACAACGGCGTTTCGCCTCGGTGTGCTGAAATTAGAGAACGCCTATGGCTCCGAGCTATTGCCGCTGTTTGTGCCCGTCAAGGCCAAGTATTGGAATGTGAGCGGCTGGGACGACAACACCATGGATTCCTGTACCAAACTCACCATAACGGGCGCTGGCAGCAATCTGGCTCAAACCATCGTCAAAGGACCGCTGACGCTTGCCAAGCTGATTCCCTCACCCGCTTCCTTGACGTTGGCGTCTGGCGTAGGCTCCTTGCAGTTTGCGGCACCGGGGCTGGGCTTTAATGGCAGTGCCGATATTGCGTTTAACTTGGGCAGCGCTGCAAACGATGTCTCCTGCAATGCCGCGCATCCGGGGACAACCGGTCTGGGCGCTCCGTGGTTGCGCGGGCGTTGGTGCAATAACTCGGCTTTTGCGAATGACCCGAGTGCGCGCCTCAATTTCGGTACGGCAAAGAGCAAGTTCCTCTACATGCGCGAGAAATATTGAGAGCTGTGCAGCCCCGAGGCTTTGTGGCTCGGGGCAAGTTTCAAATACAAACGTCAGGTAGAGCCATTCAACCGAATATGTTTGATTGACCCGACCGCTGGCAAGTCGGGTTAAAACGAAAGGCCCGCAGAGTCACAGGCTCTGCGGGCCTTTTTGCAATCTTTTCAGCTCTTTTCGATCTATATCTTATGGCATATATCTTTCGATCAATTGACGCGAATCCATGCAAGGAGGATGCTTCCGGACACTTGACGGGCACGGTCGAAAGGAAACCCGCATGGCCGACTGGCATTACAAACGCATGGACACACTGGCGGCGATCAGCAAGCGTGCCGCTGATGACGTGACCCTACCGAGTCCCGCCCGAGAAATGTTCCTCATCTCACACGAACTGGCGAATACATCCAATCATTTCGACCAGACCGATCACGCGCGACTTCTCGATCGTGCGTTTACAGCCATGTGTGGCGCCTGCCGGCAGGCCAATCTGCATCTTTGCACACCTCCCGATACGACGTTTCAGCGTTGCCGACTCATCGTTGCGCATTTAGCGTAGCCGCACTGACTCGCCGTAAAGCTCAGAACGTCATTTCAGGACTGCACAGCGAGACCCGGAATCCATTAGCTGTAAGTTGAGATAGCGCAGAGTTCTTCAAGGGATTTTCTGCGGTCATAGCTTGGCGTTCATTGTCGGGTTACGCTGCGCTAACCCGACCTACAACTACACGTGTCCCGGTACGACGTTTCAGCAAAGCCAGCTGATCTCAATTCAAATAGCATCGCTGCAAAAAAGTCATTGGGCATCTTGCGCCCGGCACCGCTCAGGTATAGCCGAGCTGCCGCGCCGCGAAGTCCAGCAGAATTTCCTCTGAACCACCACCGATGACGTGAGCGCGCACATCACGATAAATGCGCTCGATCTTGACGCCCTTGATGAAGCTGGCGCCACCGAGGATTTGCGCACATTCGCGTGCGCAAAAGTCGAGGGTGCGCGAGGCTTGCACCTTGCATAGGGCGACGATGCCGTAATCCAGTTTGTCATTCTGGTAAGCCCACACCAATTGATCGACCAACGCCTGGCTGGCGCTGATCTGGCGAACCATCTCGGCGAACTTGTGGCGGATCACCTGATTCTTGATCAGCGGTTTACCAAAGGTCACGCGCTGTTTTGCCCACTCGTGCGCTTCTTCGACTGCGCAGCGTGAATAGGCCAGCATGCCGGCGGCCATGCCGATGCGTTCGGCATTGAGATTGTGCACCACCGCCATGAAGCCGTTGTCTTCCGGGCCGATGATATTTTCATACGGTATTTCAACATCGTCAAAATACAGAGCCGCCGTGTCGGACATGTGCCAGCCCATCTTTTCCAGTTTGGTCTGCGTGAAACCCTTGCGCCCCTTCTCGACCAGAAACAGCGCGAGACCATCCGGCCCCGGCCCGCCGGCGCGTGCGACCACGGTGTAGTAGTCGGCGCGCATGCCGCCGCTGATGAACATCTTCGAACCGTTGAGCACCCATTTGTCACCGCGTTTCTCGGCGCGCGTCTGAATCGCGGAAATGTCCGAACCACCAGAAGGCTCGGTGATGCAGATCGACATCAGCTTACGCCCGGCCAGCACATCAGGCGCGATGCGCTGCTTCATTTCCTCCGTCCCCAGCTTGATGATTGGCGTCAGCGCCACGCTGTGAATCATCAGTGCCGGCTGCAAGCCACTCGCGCCGGTACGCGCGAGTTCCTCGGTGGCGACAAGACCGTGATACATGTCCACGCCTTCCGAGATGCCGCCGTATTCCTCGGGGAAACCCTGCTGCAACAAGCCGATTTCGGCCGCTTTGAGATGGGCATCACGCGGCACTTCGCCAGCGGTCTCCCATTCCTCGACATGCGGCATGATTTCCTTTTCCACGAAGCGGCGCACCGTCTGCGCCCATTCCTCGTGGCTCTGGTTGTAGAACGGCGAATTCGCGCGCCAGTCGTCGTAGAGTCCCATGGTGATCCTTCCCAGATATTTTATTGCGGAGCTTCGCGTCGGGCGGAACGCAGCAGTGGCGTTGGCGTTGGTGGTGGCTACGTCGACCAGGGGTTGATGATCTGCACTGAAAGGCCAGTGAAATCCTTTGCGTTCCGTGTGACGAGCGTCATATCATGCGCCAGCGCCGTCGCAGCCAACAGACTATCGATGGCGGGCAGCGGCCGCCCAGCGACGGCCACCAGACGACCCCAACGATCGGCAACCGGGGCATCAATCGGCAAAATGCGCCCGGTAAAGTAGGCCGGTAGTTCGGTTTCCAGCCAATCGAGCAATTCGAACTTGCGCGCCCCATCGGTCAAACTATCGATGCCCTTGCGAATCTCACCCAGTGTCAGCACGCTGATATGCAGTGTGGTCGGCGGCCGTTTGCTGAACCATTCCACCACGCCCGCATTGGGCAACTTGCGGCGCAGCTCGGACAGCACATTGGTATCGACGAGATAGCTCAAAACGCGGCGTCTCGCGTCATGCTTTTATCGCGTTCGAACTCGATCTCATCAAGACCATGTAAGGGCGAGTTGCGCATGAACGTCACCAGAGATTCCCCTGCGTGAGACAGTCGGTCGAAAGTCTCCCGCGATACGACGACGACGGCCGAGCGGCCGTGCATCGTAATTTCCTGCGGCCCCTGACTTTGCGCCCGCTTGACGAGATCTGACAGACGGGCCTTCGCTTCCTGCATTTGCCATGCACGCATCGTCGCATCCTTCACGTTCTAACTAGACTAGTCAGAGTTTAGCGAAGCCCATCAATAAATCAAGCCACACCCTTAGCTCGTAGCGCAGCGATTTGCTCCGCGCCATATCCCAATGCTGCCAGGATTTCATCATTGTGCTCGCCAAGCAGCGGCGCACGGCGCTCGATGGAAAACTCGAAATCTGTCATGCGGATCGGGAAGGCGTACTGGCGATAAGCGCTGCCGTCGACGCGTTGGCCGGCGACCATCATGCCGCGCGCGCGGGTGTTCGGATGCTCGATGGCCTCATCCAGACGCAGCACCGGTGTCGCACAACCGTCGACGTTTTCGAGCAATGCGCTCCACTCGGCGAGGCTGCGGCTTGCGATTAGTGCAGCGATAGCCGCTTTAGCCGGCGCTGCGTCGGCACCCATCGCCCAGCCTTGTTCAATCAGATCGGGACGCTGCGCTGCCATGCAGAAGTTCTGCCAGAAATTCGGCTCGATGGCGCCGAGTGCGAGATGGCGAGCATCCGCCGTTGCATACACGCCGTAGCAAGGCAGACGCCCGCTGGTGTAGTCGTCGCCGCGCGGCATGGGCCGACCTTCGCCATAGCTCTCGACCGCCGCCAGCGACATGATCGTGTGGGCCATCGCGCAATCAGTCATGGCGATGTCGACATGGCGGCCCTTACCCGAGCGTTTTGCATCGAACAGCGCGGCGAGGATACCCATCGCCGCCGACAGCACGCCACCCGCCAGATCGGCGGCCTGAAAGTTACCGGGTGTTGGCGCACCGCCCGCCACGCCGGTCTGCTCCAGGATGCCGGCCAGCGCCTGATAGTTGATGTCATGACCGCCCTTCGCCGCATACGGCCCATCCTGGCCGTAGCCGGTGATCGAGCAATAGACGAGACGTGGATTGATCTCGCACAGCACCGCGTAACTCATGCCCAGCCGCGCCATAACGCCGGGACGAAAGCCTTCGACAACGATGTCGGCATCCTTCACCAACTTGTGCACCAGCGCCACGCCCTCCGGCTGACGCAGGTCGACGGCGAGCGAACGCTTGTTGCGATTGGCAAGCAGGAACAGCATCGGCAGTTCGCCGGTCGGCGACGGCCGCGCCGCATCGCCAGTGGTGCGATTCTCGATCTTCAGCACCTCGGCTCCCATGTCGGCAAGATGCTGCGTGCACAACGGTCCGGGCAGCAGTTGCGAGAAGTCGAGAATGCGTACGCCGGAGAGAGGTTTGCTCATGGGTTTGGAAACTACCGTCAAATGTCAGTCATGGACCGGCTGCGCGACCAGTTTGACGCCCAATGCGGCACAGACACGGCTAACGGTTTCAAAGCGTGGCTGAGCATCGGCGCGCAATGCCCTGTAGAGCGCTTCGCGCGTGATCCCCGATGTCTTGGCGATTTCACTCATGCCACGGGCACGCGCCACAACGCCCAGAGCGTGCGCGAGTTCAGACGAATCGCCTTCCTCAAGAATCAGCGTCAGATAAGCCGCAATGTCCGCCTCAGACTGAATGTGCTCGGCCAGATCGAACTCAGGCAGATCGGCAGCATGAATCTTTTTACTCATGATCACTCCTCGATGAATGCAGCCAGCTTCAGAGCCTTGGCAATATCAGCGGCTTGCGTCGACTTGTCGCCGCCACCCAACATCACGATCAGTAAGGCACCTCGCTGAACGTAGTAGATGCGCCAGCCCGGGCCGAAATGCTCACGCATCTCGAACACGCCATCACCAACCGGCTGAACATCACCGAGGATTCCGCGCTGCGCCTTGTCGATGCGCCGCCCCAGTCGAAGCCGCACCATGCGATCTTTGATACCGGAAAACCAGCGATCAAACTCAGCCGTATACCTGATCGAGTACATGGATCAAATGTAATCGAACGATTACAGAAACACAAGCAGCCGGGCAAGCGAGCGAGCGAGGTTACGCTCTACGCTCTATACCCTATACCTTACTTGATTAGGAAGAATCGTCAGCCGACGCTTGTCATTCCCGCGAAAGCGGGAATCCAGCCCACACCCGCGCCGCCCGCTAGCCCTGGATTCCCGCCTTCGCGGGAATGACGGGAACGGATTGCGCGATCTGCAAGATACCTGCTGACGTTCATTGCTAATCAGGATACCTTAAGCCTCACTGCCCAGTGCCTCCAGCCGCTCCAGCGCATCGGCATATTCACTGAGCAGGCGGAACACGACATCTTTGCTCGACTCGATCTGGTTAATCTGGCCGATCACCTGGCCACAGGGATTGAATAGCACCTTCTGCGTGTCACCGACGCCCGCATAACGGTGCGTGCGGCGAATCGCGTCGTAACTCACTAGTCCTTGCAGCGGCAGGCCGAGCGGCTTGGGATTTTCCGGCGCATCCCAGGCTTCGGTCCAGTCGTTCTTCACCATGCGGCAGGGCTTGCCAGTCCATGAGCGCGAGCGCACCGTGTCTTCGGAGGTGGCGCGCAGCAGATCTTCCTTCT
>CAZAOQ010000122.1:0-4008 GCA_964486795.1 uncultured Rhodocyclaceae bacterium
GTTGAGACCCTTGACCTCGCTGGCATCGTGCACCGTCATGATGCCCATGCCATAGGTGCCAGCATCCGCCTTGACGATGACAAACGGCTTTTCGGTGACGCCATACTCCTGGTACTTGGCGCGAATTTTCGTGAGCAGCGTGTCGACATTAGCCGCCAGACATTCCTCGCCAGTCCGCTCGTGGAAATTGATCTCACCGCAGACACCAAAACCCGGATCAATGAGCCAGGGATCGATGCCAATCGCTGCCGCAAAGCCATTAGCGACATGATGATAGGCGGCGAAGTGGCGCGACTTGCGGCGCAAGTGCCATCCCGCATGCAGTGGTGGAATGACGAACTGCTCATGCAGTCCCTGCAACATCTCGGGCACGCCGGCAGACAAGTCATTGTTAAGCAGAACCGCACAGGGATCGAAACCGTCGAGCCCCAGCCGGCGACCCGCGGGGCCGATCCGCTTCAGCGGCTCCAGCGTCAGCTTCTGGCCATCCGCCAGATCGAGCGTCGTCGGCTCGGTGATTTCCGGCAGCAGCGAACCGATGCGCACGTTGAGTCCGGTGTGATGGAGGATATTCGCCAGTTGCGCGACATTCTGCAAGTAGAACTGGTTACGCGTGTGATTCTCGGGAATCAGCAGCAGATTGCGTGCCTCCGGGCAGATCTTTTCAATCGCCGCCATCGAGGCCTGCACACAAAGTGGTAGAAAGGCCGGATTCAGGTTGTTGAATCCGCCGGGAAACAAGTTGGTGTCCACGGGCGCCAGCTTGAAGCCGGCGTTGCGCAAATCCACCGACGTGTAAAAAGGCGGCGTGTGATCCAGCCATTGCGAGCGCAGCCATTGCTCGATCCTTGTTTCATTGTCGAGAAAGCCACGTTCAAGTTCAAGCAGCGGGCCCGTCAGCGCGGTGGTCAGATGTGGAACCATATTTCTGTTCAATCCGGGAGGGAGGGCGGAGAGATGCAGGGCACAAGGAAGCGCCGACGCATCGCGTGTTTCTGGGGGGAGTTATCTTACTACAGGCCGTTGCGGTCAACGCCGCAAGCCCATGTGTGCAGGAGGGGATCTGCCTGCAGGATCGAGCAAGATACGCCGCGATACGCCACAACAACAAGACGTTTATACTAAGCGCTCACGATCAGACTATTGCCGCAACCCGATGAGCGACGCCGATCCACCGGAGAAACAGGGCACCATCAGCGCCACCGAAATAGCCTATGGCCGTTTCGTGCCGCTGCAATTCCTGCGCCTGCTCAAACGACCGAGCATTGTTAACGTCCAGCTCGGTGACCACGTCGAGCAGGAGATGACGCTGCTCTTCTCCGACATCCGCGATTTCACGGCACTCTCTGAGTCCATCCTGCCGGCAGAGAACTTTCGCTTTATCAACTCCTATCTCAGTACGATGGAGCCAGTCGTGGCGCGCCACAACGGCATCATCGACAAGTACATCGGCGACGGCATCATGGCCCTGTTCCCGGGCTCGGCTGACGACGCGGTGCGCTCCGGCGTCGATATGCTGCATCAGCTGACAACCTACAACCTCGGGCGTTCGCACGCAGGTTTCGTGCCCATCCGCATCGGCATCGGCATCAACACCGGCCTCGTGATGATGGGTACCGTCGGCGGTCACAACCGCATGGACAGCACGGTGATCGGCGACGCAGTGAACCTCGCCTCGCGCTTGGAAGGACTCACCAAGAACTACGGCACGCCGCTGGTGATCAGCGCCAACACACTGCACGCGCTCGAAAATCCCGAGGCGTACCACATCCGTTTCATCGACCGCCTGCGCATCAAGGGCCGCTACCAGGCGCAATCGGTGTATGAAGTATTCGACTCGGATCCCGAACCACTCCGTTTGGCCAAACAGGCCACACTGCGGAGCTTTGAGGAAGCACTCGCCCTCTACCACCTCGGTCGCGCCGACCTCGCACAGCCACTGCTCCAGGAGTGTCTGCGCATCGCCCCGGACGACCGCGCCGTGCGTGTCTATCTCGAACGCTGCAAGAACTTTCTGCGTCCTGGCGGCACTCGCGACAGCGATGCACCGATCGAAGACGGCATCAGCTGGCGGCGTGAATACTCGATCGGCATTCGCGAAATCGACACTCTGCATCAGGAGCAGCTCGATGCAATCGCAAAGCTGGAGAAACAGGTCGCCGTCGGCGACGACACCGGTGCCACGATGACGCTGGACGATCTTGCTGAGCACTTTGCCATGCTCAACAGCTCGGAAGAAAACCTGATGCAGCGTTACGACTACCCATTCATCAAAGACCACTTGAAGCAACACCACGCCTTTGACCGCGCTTTCGCCAAGCTGCGTGGCGAAATCGAAAGCCAGGAACGCGACCGCCTGTATCTGGTATTCCGCATCAGAATGATCCTGGCCGACTGGCAGATCAATCACACCACCAAGAGCGATCTGCATCTCGGCCATTTTCTGCAGCGTGCCGGCGTCAGCTAGCTGAGGATTAATACCAAATACCGACCGTGGACCACGCTGCCGGTGACGCGACGCAAACCACTCTGAACCCCACTTTTTAAACCCTGTCGAGGAGAGCCGCAATGCCCGGTACCCTGTTGATCGTTTCGGCACCTTCCGGCGCTGGCAAGACAACACTGGTGCGCGAGCTGCTGAAGCGCGACAGCCGCGTGCGGCTATCGATCTCCTGCACCACACGGCAACCGCGCCCCGGTGAAGTCGATGGTCGCGACTACAACTTCGTCACCATCGACGAGTTCCTCGCCATGCGCAGCCGCGGCGAGTTCCTAGAATCGGCCGAAGTCCACGGCAACTTCTATGGCACCTCGCGCGTCTGGCTGGAGCAACAGCTCGCCGCCGGCCACGACGTACTGCTTGAAATCGACTGGCAGGGCGCGCAGCAAGTGCGCAAGGCTTTCACGGATGCCATTGGTATCTTCATCCTGCCGCCCTCGATGCCTGAACTGGAGCGGCGCCTGCGCGGCCGCGGCACTGACGACGGTGAAACCATCTCGCGTCGCTATCTCGCTGCACTGACCGAGATGCGGCATGTCGGCGAGTTCGAATACGTTATAATCAACAACGATCTGCAGGCTGCTATCAGCGACCTGCAAGCGGCGGTGCACGCCTCCCGGCTGCGTCTGTCGCCCCAACGGGCGCACCACCCCGAACTGTTTTCCTTACTCTTCCAGGATTGAACCATGGCCCGTATTTCTGTTGATGACTGCCTCAAGTACATTCCCAACCGCTTTCAGCTGACGCTCGTTGCGACCTACCGCGCCCGCCAGCTCACGCTGGGCGGCACGCCACTGGTCGACGCCGACAACGACAAGGCAACGGTTATCGCGTTGCGCGAAATCGCAGCTGGCAAGGTCGGCCTAGAAATTCTCAACCGCGGCCAGGCATGAATCGCTGACACAACGCTCCAGCCACGGCGGTGCCCGGCGAGGGCAATATCCGGTGTAGCCTGAGAGACTCCCAGGGACAAACTCCGATGCCACCCGCCCCCGCCGTTTTCACTACCACCGCCGCTAGTACCGAGGGTACGCCGGCCGGTTCGGCGGCGGATATTACCGAAACAAAGCACCACATCAGCATCGAGCCGGAGAGCCCAGAAAGCCAGGGGATCGCCGCACTGGCCATCTCCCTCGGCACCCTGCGGGCCAAGCTCAGCACTTATCTCGAAGCCGAAGAAGTCGAGCGCATCGAAGCCGCCTACCATTTCGGCGAGGCCGCCCACCGCGGCCAATTCCGCAGCAGCGGCGAACCCTATATCTCACATCCGCTCGCCGTCGCCAGCACTCTCGCCGACTGGCGCCTCGACCCACAGGCGCTAATGGCAGCACTGTTGCACGACGTGATGGAAGACACGTCGATCGGCAAAGACGAAATTGCCGGGCTTTTCGGCAAGGCCACGGCCGAGCTCGTCGATGGCGTCTCCAAGATCGACCGCCTCGAAAACCAGTCCTACGAAGAGGCCCAGGCGGAAAACTTCCGCAAGATGCTGCTGGCGATGGCACGCG
>CAZAOQ010000122.1:4018-9495 GCA_964486795.1 uncultured Rhodocyclaceae bacterium
CTGGCCGACCGTCTGCACAATATGCAGACACTCGGTGCGGTCAAGGTGGAGAAGCGCCGCCGTGTAGCACGTGAAACGCTCGACATCTATGCACCGATCGCGAACCGCCTCGGCCTCAATGCGCTGAGCCGCGAGCTGCAGGAACTGTCCTTCCAGAACTTCCGCCCGATGCGCTATGGCGTGCTTGAAAAAGCGCTCAAGAGCGCACGCGGCACCCGCCGCGAAGTCGTCGGCAAGATCATGGACACGCTGCGCCGACGCCTGCCGGAAATGGGGATCGAAGTTGAGCTGATGGGCCGCGAAAAGCACATCTACGGCATCTACCGCAAGATGCGCGAAAAGCATCTGACCTTCTCGCAGGTGCTCGACATCTACGGCTTCCGCATCCTCGTCAAGGACCAACCAACCTGCTATCTGGCGCTCGGCGCGCTGCACAGCATCTACAAACCGGTACCCGGCAAGTTCAAGGATTACATCGCCATTCCCAAGGGAAACGGCTACCAGTCACTGCACACCACGCTGATCGGCCCCTACGGCACGCCCGTCGAGGTGCAGATCCGCACCCACGAAATGCATCACGTGGCCGAATCCGGTGTCGCCGCGCACTGGCTCTACAAGGACGAACAAACGCTCGACGAGCTGCAGCAGAAGACTCACAAATGGCTGCAGTCGCTCCTGGAACTGCAAACTGCCTCGGGCAACTCCTCCGAGTTTCTTGAACATGTCAAAGTCGACCTATTCCCCGGCGAGGTCTTCATATTCACGCCGAGGGGCAAGATCATCGGCCTGCCACGCGGCGCCACAGCCGTCGATTTTGCCTATGCGGTGCATACTGATGTCGGCAACCGCTGCGTGGCCTGCCGCATCAACGGCGAGCCGAAGCCACTGCGCACCGAACTGCGCAACGGCGAACAGGTCGAGATCATCTGCGCCGCCCACGCCAACCCGAATCCCAGCTGGCTCACTTACGTCAAAAGTAGCCGCGCACGCTCCCAGATCCGCCACTTTCTCAAGGTGCGCCAGCACGTCGAATCAACGGCACTGGGCGAACGGTTGCTGGCGCAGGCCCTGCAGAGCTTCGGCTTACACATTGACGGCATCGATGCCGTTGCCTGGGGGCGCTTCGTGCGGAGCTGCGGCGCCCAATCGAAGAAGGAAGTGCTAACCGACATCGGTCTTGGCAAGCGTCTCGCCGTCATCGTCGCGCGCCGTCTCGCGGCCGAGTGCGAATCCGCCACCGGCACGACCAGCGTACCCGTCGAACGACGCAAACCGCTCGGGCCGATCATCATCCACGGCAGCGAAGGCGTCGCCGTCCAACTTGCCAAGTGCTGCCGGCCGATTCCTGGCGACCCCATCGTCGGCATCGTCCGCAAGGGCCAGGGCCTCACGGTCCACACCAACGACTGCCGCAGCATCGGCCGCACCCATCACGAACGCGACAACTGGGTTGAAGTCGAATGGGAACAGGCCAGCGACAGCCAGTTCGAGACCAGCATCCGCATCGTCACCGAAAACCGCCGCGGCGTCCTCGCCCGCATGGCCGCAGCAATCGCAGCGGCTGACTCGGACATCCAGAACGTGCGCATCGACGAAGACGAGGGGCTCTATACGGCCCTCCAGTTCACGCTGCAAGTCACCGGTCGGGCCCATCTCGCGCGCCTTATGCGCAGCCTGCGCCGCATCCCTGAAGTCATGCGAATTTCCAGAACACGCGAGTAATTCAGCCGCATCAACAGCAGACTCAGACCTTATCCCAACATTTCCAGGAAAAAATCATGGCCAAAATCTACGAATCCGAACACACCCTGTTCATGCGTGAATGGCTCGCGAAGCACCCCGAGCAGCGCGACGAAAAGCTGCGCGGTCGCGCACTGTGGTGGGACAAGAGTGAACAGAGTATGGACGAGATGAAGCGCGCGAAAGAATCGAAGGTGGCGCAGAACGCTTATGTGTACGACGCGAACTAAGCTGATTAAGCTGACAAATCTGAAACAGTGAGTTTGATGCCGAGGAAACGGCCTAGCATCAAACGCAGACGTGAGTGTCTGCTATCACCAAAATCAACTAGGCATCAGGGTGCTGTTCGCTCAATCACAATCTTCACGTCCTTCGCCCCCAGCGGCACCGCGGTACTTTCACCACTAAGATCCCCTGCTTGCGGCGTGGCATTACCGGACCTCGAGATGCGCGCCTCAACCTTGACCTGAGGTGCGCCTGAAATCTTCATCTGTGGATTCAGCGCCAGCCTGTCGTCGAGCGTGAATGACAAGGGCAAATCGGCGGCGCTTGCGCGCAGTACCGCGAGCGGCATGCGCGGGCCATCAACGGCGCGGGCGAAGACGAACAGCGTGTCGCTTGGCTGAACCTTGCCGGCCAGCGTCGGTGCCAGGCTCACCTGGCCGCTGACCGACTTCGGATTCGACGCCTCGGGCTCAGTCCCGGCCTCGCTTTTTGCGGCCTTGCTACCCTGAGCAATCTTCGCATGCACATCCCCGAGCGCGATGGCCAGCGACTTGGCATCCTCCGATTCTGCCGGCAACAGCTTGATCAGCCGGTCCCAATGACGTGCCGTGCCAACGAAATCCTGCCGGGCATAACTCGCGCTGCCAGCCAGTGCCAGCGCCATCACATTTTCCGGATCGATCTTAAGCGCCTGATCGAGCAAGGCCATGGGCCGGCCTTCGAGACTGCCACCGGCGCGCACACCGAGCAGATCGGCATAGTCGGCCAGCACGTCGGGGTTCTCCGCCCCACCCAGAGCCATGACGCGTTCATAGGCCTTGGCACCTTCATCGTAGCGGTGCAGCGCCTTGTAAGAGCGCGCCAGCATCATCCAGCCCTTCAGATCATCCGGGTTCTTTTCCATGCGAGTGGCGAGTGTGGCCACCATTTCCTCGACCTGCGCGGCGGTAATTTGCTCACGTGCGGCCGGCGGCTGCAGTGTCGCCGGATTGCCGAGCCAGAAATAAAGCAAGGCAGCAGCCAGTGGCAGCAGAACCAGCAACGCCAACGCGCTACGCGTCGCCGGACGGGTGTCGGTGCCAGCAGCCACATCGAGGGCATCTGCGGCAGGCGTGCCGGCATCCTGCAACAGGCGATGCTGCAATTCATCGCGCGACTGGATGTAGTCGCCTTCGGCAAGATTACCAGTGGCGCGGTCGCGCTCCAGTTCGACGAGCTGATCACGGTAGATCGCGGCATTCAAGGCGCGACGCGACGCGGCGGTATGTGCCCCACGCCCGCCTTTGAGTAGCGGATAGAGCAGCCAACTCAGCACGGCCATGGTCAGCAGAACCGCAGCGCCAATGAAGGGAAGGGAGCTCATTTTGACTTTTCGCTTTCACTGGAAACTTGATTCAGCAGTGCCTCAGCTGCACGACGTTGCTCGACGGTCAGCGTCGCCTCGGCGGCGACCTCGGCATTGCCGCTGCGTTGGCGCAGAAACATTATCAGCCCGATCAAGCCACCAATGAGCAGCAGAAAGGGACCGAACCAAAGCAGCAATGTCGTCGCCGTCATCGGCGGCCGATAACGCACATAGTCGCCGTAACGGCTAACCATGAATTCCATGATGTCATTGTCACTCTTGCCTGCCTTGATCATGGTGCGAATCTCGCGACGCAAGTCCTGTGCAAGTTCGGCACGCGAAGCGGCCAGCGATTCGTTCTGGCAAACGAGGCAACGCAATTCTTCCGAAATCGCCACCATGCGTTTTTCAGTGACGGGGTCTTCGGCCAGCGGCGCGGCCTCGTTGGCATATGAGGCACCTGTGGCCAGTCCAAGCGCCAGCGCCAGCACGGTAACTGCCGCAGCGCGGCGCATGCGGTACGCATTCAAACCCATCATGTCTGAAGCTCCTTCAGCAGCGGCAGGATCTTCTTCTCGATCACCTCGGGTGTCAGCGGACCGATCTGCTTGTAGCGAATCACGCCGGCCTTGTCGATGACATAGGTTTCCGGCACGCCATAGACGCCGTAATCGATGCCGACGCGACCGTCGATATCGAGTGCCGTCAGCAAGTAAGGATTGCCGCGCTCGGTGAGCCAGGCGGTGGCGCGCTCGCGCACCAGAGCATCCTCGGCCTCTGGCTGAAGTTTGCTGACATCTGTCTCGCCATCACCGCGCACTTCCTTGTAATTAAGACCCACAACGGGCACACGGCCCTGTTTGGCAAAGCTCACCAGCAAGGCATGCTCAGCGCGACAGGAAACACACCATGAAGACCAGACATTGAGCAGCCAGACCTTGCCCTGCATGTCCCTGGGTGAAAAAGTCTTGCCAACAGCGTCAAGCTGCATGAGCTGAAACTGCGGCGCCGGCTTACCGACGAGTGGCGATGGTACTTCACGCGGATCGAGCCAAAGACCAGCGGTAAGAAAGCCGAGCAGCACCACAAAAAATGCAATCGGAATCAGGAATCGATTCATGAGGCAGCTCCAGTGGCCGTCGAGGTCTTGGATTTTTCCGGCAGCAGCGCCCCGACCCTAGCCCCACCCGCCTTAAGGCGATACCGCCGGTCGCTGATGGCCAAAAAGCCACCCAGCGCCATCAACAGACAGCCACCCCAGATCCAGATGACGAAAGGTTTGTGATGCACGCGTACGCTCCATGCGCCGCTGCCATCTTTCTCGCCAACCTGCTCGCCGAGCGAGACATACACATCCCGCAACAAACTGGTGTCAATTGCCGCTTCGGTCATCGGCATCGCCGACGAGAAATAGGCGCGCTTCTCGGGATGCAGCGTGTGCAGCACAACACCGTCGCGGCTGAGTTCAAACTCACCGCGCGCGGCCCGATAATTCGGCCCCATCGCATCCTTGATGCCGATCATGCGCACCGTATAGCCACCGATGACGACGGTTTCACCCGGCGCCATACGCACGTCCTTCTCGGTTTCGTAACCCTTGACCATGGTGACACCAATGACGAACACGGCGACACCGATGTGTGCAATATGCATGCCCCAGAAGGCACGCGGCGGCATGCCGCTCTTCAGGCGATGGCGAATTCCGATGACGGCAGCGGCAATAATCCAGACGGCGAGGGAGAGGCCTAACCCGATCAGCGGCGTCCATTCGCCGAAGACGAAAGGCAGGCCAATACCGGCAGCCACCGCCAGCACAGCGGCGAACTTCAGGCGATGCACCAGATCGCCGACGCTCGCCTGCTTCCAGCGCGCGGCCGAACCCACCGCGGTGAGAAACAGCAGCGGCACCATCAGCGGCACGAATACCGTCTGGAAATACGGCGGGCCGACAGACAGCTTGCCCAGCCCCAGCGCATCGATGAGCAGCGGGTACAGCGTACCGAGCAGCACGCTGCCTGCGGCCACAACCAGCAGTACGTTATTGATCAGCAGCAGGGTTTCCCGCGACATCAGCGCGAAACGGCCACCAAGTCCGACCTTGGGCGCACGCCAAGCGAACAACAGGAGCGAGCTGCCGATCACGACGGCAAGAAAGATCAGGATGAAG
>CAZAOQ010000123.1:0-9484 GCA_964486795.1 uncultured Rhodocyclaceae bacterium
AATATCAAAAGTACCGCCGCCAAGGTCGAACACGGCAATCTTGCGATCGCCTTCCTGCTTGTCGAGACCGAAGGAGATCGCCGCTGCAGTTGGCTCGTTGATGATGCGCTTGACTTCAAGACCGGCAATGCGACCGGCATCTTTGGTGGCCTGACGCTGCGAGTCGTTGAAGTAAGCCGGTACGGTGATGACGGCTTCGGTGACTTCCTCGCCGAGATAATCTTCGGCGGTCTTCTTCATCTTGCGCAGCACTTCGGCAGAGACTTGCGGCGGTGCCATTTTCTGGCCGCGCACTTCAACCCAGGCGTCGCCGTTGTCGGCCTTGACGATGGAGAACGGCATCAGGTCGATGTCCTTCTGGACTTCTTTTTCATCGAAGCGGCGACCGATCAGACGCTTGACGGCGTAGAGGGTGTTCTTCGAGTTGGTGACGGCCTGACGCTTAGCCGAGGCACCGCAAAGGATCTCGCCATCTTCCGCATAGGCAACGATGGACGGTGTGGTGCGCGCACCTTCCGAGTTTTCGATAACCTTGGGCTTGCCGCCTTCCATGACGGAAACGCAGCTGTTGGTGGTGCCGAGGTCGATGCCGATAATCTTGCCCATGTTCAGATTCCTTTTAATAGATTTCAGTTAAATCGGGAGAGAAAGAAAGCGGCGATGACGTTTCATCCGCCACGTTCTTCGCAACATTTCAAGCTTGTGGACTAATTGGGGGTATGCGGCGCAAATTTCAAGCACCCGCCTCTGCATAACTTGTATAAGTTGCAGGGCTTGCGCGGCATCCCGTCAATCCTTGGCCTTGGCGACCATCACCAGCGCCGGGCGGATGGTGCGGTCATACAGCACATAGCCCTTCTGCAGCACCTGGAGCACCTGATTCGCCTCGACACCCGCCGGCGCGTCGAGCTGGCCGATTGCCTGGTGCTTGTGCGGATCGAACTTCTCGCCGAGCGGGTTGATCTCGACCAGACTGGCTCTTTCGAAAGCGGTCGTCAGCTGACGCAGTGTCAGCTCGACACCGCTCTTGAGGTTTTCAGCGCTCTGGTTCTCATTGGCCAGCGCGGCTTCGAGGCTGTCCCTGACGGCAAGTAGCTCAGTGGCAAACTTCTCGCTGGCGAATTTGTGCGCCTTGGAGATGTCATCCTGCGCACGACGGCGCACATTCTCAGTCTCTGCCTTGGCGCGCAGCCAGGCGTCGTGATTCTCCTGAGCTTTCAGTTCAGCAGCCTGCAGCGCCTCTTCGAGACTGGGCATCACCTCCGTTTGATTCAATGCATCGACATTGACGCTCACGGTATCGGAATTTGGATTGGGATCGAGATTGAACTCGGCGTTTGGATTCGGCTTATTTTCCTGCATGGGAATCTCCCGCAATCGGTCGGTATATGGCAAACAGTCGTCTATAGTGGGGACGATCGTAGGGGTTTCAAGAGTTGCAGACAAAAAAATGGCCAGGACGAGCCTGGCCGAGTCACCGGTACTGCAAAGGAGAGGTTTTCCTGACGTTCAGTCCGTCTGCCGCATGAGGGCTAAACCGTCAGATCAATCTGCTGCAGCGAGCCGACACTTCCGTTCTCGCTGAGATAAACACCGCTGGCACGCACCGCGCCGAAGGACTGGTTGTTGCTGTCGCGCAGTTCAAAGGGAGTTGCCGTCTTGCCCAGATAGAGCGCGCCGACCTGCTTTTCCTTGAGCGTCACCAGATGGCCACCACCGTCCGCCGTTGGTGTCCAGACGCGCAGCTGACTGTAAGCCGCGTCATTCTCGTCGATCCAGCCGTTGCCATCGCTATCGAGCTTGGCGAGATCGGCGAAGCCGTCGCCGCTGGCGACACCGAAGAGTTCCTTGCCGGAGTCAATCTTGCCGTTCTGGTTCAGGTCCAATGCCAGGTAGCCGCTGTTGGCACCGAGCATCGCCACCTTCTCCTTGCTGCCGTCACCTTCGAGGTCGAAGCTGAAGCGCTGGCTCTGCAATTGGGCCGAAGTGCCATTGAAGTTTATGACCAGCGGATCCTTGCGGATACCATCGCCGGAACGCAAGCTGATGTTGCTCTCCTCGCTATAACTGCGTTGCATCTGGAGAGAAAGCTGGAAATTGATCTCCTTGCCATCACTGGTACGGACAACGCCGGCCGCTTGGAAGGAGGTCTGTTCGGTTTCGGTGCGGACTTCATGGCGATCGTATTCGATGCCGAAGCCAGCCCGTGCGGGTGGTTGCGGAGGTTGCTGAGGTTGCGCCGCTTGCTGCGCTTGCGCGCTGGCCGCCTGGTGAGCACCCACCATCGCCGTGCTGGCCATCGTGCCAATCTGAAAATCAGCTGCGGAAACGACTCGAATATCGTGACCGGTGAGCATCTTCACCATCTGGCGGATCAACATCATGCGCGGATCCTTCTCGATGTCATCGAGACTGTTCTGGATGGCCTGCGCCTCGCTGCTCTGTCCAGACTGACCCGCCCTACCACCCGAATCTGCGGCCAAAGCCGCCTGAGCCGCAGTGGAGATAATGGGCGCGGGCGCCGACTGAGGCTGCCCGCGATTGTTTCCTTCGAAATCAGGACGCTGGTCACCGACCCAGGCACGCAATGATTCCGTGAGTGTGTGGCTGCTGCTGGCGCTGTGCTGGCTGGCAAGGCTCAAGCTGTATGAATCTATTTTCATGGCCGTTCCCACAATGCTTTCTTGACTGGGTTAACGGCAACGACAGGGGGAACTTGAAGGGTTTGTTTCAGTGCCGGCTCTTGATCCAGCGCACCAGGCTTGCTGTGTCCATCGCACCGGACTGGCGGTCGACTTCACGGCCATTCTCAAACAAGATCAGTGTCGGAATGCTGCGAATGCCAAAGCGGCCAGCGAGTGACGGTTCGGCTTCGGTATTCAGCTTGGCCAGCCGCACGCGTGGCTCAAGCTGCGCCGCCGCCTGTTCGAAGGCCGGCGCCATGCCGCGGCAAGGCGCACACCACGGTGCCCAGAAGTCGACGACCACCGGCAGTTCGGAACGCTCGACGTGAGCGGTGAAATTAGCCGTATTCAGCTCGACCGGATGGCCCGTAAACAAGGCACTCTTGCACTTGCCACACGTGCCACCGGTGTCATTCGTTTCGAGCCGCGCATCAGGCAGACGGTTAGGCGCGGCACAGTGCGGGCAGACGACGATGGTGGTGGCGGCATTGGCTGACGTGGACATGGCAGGCTCCTGACAATGGTTCCCCCATATATGGCAGCTATGGTGTCAAAATCAAGAGCAGCCGAAGAACCGCATGAATGCTTGTTCTCCACGAGGCATGCCACGGAAAGTGGCGTGAATCCTTGCTCTCCGCGATGCGCTCATTGAAGAGTGGCGCGGATACTTGTTCTTAGCCGGTCACGTCGAAACCGGCGTCAGCCAATTTGAGCGTGCGCTTAACTGGTCGCACTGGTCGGTTGGAGTCAGCCGCAACGCTCGTCGCGCCCCCGCTGAATTCAATCCAAACCTGGACGCTGATCACTCCGACCTTCAGGCCTGCGAGAACCGCAACCGTCCCCGACCGGCCTTGATATCCGCACGGTGAGTTTTACCCTCAAGGCGACGCTTGACGGAACCAAGGGATGGCTTTGTGGGGCGGCGCTTTTTGGGAAGGACGGCCACGTGGTCAATCATCTGCTGCAATCGCCGAAGTGCTTCGATGCGGTTACCTTGCAGGCTTCGATATTCCTGTGCCTTGATGATGATCACACCCTCTTTAGTGATTCGCTGATCACCCAGTTTTAGCAAGCGCTCCCTAATGGCTTCCGGCAAGGATGACTTAACGATATCGAATCGAAGATGCACCGCATTTGAAACTTTGTTGACGTTCTGTCCTCCCGCCCCCTGAGCTCGGATGGCAGACAACTCGACTTCTTCGATAGAGATGACGTAAGGGGTGGTCATTGGCAGAATGTTACCATTCAGCCAGTTCCCGTTCAGGAGATTCTTAGTTGTCCAGCATATCATCGAATGGCCGCCGTGACTTCGTCCCCTGTCCATCGTGCGGAATCATCATGGCACGCCTCAGTTTCGACAGCCGGCTGCAAGACGCGGTCGCCATCGATCTCTGCTTCGTCTGCCAGGGCATCTGGTTCGACACCCATGAAAGTACACAGATCGCACCTGGCGGCATCGTTGATCTGTTCCGGCAGATCCACGAGCGCCGCAGCGTGCCACGGCAGCCGCTGGCGACTAAGTTGAACTGCCCGCGCTGCGACGAAGGTTTGCTACATTCACTGGATATCGGCAAGAGCGGGAAATTCAATTATTACCGCTGTCTGCAAAGCCACGGGCGCTTCACCCCTTTCGCCCAGTTCATGATCGAAAAGGGCTTCGTGCGCCAACTGGCTCCCATCGAGATCACAGCGCTGGCGGCACGCATCTCCTCGATACACTGCACCAGCTGCGGCGCACCCTTCGATATCCGCACGAACCCGGCCTGTCCGTATTGCCGCGCGCCGATTGCGATTCTCGATCCCGACGCCGTCGAGCAGGCGCTGGCGAATTACCAGCATGCCGATGCCGAACACCTCAAGCGCAAGGAACGCGATCCGCTCATCATGGCTGATGCGCTGCTGGCTATCGAGAAAGAGCGCTCACAGCAGCTCAAGACGCAACGCAGCGGACTGCTGGGCGCATCATCCAGCGAAGAGCACGTCGCTGATTTGATCGTCACCGGCCTAGATGTGATCTGGACCTTGCTCAAACGCTGAGCACCATGAAATATCTGCAGGACGATGTCTAATATTCGAATCGTTTTGAGATTTCATACCAGCCCCGACAACGAGCGCCTTCATAGCGGTGAAGAACACTGGTTCGAAGGCACGGTCAAGCTCGACTAACGATGGACTGTCACCTCAATTAGCGAAATAACGCAAAATCAAAGTAGAACCCGGCTTCGGCATCACTCAATTAAAACCGGGCGCCATATCACCATAGTCGCACCATAGCCTCACACAACAACAAATCACATTCGAGATAAGGGTATCGACTAATTGACCTTGCCATTCACGGCAGCCCCACGTTCTTTAGCCTGGCTATCCGCCCTTTCCCACATCTGCAAATAAGCTTCGGCGGAATTCATGAATATCTTCATGGCTTCGCCATTTCTCTGCTGAGCAACCTGACGGAAGTTTTCAAGCCATTCGGCATATACCCCATAATGAGCCACGCCCTCGCTGTTGAAATCAAAGGCTCTGTCTCCGGTTTTTGGTTGAGTAAAGGTTACTAATCCATCGACTGATTTAAATGGATAGGAAATAGTGAAGTGACTGTCTCCAGTCGGCTGCGACGTTACGCCTTGCACATCTGACCCAATCCCAATTCCTATCAGATACGGATACGACTGCATCTCTTTGGAATACAGATTGATGGTAGAGGCAATTTTAGAAGGTGTGTCATTAAATGGCGCCATCATTCCGCCAAGTTTAAAAATCCGATCTCGCATGCTTTCCATGTTTTCAATCCAACCATGCGATGAAATAAACCCGGAGTAATGCCGGTTTTCCAATATCTCCAGAGTGGCGATACGAGTGTTGTAACTCATATGGTCGATTTCCAGAATCATGCCCTTGTCGACGATGCGATTGATCAGATGCCGCCCCACTTCCTGAAGCGGCCGAACATTGCAACCGTTCCCGCCGTGACTGAACTCCGTATATTCCGGCAAGGGTTTCAGTTTATTAAAAATGGCGTAGTCGACAAAATTGCTAGCGACACCTCCAAAAACAGGAATACTGGCGATGTCTTTTTTGATAAATCCGAAATCTTCATCCATGAATTGCTTCATGCTTTTCATTCCACCTTCACCAGGCACGCCATCCGGGCATTGTTCTAATTGCCAGAAGTGGCCGGTGATTGGTTTGAAAAGTAATTTTTTTGGTAGTAGTAAGTCAGTGATGTTCTGAACATTTCCGGTGCTCAACATACTGGTGAAATTCATCCAGGCGCCGGAACTACCACCCGCCGGTTGAGTGCCACCGAAGGCGTTATCAAAACGATGAATCGGAAATATCGAGCGAACGCCCAAAGCATATAACTGATCCAGCTTGGTATCGACGTAGTCTGCAGTGCAGCCAGTCGCACTTTCGGTGCAGTCGAACAAGGTCCCGTATTCGCTGCCTAAAACCACCGCCAACTTATTTTGGCTAATGACTTGCCGTGCTTGTTGCGGTGAGGTGACCACTCGAAACCAGCCCTTTCCTGGGCCACCTTCCTGAGCATCAATGTAGTCTTGCATATCGTAGATGTAACGAACCTGCATCAGCACATCAGCATCACTTTTGCAGTCGCCCTCGAGCATTCCCCAGTGCATCGCGCTCAGCAATTGGCAAAAGGATGGGTTGCCTGTGACATGATTGACCATGATGCGCATGCCACTCAAATAGGTGCGTTGTATCCAGCGATAATAGGTTTCGACGTGCGTCAGCGTCGAGCGATTGGGCCAGTAACTGAACGTGGGGTAGCCATCGGTTGCATGGCCACTTGCTCCGCCAGATATTTGCTGGCTCTCCAACAAGTCCAGTGAGCCGTTCTTTCCATGAAGTTGGGAACAACTTCCCAAGGCTTTTTCGATACCCCAGGGGCTAAAACCGCTTCCTGACATTGCCAATCCCCCGATGGCCTTCGGGAAGGAAATATGATTATGCAAATCGGCAAATCCAACCACGGGTTGGCTCGGATCCTTTGGCGTATAAAAATCCGGCGATACTTCGGCATCCAGGTTTGCTTCAGGGAATGGCTTGCATGCTTCTTTTGCCAAGGGAACAAAGCTGAAGAGCGCAGCGGACTGGATTGGCCCCTGGTTCGTGGCCACTGCCGGCATCGAGTTTTCCAAAAGAAGACGCATGTTGGTGGCTGTAGCTACCAGAATCTTTGATGGTTCAACAGGATTGTTGCCGTCAAGAATGTCGTTAATTCGCCACTCGGCAGTTGAGTTGGCTTCCCATTGACGATTCACCACATTGGTTCCGTTGCCTAAATATCCGCCTTCGTGGTCATACAACATGAAGGTCCCCAACCCGGTCGGTTTGAGGAAAAATCTCTCGGCATCAGATATATCAACTGAAGTGAATCGATATACAGTTCGGCCGTTTGAGACCATATATCGATGGTCATCGATTGCTTTTAATGCGTAACACCCTTGTGCCAAAGAATAGGATGGGGCGCCTTGCTGTACGGCGTAAGGCTCACTTTGCTCTGGCGAATTGCAGCCTATTACCAGGAAAGCAATGAATGTAATCAATAAGTTACTAATGTTTCGACATAGTACGATCATTGCATTTCCCCTTCTTTAAAGACTCAGTGAATATCTAGCAGTCCTCGGTATTTGTTCCCTATTCTTTGTTGAATTTTTTAGCCGTTGCCTCACGTATTCTGACGAGCTGCTGTAATGCCGGATTGGTCGGATCCAGATCAGCAATACGCGTAATAAACTCTTTGACCTTTGTCATATAAGCCTCATCCCAGCCGGCCAGATTGACATACGCCAGCAAGCCATTGCTTGCATTCACGATGAAGCGAGCATTGTTGGGCATATCCGCCACGGCTTGAATGAATAATTCGACAGCCCCTTTCAGATCACCACTCTTAGCCAGAATGACGGCACGATTATTCTGGGCAATCAGCTCTGCCATGATGGCATCCATCAATGCGCGGATTTGCGCTCCCTTACCTTCTTTTTCATAGATGGCAACGATTTTGTGCCGTATCAGACTACCCTCGACGTTATTTCTCAGCAGCTTGCGCACGACCGGCTCGATATCGGCCTCATCGTCAAATAACAAACCAGCGGCAACCCTGTCGAGCAAAATGCTCTCCGGCAGCTCCGCCTCATACGCCGCAACCGCTTTTTTGAATTTTGTGTAGAGCTCCTGCGCCTTGCTTTGTTCACCGCTCTTCTTGTAGATCATGGATTCGATCAGATCGGCAGACAACGATGCAATCGGATCCCTGGAAAGCGCCTTACGGAGCGCCTGAATAGCGGTCAGCGCACCCTCAACATCACCCTTGTCGAGCAAGAGTTTGCACAATTTGATGTGATTGTCGGCATCCGTCGATGCCTGCTCCCTTCCCAGCACCAAACATTGCCGGAAAGTCTGTTCAGCCACATCAAAATCACCGTTTTCCCACGCCACCTCACCGAGCTTTTGCTGGCGCTTTAGATCATTGGGCAGGATCGTTACGGCCCTCTGCAAAACCTCTTGGGCGATTTTGCTGTCACCGTTCGACTGATGCGAATCGGCGAGCAAATCGTAGGCTTCCATGACGCGATTATTGCCGTCGATGATTGATTGAAAAAGATCGATCGCCTTGTCAAACTCATGTTGATTCTGCAGGCTCTTGCCCAAGCCCATGGTCGCCCATTCCACTGGAGCTGCCTCCAAAACCTGCTCATAAAGTTTTTGCGCACCAGCAAAGTCGGCCGTGAGCAAGCTCAATCGGCCTTTGATCTTCGTAAACTCAAGCTGATGTGCATTGCCCTCATTGATCCGGACATCGCACTCCTCAATGGCCCCAAGGTAATCGTGATTCCGGATCAGCCTGTCAAGCACATCAAATGCCGGCTTGCGCTCAAATGCTTTTTTCAAACGGTTTAACAGCGCATTGGCCGTAAAAGGCTTCAGCAAATAATCATCGGGCGAGTAATCAAGCGCTGCAATCACCGTCGCGGCACTGCGTTCAGTCGTCACAATAATGAACACGGTTCCCAGATTGATCAATCTACGTTGATGGATCTCCTGCAACAGCGCCAAACCATCCAGTTTCCCGCCAAAGGTGTAATCGCAGATGATGACATCGTATGACCTGGTGCTCAGGTGACGAAGCAATTCCTTTGGCTGCGATGTCGTGGTTACCTTGGTCACCCCAAAATTCGAAAGCGCCAACGTAATCGCCATCCGCATTTCCGCGACGCTTTCAACCAGAAGAAATGTCTTTTTCTTTAAATCAACCATTCGATATTGAGGCCATTCATCAAGCGGTGAGCAATCCATCTATCTGACGCAAAACTACCCGGCACTCAGTGCCTGGATAGCTGACCAGAACCAACGCTCCGACGCTGCATTCGAATATCAATTTCACGGATTATTCCAAATGGTCCGTTTTAGCTCGCAATACCCGCCCCGAGTTAATGCTTGGAAAGCAGACGGGTCGAATCAGAGGAACTAGGCTCGAATTGGTTTGGAATATTCCTTAAAACCAACACCTGACCTGCTGCGCCCTCTCGAACAAATCCTTGCCCTGGCGTGTCCCACCATCAATGCGTTGAAGCAGGCACCTCCGGCAACCAATCACCAAGCTGCCGCAAAGCGAGATCGGCGAGGGCTTCGATCCAGTCGGCGTTTTCGTTGAGGCAGGGGATGTAATGGAATGCCTTGCCACCCGCATCAATGAAGGCAGCTTTGTTTTCCATGGCGATTTCTTCGAGCGTTTCCAGGCAGTCGGCGACGAAGCCGGGGCAGATTACATCGACGTT